>NZ_JBFUFK010000040.1:0-74787 GCF_056403475.1 Rhizobium sp. P2_G9 | reverse complement strand
GTAGAACGGCTTGTTGAGCAGGATCACCCACGCCACAGTCACGGAGGCGGCTGTCAGCGGATCGGTCGGCCGAGGCGTGGCAGCCATGTCACTCCGCCGCCCCTGCCGGCGCCAATAGATAATGACCGACACCCCAGATCTCGCCATGGTCATGGCCGAAGAGCCCGGCAGTGGCTAGGAAGAACAGCCGCCAGCGTCGGCGCCAGAGGCTTGCGTCGCTGCCATAGACCTGTTTCAGGATCGCATCGACGCGTTCACTCTCCCTGTCCAAATTCTCCAGCCAGTCCAGCGCCGTGCGGCGGTAATTGACGCCGGACCAGCGCCATTCGCTTTCGACGGCAAACAGGTCTGGAAACCGGCTGGGCAGGTCATGCGCCGGCATGATGCCGCCGGTGAAGAAATGCTGCGCGATCCAGTCGCTTTGATCCTTGTGGTCGAAACGATAGGAGCGGTTGCGATGGGTGAAGACGTGCAGGAACAGTTTGCCGTCATCTTTCAGCCAGCCGTGCGCCCGTTCGAGCAACAGCCGCCAGTTCGACATATGCTCGAACATTTCGACCGAGACCACGCGGTCATGCCGCTCGTCGGTCGAGAACGTGTTCATGTCGGCGGTCATGATCTTGAGATTGGCCAGGCCGCGCAGATGTGCCTGTTCCTCGATGTGAGCCCGTTGCGAGGCCGAGTTGGACACGGCGGTGATGCGCGCATGCGGAAAACGCTCGGCCATGTAGAGCGACAGCGAACCCCAGCCGCAGCCGAGTTCGAGGATCGTCTGGCCGTCGCTGAGCTGCGCGTGCCGCGTGGTTTCCGCGAGCGCGATATTTTCCGCCTCGGCGAGCGACGTTGCGTCCGTAGCATAGAAGCAGCAGGAATATTTGCGCTGCGGCCCCAGGATCGCCGCGAAAAATTCCGGCGGCAGTTCGTAATGCTGCGCATTGGCATCGTCGGTATGGGTGGCGACCGGATAGTCTTGCATGCCGAGCACGAAAGCTGCCTCCGCCGTCTCCGGCACCTCTTCCAGCCGGCGTTTCGTTCGCCCGCACAGGAAATCTATGCCGGCCAGGGTCAGGCTATCCGGCATCGGCGTGCGCTCGGCGGCATTGATTGCGAAAGCCAGCATGTTCATCGGCCAGTCCCCTTCTTCTTGACGACGCCGGAACGTCGCGGCCCTGGAAAAAATGCATTGACCCGCCGCTGCAGCGAGCGGAACCGGTCACCGCGCGTTTCGAGCATGTGCTTTTCAAGTGGCGGAATGCCCGAGCCATAGACCAGCAGCCCGTACATCTGGAGGGGCGCAAGCAGTGTGAGCCAGCCCCAGAGGAACTGGCTGCTGATGGCCAAGAGCGGCCAGACACACCAGAACAGCCATTCGAAGAAATAGTTGGGATGGCGGGAATAGGCCCAGAGGCCGATCTCGCAGACGCCGACCTTGCCCTGGGCACTGCGGCGGAAGCGGGCGAGCTGCCGGTCGGCGATTGCCTCGCCGATCAGCGCGCCAACCCCGACAATCATCGCCAGCAGGTCGAACCCGGTCGCAAATGGTGCCGGATTGCTCGCCGCGCAATAGACCGCCAGCACCAGCACGAAGGAAGCCGCAGCCTGCACCTGCAGGAACAGGAAAAGCCTGACAGCCGCGGTGGCACCCCATTGCTTGATCAGGTCGGCATAGCGTGGGTCTTCGCCGCCGCCGCGCGTGCGGATGCCGATATGGCTGCCGAGCCGTCCGGACCAGAGGATGACAAGCACCAGGATGACCATACGCCGCTGATGGTCGCCTTCGCCCAGCAATGCCGCCGCCACGCCGCCGACGCCGACGGCAAAGGACCAGAGCGTGTCGATCCAGCCGCTCATCCCTGTCAGGCGCTGGATCGCCCAGGCCAGCGCCATTGCAAGACTGAGACCGATCGCGAAGCTGATCAGGACGAGGATGCTCACGGCGGCTCCGTTTCGATTGCGCTGACATTGCTACGCGGCATTGGCGCATACAGTTCTACCGCCGCAAAAATAAATATAGGAAACTTTTTACTGTCTCGGTGAAACCAAGTGCGCACCCTGTCCGTATGCATCGATAGGAGCGATAAACATCTGCAGCTCCGCGAAAAATGGGAGTGGAGCATGGGCTATCATGACCGGCTTGGGGGCAGCCGTCCGCTGAATATCGCCGTGATCGGCACCGGCATTTCCGGACTGTCGGCGGCATGGCTCCTCTCCGAACGTCACGATGTCACAGTGTTCGAAGCCGCAGACCGCGTCGGTGGCCACAGCAACACCGTGGAGTTCGACAGCCCGGCGGGCCGGATCGCCGTCGACACCGGCTTCATCGTCTATAACGAGATGACCTATCCCAATCTGACAGCATTGTTTCGTACACTCGATGTGCCGACGGCGGCGTCCAGCATGTCGTTTTCGGTGTCGATGGGCGACGGCGCTTTCGAATATTCCGGCGGCACCGGCTTCGGCCTTCTGGCGCAGGCCTCCAACCTCGCCAATCCGCGCTTCTGGTCTTTGATGCGCGACGTCTTGCGCTTCTATCGCAATGCGCCACGCGACCTGCCGGTCATGGGCGACCTGTCACTTGATGAATATCTCGCGCATAACGGCTATGGCCGCGCCTTCCGCGACGATCATCTCTATCCGATGGCGGCGGCGATCTGGTCGACGCCGGCCATGCAGGTGGGTGACTATCCGGCCGCCAATTTCGTGCGCTTCTGCGGCAATCATGGCCTGCTCAATCTGTGGAACCGGCCGCTCTGGCGCACGGTGCGCGGCGGCAGCCGGCAATATGTGAGCCGCCTCACGGCGCGTTTCGCCGATCGCATCCACACATCCACCCCGATCCAGGCGGTCCGCCGCGGTATGGATTGCGTCGAAATCACCGATGCGCACGGCATGATCAGGCGTTTCGACGATGTCGTCATTGCCACCCACGCCGACCAGGCGCTGCGCATGTTGAAAGACGCGACAGAAGAGGAACACCGTGTCCTCGGTGCCTTCCGCTATTCACGCAACGAAGCCATCCTGCACAGTGACAGAAGGCTGATGCCGAAGCGCCGCGCCGCTTGGTCGAGCTGGAACTATCTGCACGACGGCGCGGCGGGCTTCTGCCAGCCCTCGGTGACCTATTGGATGAACAGATTGCAGCCGCTGGGCTCGGCGCCGCCGACTTTCGTGACGCTCAATCCTTGCCGGGCTCCATCGGAGGAAACGGTGATCCGCCGCCAAATCTACGAGCATCCGATCTTCGACCTCGCCACCGAGCGGGCGCAGCACGAACTCTGGTCGCTGCAGGGCCGCCGCAACACCTGGTTCTGCGGCGCCCATTTCGGCTCGGGCTTCCATGAGGATGGGCTGCAGGCGGGGCTGGCGGTCGCCGAGGACCTGGGCGGCCTCAGCCGGCCCTGGCAGGTTGCGGCGGAGAATGCCCGCATCGTCCGCAAGCCGGTCGTCTATCCGGCCGGCACGGAGGCGCTCGCATGAGCGACGCTCTGGCATCGGCGCTGTTTCCAGGGCATGTGACGCATGCGCGCGCGCGGCCGAAGGTGCACAAGCTTTCCTATCGCATCTATTCGCTGCTTCTCGACCTGGACGAACTGGACGATCTCGGCCGGCGTCTGCGCTGGTTCTCGGTCGACCGCTTCAACCTGTTCTCCTTTTACCGCCGCGATCGCGGCGACCGGTCCGGCGTGAATCTTCGGGGTCAGGTGGAGCAGGCCATGCACGCCGCCGGAATCGCAGCGGATGGCGGCCCGATCCGCCTGCTCACCATGCCGCGCCTGCTCGGCTGGGCTTTCAATCCGCTCAGCACCTTCTTCTGCTACTGCAAGAGCGGCGAACTCGCCGCCATTCTCTGGGAGGTCGACAACACATTTGGCCAGCGTCACGCCTATATGATCCCGGTTGCGCCGGGGCAGACCGGCGAGATCGTCCAAGACTGCGATAAAGCCTTCTATGTTTCGCCTTTCATGGATATGCAGCTCCATTATCTGTTCACCGTCTCGCCGCCCGGCGAGCGGCTGTCGATCCGCATCGATGTCTTTGATGATCAGGGCTTGCTGCTCACAGCGCGGCATCTTGCACGCCGCACCGAACTGACTGATTCCGCTTTGCTTAAGGCATTTTTCACGATACCTTTTCTTACCGCGCGCGTGATCGGGGGGATCCATTGGGAGGCGCTGAAGCTCTGGCTCAAGGGCGTTCGGCTGCGTGGTCGCCCCGCTCCGCCTGCGGAGCCTGTTTCTGTTGTTCCAATTTCCGAAATCGGGGGAAGCCAAGCGCGATGAGTCAGCTCGACGATTTTTCACCGGCTGCGATGGAAACCGAGAGCCGCAGCGGCGGTTTTGGCGTCCGCATGATCGGTCGCCTGCTTGCCGGTCTGCGCTATGGTCGCCTGCGCGTGACGCTTCCCTCCGGCGCCGTGATCGACAAGACCGGCACTGAGCCCGGCCCGGAAGCGGTGATCGTCATGCATCGTTGGCGCATGCTGCGCCGGCTGGTGATCGGCGGCGATATCGGCTTTGCCGAAGGTTTTATCGAGGGTGACTGGACGACGCCCGATCTGACCGCTCTGATCCGCTTCGCCGCCCGCAACACCGAGGTTCTCGCGTCAGCGATCGAGGGCTCGCCGTTTGGCCGGATCCTCAACCGCCTCGGTCACCTGTTCCATGCCAATACCCGCCGCGGCAGCCGCCGCAATATCGAGGCGCATTACGATCTCGGCAACGATTTCTACAAGCAGTGGCTCGGCCCTTCCATGCTGTATTCGTCCGCAATCTGGGACGCGACGACGCCCACTCTCGAGGCCGCACAGGCGCTGAAGCTCGAAAGGGTGCGCGAGAAACTCGCTCTCGCCGGCGGCGAAACCGTGCTCGAAATCGGCTGCGGCTGGGGCGCGCTTGCGGCTGACCTCGCAACCGAGGCAGATGCGAAGGTCACCGGCATCACGCTTTCGCCTTCGCAGCTCAGCTGGGCGAAAGCGGCTGCCTATGACAGCGGCAAGGCTGAGCGGATCGATCTCCGCCTCCAGGATTATCGGGACCTTGAGGGCTCATTCGATCGTATCGTCTCGATCGAAATGTTCGAAGCGGTCGGCGAGGCCTATTGGCCGTCCTATTTCGATACCCTGAAACGCTGCCTCAAGCCGGGTGGTCGTGCCGTGCTGCAGATCATTTCGATCGAAGACAAGCGGTTCGAGGACTATCGCCGGAAGACGGATTTCATCCAGAAATATGTTTTCCCCGGTGGCTTCCTGCCCTCCGATACGGTCCTGGCAAAGGCGGTCGGCAAAGCCGGGTTGGTGCTCTCCGATATCGAGCACTTCGGCAAATCCTACGCCCGCACGCTCGCCGAATGGCGCAGCCGTTTCAAGGCGCAATGGCCATCGATCGCGGCGCTTGGCTTCGACCAGCGCTTCTATCGGCTCTGGGATTATTATCTCTGCTATTGCGAGGCCGGCTTCGAGGAACAGACCATCGATGTCGGGCTTTATGTCATCACGCACACCGATTGAGGAGAAAGCTGATGAGAAGAATATTGCCGATCATGGTTCTTGCGCTCGCACTGCCCTCAGCCGCCTATGCGGTCACGCCCTTCGGCCAATGGGCGCGCGGTGATGGCAATGCGCGGGTCAGGGTTGCCAAATGCGGCGCCAACATCTGCGCCACCAATACCTGGATCAAGCCGGGTACGCCGAGCGAAAAGAAGGGTGACGTCCTGGTGATGACGATCGCCCCCGTCACGGACGGCCACTACAAAGGGTCCGCCTATGATCCGCAGCGCAACATGACCTACAAGATGTCGCTCGATGTCAGCGGCGACAGCATGACGACGACAGGCTGCGTGCTTGGCGGCCTGCTTTGCAAAGGTGTCAACTGGACGAAGATCAACTGAGCGGGCAGTCTCCATGAAGTCCTACGTCACCGCTTATGCCGCCGCCTTGATCGCCTTCGCGGCAATCGACTTCGTCTGGCTGAGCACCATGGCCGGCCTTCTCTACAAGCCTGTCATGGGCGACATGCTGGCGCCGCAGTTCCGGCCGGCGCCGGCCGCGCTGTTCTATCTCGTCTATGTCGCCGGCCTCGTGTTTTTCGCCGTCCGTCCAGGCCTGCAGTCGGGCAGCCTGACGACCGCGATGGCCTATGGCGCCGCCTTCGGCTTCTTCGCCTACGCCACCTATGATCTCACCAACCAGGCGACATTGAAGAACTGGTCGACGACGCTGACCGTCGCCGATCTCGTCTGGGGCACAATGCTGTCGGCAGCCGCCGCCGGCATTAGCGAATGGGCGACGCGCAGGTTTTCAGGCTGAACTATTCGCCGCCAAACCGCCCGGTCGCCGTCACTTCGGTAGCCACACCTTCACCGGTTTGTCGCGCTCGACCACGTAGAAATTGTTGGCATCCACCGTCTGCCATTCGCCTGCCTTGCCGTCCGGCCAGATCACCCGGACCTCGGTCTTGGCGAGCTTGTCGATGCCGAAATGCCGCCAGCCGAGCTCGCCGCTCGCGTGCCCGCCGCCGACGGTGATTTCGCGGCGCATGGTGACGCCCATGCATTTCACCTCCACCCAGGCACCGATCGCATCGCGGTTGGGGCCGGGCTGGACGAGCTGCAACTGGATCCAGTTGCCGGCATCGGTGCTGGTATTGCGCCAGAGCTGCGCATCGACCCAACGGTTGACGACCACGAGATCGAGCTTTCCATCGAGATTGAAGTCGGTCACCGCAGCGCCGCGCGCGACATTCATACTGGCGATGCCCGCCTTGTCGCCAACCTCCACGAATGTGCCGTCTGCCTTCTGCAGCAACAGATTGTTCGGGTCCTTCATGGCGAAGTCTTCCATCTTCGCCACATTGCCCTTGGCGACGAACAGGTCGGCGAGGCCGTCATTGTTGACGTCCTGGAACTCTGCATGCCAGGCGGTGCTCGGATGCCAGTCGCCGCCGGTATAGGGCCTGAAGGCGGTGACACCCTTCTTGAAGCCGATATCGGCGTAAGTGGGCTTTGGCTTGCCATCCTTGGGAATGTCGGCCAGCGACTGCAGCTTGTTGTCGGCCATCGAGGTCAGGAAATATTCCGGATAGCCGTCGAAATTCAGGTCGTAGCTGGCAATGCCCATGCCCCAGATGCGCAGGTATTTCCAGCCTTCCGCCTGGGTATAGAGTTCAGGCTTGCGGCCGGGCGGGATCTTCCACATCTGCTCCTGGCCGCCCTTGTAATATTCGCGGTCGTTGGAGACGCGCAGGCTCGGCGTGCCCGAACGGTTCCAGTCGGTGAACAGCATCGAGAGCGGGCAGAAGCTTGGCTTCAGCGGATAGGGCTTGGCGAATTTTCGCCCGGTCGCCGAGTCTGGTCGGAGCAGCCAGTTGTCGGTGCAGGTGCCCCAGGGATAGGTGTCCTCGTTGCGGTCGACATAGGTGCCGACGGCCAGCGTCGGCCAGTTATTGCCCTTCTCGAAGGTCGCCGAGAACGAAGTCGACCAGGAATTGCCGCCGTCGAAATTCCATGCGGCATTGGCCTTCTCGAACTTGCAGCTGCCCAGGCCGCGCATGATGGCGTTCTCGCCGACCCTGAGCAGCACCACATCGGTAATGCCATCGCCATCGACATCCATCGGATAGGCGCCGGTCACGGCATCCAATTCGAGGCCGCTGTTCTCGGCGACGAATTTCAGTTCGCCGCCGCGCTTGCTGGCATTGCGGTAGAATGTGCCGGGCTTCTCGCCGCCGGCGAGGAACATGTCGGGAAAGCCGTCGCCGTTGCAGTCGAACGTGGCGACGCCGCCACCCACCATATACTGCCAGTCGCCGGCATAGATGGAATTGATGCCGGCGCTTTTCGTCTCGTCGACGAAGGTCGGGATGGCGAGCTTGGCGTCGGCCGCATGGGCCGCACCGGCCAAACCGAGGGTGATCAGGGCAAGTCCGAAAGACAGCGTGCGCATGATTATTTCCTCGTCTGGAGTTTGGCGGCATAGGCGCCGATGCAGCGGCCCTGTTCCAGGCCGAGCACGATGGCGTGACGGAAATGGATGCCGCCATACATACGGGAAATGCCCGCTTCCTTCGCCGCATCCCAGAAGCCGGCATATTTCCGCCGGATCAGGCCATCGGCCTCGTGCGTATGGTCCTCGAAGGCATAGTGATCGCCGAACAGTTTTGACAGCACGACGGCGGCYGCGGCAGAGGCGGAGCTATGGCCGGACGGATATTCAGGGAAGGGTGGGGTGATCAGGATCGCCTCCCACTTCTTGTCCATGGTCCGGCGGATATAGGTGATCGGCCTGACGAGATCATATTTGAATTTTGCATCCCAGCAGCCGATGAAGCCGTCGGCGACGGCGATGCCGAGCAGTGCCTGGGTCTCGACCATTTTCTCGATATCGGCATGGTCATGCTCGAACGCCTGCATGGCAATCGAGATCCAGTGGCCCGGCGGCGTCGGCGACAACATCGGATCGTCCGACCAGAAGCGGGCGATGGCGCGCTGCTCCGGCGTCGAGGTGTTGACGGTGTCGTAGACTTCCTTGGCTTCCTTGTAGAATTCGGAATTCTTGTCTTCGCTATAGGCGAGCGGCGGCGGCAGCGGGCAGGTCGCCCCCGTCGGCATGGCGAAAGTGCGGTTCTTGCCCCAGTCCGGCAAGAGCGGCAGCTGTTGCTGCGCGATCGTACTGGTTGGCACCCAATGCGCCGGGCCGGGCGTCAGCTTGTAGCTCAACGGGAAGCCCATATTTTGAATATCGGCACCGCCATCGGTCATCGACCAGGCGAGGATATGGTCGGCAATCGCCTTGCCATGCGCCTCGCTGCGGGCGACCACGTCGGCCGGCACGCCGGCGCTGACCTTGTCATGCATCTTCTTCTGCATGGCGGCCAGCGCTCGCTGGCCGGTCGGGCCGGTATGGGTGAAGAAATTCTGTGCGGCATCCGCCAGCGCGGCGTTGAGCACGATGCTGTCGTCATAGGTCTTGCCGGCTTCGCGCTGAGGCACCGCGGTCAGGCCATGCACCTGGCCGGCCAGCGATTTCAGGTCCTTCGAGCCGGTCGCGATCGCCTCGAACGTGGTAATGCCGAAATAGGCAAAGGAACGACTGGCAACCGGCGGCGAATAGGTCGGCGTATGCCGCACGAGTTCGAGCACCAGCCGATACCAGTTCTTCAGCACCATTTCGGGCGGCAAGCTGCTCGCCTGGGCGGCGGTCAGCGGCAGGACAAGCCACGATAGCGCGGCAATCAGGAAAATTGATAAAATATGACGCGTAGTCTGCATATGAACACTCCCCCCGAGCGCACGGCCTGGCCGCTTAAACCGATTAAAAGCACGGCTTCTTATTATCTGCAAGAGGGTGTGACAAGGCGCTTGCGGGCGAAACCCGGCGCCAATCCTATCTTCTTGATAATACTGCCGGACTGTTGTTACCTGCATGCGGCTTGATCGGTGGCGGGAAAGGTTCTAGCTGTGGCGCAGCGGAGAATCCTGATGGACGTACCGCAAGATCGATTGTACCAGACCAGGGAGGAGCTGTTGTCATCTGCAGATCTTGAGACCATTGCCTTCCGGATGAACCTCAATCCCGGAATGAAGGCGGAGTACAAGCGCCGCCATCACGAGATCTGGCCGGAGCTTTCGGCGCTTTTGAAAGAGGCCGGCATATCCGACTATTCGATCTGGCTGGACGAGGAAGCCAATCATCTTTTCGCCGTTCTCAAGCGCCCGGCCGACCATATGATGGATCGCCTGCCGCAGGAGGCGATCATGCGCCGCTGGTGGGACTATATGGCCGATGTGATGGCGACCGACGCGCAGAACACACCGCTGCAGCGGCCGCTGGAGAAGATGTTCTACATGGCATAGCCGCTCGACGGATCGAACGGAATTTGGAGGACGCATGAACAGCATCGATCTCTCCGGCCAGCACGCCGTGGTCACCGGCGGCGCACAGGGACTGGGTTTTGCCATGGCCAGGCGCTTTGTCGCCTCGGGCGCTACGGCCACGCTCTGGGATGTCAATGCCGATCTGCTGGAAACGGCAAAGCAAAGCCTCGGCGCACAGACGACCAGCCTCGTCGTCGACGTGACGGATTGGGAGCAGGTCGAAGCGGCGCGCCGCAGGACCGAGGAGATCGCCGCGCCGGTGTCGATCCTGGTCAATTCCGCAGGCATTGCCGGCGCCACCGCTTCGCTCGACAATTATGACATCGCGCTCTGGAAACAGATCATCGACATCAATCTCAACGGCACTTTTTACTGCAACCGTGCCGTGGTGCCGGGGATGAAGGAGCGAAATTACGGCCGCATCGTCAATATTGCCTCGATCGCCGGCAAGGAAGGCAATCCCAACGCCTCGGCCTATTCAGCGTCGAAGGCCGCGGTGATCGGGCTCACCAAGTCGCTCGGCAAGGAATTGGCCGGCTTTGACATCGCGGTGAACTGCATCACGCCGGCAACCGCCCAGACCCGCATCCTCGACACGCTGTCGGAAGAGTTCATCGAATATATGCGCTCGCGCATTCCCCGCGGCCGCTTCCTGGAGGTCGATGAGGCCGCCGCCATGGTGGCCTGGCTGGTGTCGAAGGAAAACAGCTTCACGACGGCGGCGGTTTTCGACCTGTCGGGCGGTCGGGCGACATATTGACGATCGGATGCCCCCTACTGCACCCGGTCACTATGCTGCTTAATTGTAATGTGCCGTGATACCGGTATCCGTTTTCATCTCGCCCTTGCGCAAGTCGACACCGTGCATCTCCATCTCTTCGATGATGGCTGCCAAGGCGACATCCAGGCAATATGTCGGCATGGTGGTGCCCAGGTCCTGTGCGGTCTGGCGCGCATGCGTGACCATCCTTGCCAATGCAGCCAATTCCTTTTCGAACTCCGTGCTACTCACGGTCGATATCTGTTTTGTCATCAAAGCCCCCTTGAACGCGCAATCGCTACAATTGTGATTGCCTTACAAAAACTAAGACATCGGGCGTTACACGAGCGTTACACGGTCGTTCTTCGGAGGGTTGTGTTGGTTGATACAACCAAGTTGCAGCAATTTATCAGACGAAGAAGTGCACGAGATTTGCCATTCACTTGACGATTGTTAAAAAGAACTGGTCTTTTGTTATCTTCTATCACTGATGGAGGCGCTCTTGCGCCTCATTTCTTTGGGTTGATCGCTTCCGGTTTGAGAACAGCTGACATCCCAAGCAAACGATCACGCAAATCCCGCCTTGCGCAATCCTTCCCGGTATTGCTCCTTCTGCCATTGTTCCCTGACCGGCATGATCGACAGCCATGTCTCGATGTTGAAGTCGGGATGGATCGCCAGCGCCTTGCGTCGGTAAAATTGTGCCTTTTTGCGATCGCCGAGCATGCCCCAACACGCGGCGGCGACCCTGGAAGCCGGACCTTGCTCCTCCATCTGGCCGAGACGGTCGAGTGCCGTCTCATAGCGTTCCAGGCAATAGTTCGCGCCCGCCGCCGTCCAATAGTAGACATCCGGCGCCAAAGGATTGAGCTCCAACGCGCTTTCGATCTTCGCCAGCCCACGCACCGGGTCGGACGCGTGCACGAGGGTGTCGGCATAGTCGGCGATCATGTCGGCATGGCAAGGTGAGGCGGCCTCGGCCTTTTCGAACGCCTCGATGCTTTCGTCGAACTGGTGTTGATAGAGCTTTGCGACGCCGAGTTCCCGATAGCCGCCGGGGCTGCCGTCTTGCACGCGAATGGCATCCCGCGCAAAAAACTCCGATGACTTGAGCAGCGCGACATCGCCCCTTGCGGTGAGCAGCCATTCCAAATGATCGGCCCGAGCAAGCCCAGCAAGGGCTGCCGAAAACCGCCGGTCCTCCTTCATCGCCTGGCGGAAGGCCTTGCGGGCGCGGCGGATGTCGGGCAGGTCGATGCGCTTGAGGAAGCGCTGGCCCATCAGGTAATACTGATAGGCATTGGGATGCTGCTCGCAGCCGAGCCGTTCGATTTCCATCTCTTCGATGCCTGATGTCACCGAGGCGATGATACGGCTTGCCATCGCACGATATTGGCGGGGCAGGGAGGCGACGCCGGCGTCGAAGCGATCGGCCCAGATGACCGAATCGTTGCGGATGTCGACCAGCTGGGCAAAGATGCTTTCGTGGCCGTCCTGGGTCCGAACCCGCGTATCGAGCGCATAGCGGATCGTGTGTTGCTCATAGGCGACCGCGCGATCGGTGGCTATGGCGATCCGGTCGGCCGTGTGCGGCGCAATCATGGCAATGGTCTTGAAGCTGCAGAGCCCGAGTGTGACATCCTCGATAAGGCCCGGCACGAGGCTTGCCCCGGCAATGTCCGTGGGACGAAGCAGGGCAACCCGCGGCAGATGTCTGCGATATCCGGCGTCGGCACCGCCGCCTTCCTCACGGCTCCCTGTCACCCTGGGCTGCGGTTCGACGGTCGCGATCGCCGGCAGCAGGGCAAGAGTCGACCGCTCGGGCGCGGCGCCGACATCCTGCTTGAGCCGATCCTTGAGCCGTTCGAGCGTTGCCCGCGCCGCATTGGGATGGCCGCCGACAAGATGGATTCGCATCAGCGCGCGGTAGGCCGCTTCGCGCTGCGGCTCGATCTGCATGAGCCGGTAGGCGCTTTCCTGGACGAGCATGTGGTGCACGCCGAGATCACTGTCGCTCATCTCATCCAGCGTGTGCGAAATGCGGTCGGCCAGGCTTTCCCGTTGCGCCGTGATCCAGTCGCGGCCCCGTTCGGAGAGATCGTCGGCATCGGCGAGGAAGACGCCATGGCACTGCTGCAAGAAGGTTTTGAGGAGTGCCTCGCTGTTTGGCATGTCCTGGCCGAGAAGGACGAAATCACCCTCGACGAGCGCGGGATCGATCGCGATGGTCAGGTCGCGCGCGATGATCAGTTGTCTGCCGATCTCGGCCTGCCGGTTCTTGACGCGAGACAGGAGTGTCCGGAGATTGCCCATGGCGCTGCGGCTGTCGGCGCTCCCCCAGAGGAATTGCGCGACGTCGCTGCGTGTGCGCTCGAACCCTTTGGCGGTGAGTAGGTAACAGATCGCAATCAGCGCCTTTTCCGGGTAGGGCACTGTCGCGCTCACGGAATCGGTGAGCCTGAGATCACCGAACGTCACCACCCGAAAGGTCAAGGAATGCTCCGGAGGACCGCCATGGTCGTCCACGGCGGCATGAGGGCTACACAAAAAGCGGTTTGGACAATTTGGCTGCCTCGCCCGGCATATGTCTGCCGCCACCAGCCAGCGATTCGACGAAAGTGATGATCGATTTGCGGATCTGCGGATCCTTGATCCGCACGAATGCCTGGTTGAGCTTCAGCCCGTCGGCAGTGGAAAGATATTGCATGACACTGTTGGCTTCCGCCGTGGGGACGCCGATGCCGGTGGTGGTCGCCGGCAGGTCGTCACCGTCGCGGAAGAAGAAGCTGACGGGAACGCCGAGGACATTGGCGATCTCCTGCAGCCGGCTGGCGCCGATGCGGTTGGTGCCCTTCTCATATTTCTGGATCTGCTGGAATGTGATGCCGAGGGCACCGGCGAGGGTTCCCTGGCTCATGCCCAAGACCTGTCGCTGCAGCCGCACGCGTGCGCCGACGAAGACATCGATGGGATTGGGAGATTTGACTGACATTTTCTACCTCGGCTCATCGTTCCAACGCGACAGGCCCCGGAGCGGCCCGCCTGCTTCAACTCCTACGATAGCCAAAAATTTGCACCTGTATAGGAGGAAATGTCGGATCATGGCGATATGGACAGGAAATGCCGTCCGCATGCAGCGCGCGTGTCGGGGCGATGCAAGCCGCCGTGCCATTTTCGTGGAAGCAATTGGCAGATGTCAATCGCCTGTGCAGACCTGGATCAGGGTGCAGCAGGAAGGGGGGGCTGAGCTCGATCGGAGGCGCAGGAGATGTCGCGAACCCACGACCGGAACCGGGATCGCGGCGAGAGGTTTTGGTGCGCCGCAATTATTTCTTGACCGAGAGACCATTGTCCAGGTCGGTCACCGCCGCCTTCACATGCTCGGCATCACTCTTGCCCTTGGCGCGGCCGCCGCCTTCGACGGCCTGCTTCGCCTTTTTGTCCGTCACCGTGTCAGGTTCCGGCGGCTCGCCGCCTGTCTCGGTTTTGTCCGTTTTCTCTGCCATTGTCACCCTCCTCAACCGAGCAATGGGCCGTTCGCGGGCGCACCGGGGGCGGTCGAGCCGTTGCCCTGCCTGAGGCGGCGGAGCTGGCTCAACAGGTTGAGCGATTGCGAAATGCGGGCCGCCGACTGATCGCCACCGCGCGACAGCACCTGCAGCATGTCTATGCCTTCGTCGACGGAGATCACGCCACGCATGGCCAGCCGGTCGATCAGGATGAGAAGTGCATCTTCGGCTGCGTGTGCACGCTGCCTCGTCTCCTTTTCATTGTTCGCGTCCATGTCCCTTGCTCCAGATCTCGATGATCGTCATGGCGGTAAAAGACCGGCTACGGGATATTGTTCCGCTCGCGCGGTGATAGATTTGCATTGCAAATTCAAACCACAGGAGGAGCTTTTCAATCTCCCGTGCCTTCGGTGCCAGCATCAATTCGGGCTATATCGTGGCAGTTCACAAAACCGCCACATCCACGGATGCTATCTCTGCAGGTCAGCCATTCACAATCACAGTGCCTTCTGTAAGCCATTGATGAAGAAGGGATAATTTCTACCTGCGCCAAATATTCGCATCCATTTTATTAGCTTATTTGGAACACAAAGCGCGCCTAGCTGTTTGAGGCATTGGGGAGCATCCCCATGTGAGTGATGTGATCTGCGCCGATCGGGCTGCCGCTTCGTTCGCGTGAAGCAGACCACTGCATCAGCCCGTGGGTGTTTGCCCGGGCGAATGTTGAAGGAGAATGAAAATGAAGAAGGCACTTCTGCTCTCCGCCGTGCTCGCGTCCATCGCGCCGACGGCTTTTGCTGCAGATGCGATCGATGCAGTGCCGGCGGCGCCTGAGCCTGCGCAAGTTGCCGTGCCGGCCGGTTGGGATGGTCCCTATATCGGCGTCATGGGCGGTGCCGAGTGGCTGAACAGCCATCTCGACTTCAACGGGGCAACGGCTAAGCACACCGAATTCGGCGGTCTGCTGGGCACCTTCGCCGGCTATAACTACCAGTTCGACAACAATCTGGTGCTCGGCGCGGAAGGCGACTTCAGCTACAACTGGAACAAGGCCACGACCTCCCGCACCGACTACGGTACCGACTGGCAGGGTTCGGTTCGCGCCCGCGTCGGTTATGCAATGGACAATGCCCTGCTTTACGCAGCCGGTGGCTGGACGGTCACCCGTGGCTATGTCGATCTGGCAGGCCCGACCAGCAAGGGCACCAAGACGCTCAATGGTTATACGCTGGGTCTCGGCGTCGACTACAAGTTCACCGACAACATGTTTGCCCGTGCGGAGTATCGCTTCAACGATTTCGGCGGCAAGGATATCAAGAGCGTGAACTTCAACCCGCAGCAGCACGAAGTCATCCTCGGCATCGGCTACAAATTCTAAGTTTCCGTTCAAGGAGCTTAGGGACAATGAAAACGCGCCCGTCCGCCGGGCGCGTTTTCATTTGTGCCGGCACTGGTCGAGCATGGTCAGCGCATTGGGCAAGGCGGCTCCGGAAGCGGTATTGTCGAAAATGCACCAGCTGTCGGGTGAGGCCCGGTCCAGCTGTCGGCGATAGCGCGCGATATCTTCATCGCTATAGGAGGAATAGTAGACTTTTGGCGAACCATGCAGCCGGAGATAAAGGAAACCCGTTCGGTCCGCCGGCGTCTCAACGGCGATCACCGGCGGATCCGGCGTCACGCGCATCACATCGTTCACTGACAACAACATGGTTGCCTCCGGCGAGCTCCAACTCCGATGTCGTGGTTCGATGACGATGCAGCCGGCAAAAGCGGAACGCAGGTGCGTCAGGAAAGCTTCGACGACTGCGGACTCGAATACCAGTTTCGGCGGCAATTGCATGAGGATTGGTCCGAGCTTCTCGTCCAGCGGACGGATGTCGGCGAGAAACAGGTCCACGTCCGCTTCAGCGCTGGTAAGTCGCAGTTCATGCGTGATCCGTTTCGGCGTCTTCACAGCAAACCGGAACCGGTCGGGCACGCTGTCGGCCCAGCGCTGCCAGGTCTCCGGTCTGTGGCGCCGGTAGAACGACGAATTGACCTCGACCCCATCCAGTACATTCGCATAGCGATGCAGCGACGAACCGTCTTGTGGAAACCGATTCGCCGCCGATTTCGCCATGCTCCACGCGGCCGTGCCGATAAAGACCATGGTCGTTCCTCCACCCTCTTCAACGCTTCCTCTCGACTTTGGTTTGCCGCGCCCGAATTTTGCGCTATGAAAAGCCATGGCCGAGGATAAGCCGGAAAAACCAGAGAGAAAGACAGCCGCCGACAAACGCGCCGAGCGGCTGAAGCTGGAGTTGCGCGCCAATCTTGCCCGCCGCAAGCTCCAGGCGCGGGCGCGCCGCGAGGGGGCGGAAGACGACCGGCCCGGCGAATTGCTTGGCAGCGATGGTGAGTAGGAGAACCGCCGCAATTTTCCCAAAATCGTCCGGCTAAAACGATTAGGGCCATTCCTTGAATCGGCGACAACAATTCGCTACATGGCCGGGTAGAGATGGAGACGTCCTTCGGCGTCTCAAGGGGACTATATTTTCATGGATCGCATCAGAATTGTCGGCGGACAGCCGCTCAGTGGTACCATTCCGATTTCCGGCGCCAAGAATGCGGCCCTGCCGCTGATCATCGCATCGCTGCTGACCAGCGACACGCTGACGCTCGAAAACGTGCCGCATCTCGCCGACGTCGAATTGCTCTGCCGCATCCTCGGCAATCACGGCGTCGACATTTCCGTCAACGGCCGCCGCGAGCACCAGGACGGCTCCTATGCCCGCACGATGCATTTCACCTGCCGCACCATTGCCGATGTGACCGCGCCCTATGAACTGGTGTCGCGCATGCGGGCAAGCTTCTGGGTGATCGGCCCGCTTCTCGCCCGCGCCGGCCAGGCCCGCGTTTCCCTGCCGGGCGGTTGTGCCATCGGCACGCGTCCGGTCGACCTCTTCCTCGAAAGCCTGCAGGCACTCGGCGCCGAGATCGAGATCGACAGCGGCTATGTCAATGCCAAGGCGCCCAAGGATGGCCTGGTCGGCTGCCGTTATACTTTCCCGAAGGTCTCGGTCGGCGCCACCCATGTGATGCTGATGGCCGCCAGCCTTGCCAACGGCACGACGGTGATCGGCAATGCCGCGCGCGAGCCCGAAGTCGTCGACCTCGCGGCCTGCCTCAATGCCATGGGCGCAAAGATTTCGGGTGCCGGCACCGCGACCATCACCATCGAAGGCGTGCCGCTGCTTTCCGGTGCCCGCCATCGCGTCATGCCTGACCGTATCGAGACCGGCACCTATGCCATGGCTGTGGCCATGACCGGCGGCGATGTCGAACTGATCGACACCAGGGCCGACTATCTCCACACCGCGCTCGAAGCCATTCGCCGTGCCGGCGCCGACATCACGCCGACGGAACGCGGCATCCGTGTCTACCGCAATGGCGGCGGCATCCACCCGGTCGACGTGGTCACGGATCCCTATCCGGGCTTCCCGACCGACCTGCAGGCGCAGTTCATGGGCCTGATGACCAAATCGAGCGGCGCCTCGCACATCACCGAGACGATTTTCGAGAACCGTTTCATGCATGTGCAGGAACTCGCCCGGCTTGGCGCGAAAATCTCGCTCAATGGCCAGACCGCCCGCATTGAGGGCGTCGACCGCCTCAAGGGCGCCCCGGTCATGGCGACCGACCTGCGCGCCTCCGTGTCGCTGGTGATCGCCGGCCTCGCCGCCGAAGGCGAGACCATGGTGTCGCGCGTCTACCATCTCGACCGCGGTTTCGAGCGGCTGGAAGAGAAGCTGACGCGCTGCGGCGCCATTGTCGAGCGGATCAGCGGCTGATTTATCCGATGTCATAGAGCGGTTGCGCAAAACGGCCGCTCGTCCTATCTGAAGTATCGAGAAAATGGCCCGGCCGGTTGATTGAAATCCGGCGGGCGTGCGCGCGGTACTGGATGATAAAATGCCCTTGAAACTTCTCGCCCTCGATGACGAGGACCTGACGGTGATCTCCGCCCACATGCAGGACGCCGTCCTGCGCGTCGGTGATCTCGATTATACCCCGAAGAACAAGAGTTTTACCCTTGCTGTCAACCGCTTCGACTGGGAAGCGGCCGAACGTGCCAGCAAAGGTTTCGAGCGCAGCCGTTCGGCGCTGTGCTTCAAGCAGGTCAAGGGCGTGCGCTCGGTGGGCTTCGACCGTAAGGCCAGCGACAAAGTGCTGTCGCTGCTCGCCGTCGTCTTCGAAAAGGAAGGCGAGGGGCCTGACGRCTCGATCGAACTGGTGCTCTCCGGCGGCGGCTCGATCCTGCTCGATGTGGACTGTATCGAAGTTCAGCTTGCGGATACCGGCGGCACGTGGGAAACGACGCTGAAACCGCGCCATCCCGGCGCGGCCTGACGGTGGTGCGCCGCCTATCATTCCATTGCAGTCTATGAGGGCGTTCCTTGGCGATCTGGCTTAACCGGCAATCCGCGGATTTCGAGAAGGAGTTCGCGGCTTTTCTCACCACCAAGCGGGAAGTCTCCGAGGACGTCAATGCGGCCGTCCGTGCCATTATCGCCGATGTGGTTGCCCGCGGCGATGCGGCGCTCAAGGATTATTCGCTGCGCTTCGACGCGCTCGATTTCGACAAGACGGCGATGCGCGTTGCGCCGCATGAACTGGACGAGGCCTTCGACGCCATCGACCCGCAAGTCCGCGAGGCCCTGCTTCTCGCCGCCGACCGGATCGAAAAGCACCACCGCCGCCAATTGCCCAAGGACGACATCTACGAAGATGCACTCGGCGTGACGCTGGGTTCGCGCTGGACGGCGATCGAGGCGGTCGGCCTTTATGTTCCGGGCGGCTCGGCCAGCTATCCGAGTTCGGTGCTGATGAATGCGGTGCCCGCCAAGGTCGCCGGCGTGCCGCGCCTGGTCATGGTCGTGCCGGCGCGCGCAGGCACCATCAATCCCGCCGTGCTCGCCGCCGCCCGCATTGCCGGCATTGACGAGATCTACCGCATCGGCGGCGCCCAGGCGATTGCCGCACTCGCCTACGGCACCGAGTCAATCCAGCCGGTTGCCAAGATCACCGGTCCCGGCAATGCCTATGTCGCCGCCGCCAAGCGCCAGGTTTTTGGCACGGTCGGCATCGATATGATCGCCGGACCCTCGGAAGTGCTCGTCATTGCCGACGCCGACAACGATCCCGACTGGCTGGCCGCCGACCTCCTGGCCCAGGCCGAGCATGATACCGGAGCCCAATCGATCCTGGTCACCGATGACGAGGCTTTCGGCCGCGCCGTGGAAGGCGCCGTCGAGCGCCAGCTGAAACAGCTCTCCCGCTCCGAAACCGCCGCAGCCTCCTGGCGCGACTTCGGCGCCATCATCCTCGTACCGAACATGGATGCGGCAGCGCCGATCGCCGACCGCATCGCCGCCGAGCATGTCGAGATCGCCATTGAACACCCCGAGGCGCTGATGAGCAAGATCCGCAATGCCGGCGCCTTCTTCCTCGGCCGCCACACGCCGGAAGTGATCGGCGATTATGTCGGCGGCTCCAACCATGTCCTGCCGACGGCGCGGTCGGCCCGCTTCTCTTCCGGCCTGTCGGTGCTCGACTATATGAAGCGGTCTTCCATCCTCAAGCTCAGTCCGGAGCCGCTGCGCGAACTCGGGCCATCGGCAATCACGCTGGCGCAATGCGAAGGGCTCGACGCCCATGCCCGCTCCGTCGCCATCCGGCTCAATCCGGAGCGATAAGATGGCGGCGAACGGGGTCCACCGGCTTTCGGATGTCACGCTGGACGAATCGATTGGCCGGTCGACGCCCGATGTCGAGCATGAGCGTGCCGTGGCGATCTTCGACCTCTTGGAGGAGAATTTCTTCGAGCCGGTTGGCCATGCGGGCGGCCCCTATCATCTGAAACTGTCGCTGCTCGACCACAAGCTGGTGCTGACGATCCTGACCGAGAAGAGCGAGCCGGTCGCCACCCATATCCTGTCGCTGACGCCGTTCCGCCGGATCATCAAGGATTATTTCATGATCTGCGAAAGCTATTATGAGGCGATCCGCACCTCGACGCCGAGCCAGATCGAAGCCATCGACATGGGCCGCCGCGGCATCCACAACGAAGGCTCGGAGACATTGGAAGAGCGGCTCAAGGGCAAGATCAAGCTCGATTTCGACACCGCCCGGCGTCTCTTCACGCTCGTCTGCGTGCTCTACTGGCGGGGCTGACGGTCATGGACGCCGCCGGCGACATCTGCCCTCCGAAGCTACCCGGTGCGGTGCTCTTCATGTGCGGCATGAATTCCATCCGCTCGCCAATGGCCGAGGCAATTGCCCGCCATCACCTGCCACAGAGCGTCTATGTCGCCTCCGCCGGCGTCCGTCGCGGCGAGCGCGACCCCTTCGTCGACACGGTACTGGCGGAAGTCGGGCTGACGCTCGGCCGCCACCAGCCGCATCTGCTCGATGATCTCGAGGACGACTATTTCGACCTGATCGTGACACTGGCGCCCGAAGCCCATCACGCCGCCCTCGACCTGACCCGCTCCTGGGCGGCCGATGTCGTCTACTGGGCAACGCCTGACCCGACCGTTGCCACGGGCACGCGCGAGCAGATTCTCAACGCCTATCGTGAGGTGCGCGATCACCTGACGCGCCGCATCCTCAGGAATATCGCCGCCGCCAATACCGAGCAGGCGTAAAAATCCTGTGCTTTCCTTGCACATGGCGCGATTTAGGCCTAAATAGCGCCACCCGAACAGTTCACAAGGCCGCCCATCTTGTGTAGTTTCCGCGCCAATTCAGGGAGCCGCTC
Organism: Rhizobium sp. P2_G9; assembly: GCF_056403475.1. Taxonomy (NCBI): domain Bacteria; kingdom Pseudomonadati; phylum Pseudomonadota; class Alphaproteobacteria; order Hyphomicrobiales; family Rhizobiaceae; genus Rhizobium; species Rhizobium sp. P2_G9. The sequence continues at coordinate 53,849 of NZ_JBFUFK010000040.1, read as the reverse complement.
GGCATCCCTTCAAAACATCTAGGAAGACATCGCGTATATGCCGAAAGAAGAAGTTCTGGAATTTCCGGGAGTGGTGACCGAATTGTTGCCGAATGCCACCTTCCGCGTGAAGCTGGAAAACGAGCACGAGATCATCGCCCATACCGCAGGCCGCATGCGCAAGAACCGCATCCGTGTTCTCGCCGGCGACAAGGTGCTGGTCGAGATGACGCCCTATGACCTGACCAAGGGCCGCATCACCTATCGCTTCAAGTAATCCACGCCCAGAACTCGCGGGATAGCGGACGTGTTGACACAACGGCTGATATTGGCATCCGGCTCGCCGCGCCGCCTCGATCTCCTGGCCCAGGCCGGCATCCAGCCCGATAAGCTCATGCCGATGGATCTCGACGAGACGCCGCGGCGCGCCGAGCATCCGCGCTCGCTCGCCCGCCGTCTGGCGAGCGAAAAGGCCGAGGCTGCCTTCCAGCAGGTCCGCCTCGATCCGCAATGGGCCGGCAGCTACATTCTCTCCGCCGATACCGTGGTCGCCGTCGGCCGCCGCATTCTCGGCAAACCCGAATATCTGGAAGAGGCATCCGCGGCACTGCACCTGCTCTCCGGCCGCAGCCACTGGGTCTATACCGGCATCGCCCTGATGACGCCCTCGAGCCAGGCGCGCATCAAGGTGGTCGAAACCAAGGTGCGCTTCAAGCGTTTGACGACGATGGAACTGCGCGCCTATCTCGATTCCGGCGAGTGGCGCGGCAAGGCCGGCGGTTACGGCATCCAGGGCTTTGCCGGCACCTTCGTGCAGAAGCTCGTCGGCTCCTACACAGCCGTCGTCGGCCTGCCGCTCTATGAGACGGTCAACCTGCTGGTCGGGGAGGGATTCGCGTTCCACGAAAAATGGAAGGAGGGTGCCCTGTGACCGCCTCCAACGTCGCGCCTTTGCGCAAGACACGCCCCTGTCCCGAATGTGAGCGTCCCTCGACACGCGAAAGCTACCCTTTCTGTTCCGAGCGCTGCCGCAACCTCGATCTCTCCCGCTGGCTCTCCGGCTCTTACGCCATTCCCGTCTCCGAAGACGAGACCAAAGCCGATGACGAGAACGCTCCGCAGCCCAGCGATCGCGACTGAAAATTCTTATTTTTCATGGCCTTGTGAGAAACTGAAAAAAATCTGTCACAGGGCTTGCACCTCTCCGGCAAGATGCTATAACCCCGCTCGCTTCCGGGGCGAACCATTCCCCGGCAGGTCTGGAAAGGGCCTGAAAGCAAAGATGCCCAGGTAGCTCAGTTGGTAGAGCAGCGGATTGAAAATCCGCGTGTCGGTGGTTCAATTCCGCCCCTGGGCACCATAATAAACCCCGAGATTTACACCACTTTGCGCCGATCCTGAGCTCTCGATTTCAGGTTTTCATGTCGCGTTCATGTTGCAACGGAGTTTCCGAGATTTCCAGCGGTTTCAAACTGTGCTCGGCAAATCCACGCGACATGGATGCAACATGGATAACGCGACAAAGGGCGAATGCTTGCGTCTTGACTGCAGCTCTGACAGGTTGCAGCCGAGAAGTCATGTGGGCTTAAGGATGGGCAAATGAAGCCGATATATCTCTACCTTGTGGCCGCTGTGGTCGGGTTATCCGTCGGCTACCTGGCGTATGAGTCGGCGCCAATCGCAATAGGCGCCTTCGCTGCAGCTGTGGCGATGAACCAGTTCGACACACTCATCAAGGTTGCCGGTTTGAAGCGCGATCTTGAGGAACTGAGGGCGCGAACTGCGACGAGTCAGAACCCCTGATAAGAACGTCATTTATCACCCGCTTCGCCCTCGCCAAAGGGTGATCGCTTGCGTTATGTGCTCCCGCCATACAACGCCGGACGCTCGCGTGACCGAGAAAGCTACGATCAGACAATCTGACCTCAACCGCATGGCGATGACCGCCAAGAAGCACGGTGTCGTCGTCGAGATCGAGATCAATGGAATGATTGTCCGGGTTAAACCCGAAACGGAGGTGTCGCAGTTGAAGACGGCCCCTCGCCACGATACAAGCAGCCTCGAGGCTTGGCGCAACCGACACAAAACTCACGATCAGTTCGGGAAGAAGCTGAAGGCGAAATGATAACGAGGATTGGACGACCGTTACATGACGCAACGTCGACCCGCAGAGAGTTAGCCGGCGCGTCCGATACAGAACGCTGGCGGCTTTGCTTTGCCTCAAGAATAAAATGCCCACGTTTGTATAGGTCGATCCGCCCCACTTCTGGCCTGTTGTCTGCCATTTGACGCTCGACGCGGCGTTCGAAGACATAATCATTCAGTTCATGGGAGGCGCTGGCGGGGTCGGGATGCGCCACCCCAAGGACATCACAAAGCTCAGTCAAGAAAAGAGAATAATTCGCTCGTTCTTGCCCGCCTTCTCGATCTGACCAGCGCGCAACAAAATCAGAGATACTTAAAGAATTATTACCTTGTGCTTCCCTCATGAAATTATTGTGTGGAAAACACGTAAATTCTTACTTAAAGCGTGTGCGGTTTTCTAATTCGCTCGCTTTCGGCGAGCAGGCGGCGACCCTGGTCGAATTGGCGTTTCGAATAACTGCCTTGCCGTTCCCGGTGTCTGGCGTTCGAATCCTCTCAGCTGCCGAACTACGAAAGATCGGGTTCTCCGGCTCCGATCCCATCATGAAGCGTCAAAGACCGCCTACCCGTGGAGGATTTTTATGGGCATCTATTGCGGCTAGTATCCGATGCTAGACCATCCCACGTCGCTTGGCATGCAGCGCTCGCACCTTTTCTGAAAGTTCTGGCGCCGGCCCATCCACAATGGCTCTGGTCAGGATCTTCTCGATCGCGACACGGCGAACCGGCGATTCGGCAACGCCCATTTCCGCCCGCCATTGGCCGAGCTGTTCCGACGAGCTGGCATAGACGATGCGGCCGAGCCCGACCCAGCCGTGCGCCGCCGCGCACATCGGGCAATGTTCGCCCGAGGTGTAGACCGTGGCCCGCGCCCGCGCCTCGGGCGCCAAGTGTTCGGCCGCCCAGCGTGCCAGGGTGAATTCCGGATGCTGCGTTCCGTCTCCCGATGTGTGGATACGGTTGCGATCCTCTGCAAGCACGCTTCCGTCGGCGTCGACCAGCACGGAGCCGAACGGTTCGTCGCCGGCGTCCACGGCTTCACTTGCGAGTTCGACGCAGCGGTAGAGATGCTTGAGGTCGGTATTCGTTATCATGGGCGCGTACCTTTCGTGGCTGGCTTGTGGAGCTGCGGGCGCCCATTGTCGAAGCTCTTGGCTCCATTTTTCCAGCCAGCGATGACTCGGGCAATTTCACGTATGGCGGACTTCGGGCCTGAGGAGCCAACGAGCACGATGGTTGCGTCGCCGCCGACAAACAGGCCGTAGGGCATTTTGAGCAGGCGCGCCGCGGACTGCCCCACCATGTCGAAGACGCGCGCTATATCCTCTTCGCGCGCGAGCTGTACGATATTGGCATAGAAATTGGCCGTGCGCAGGAGCCGCATTGAGACTAGGTGCTGATCCCTGCTGACATCAAGATCGCCTTCGGAGGCGACGGCGCGTGAGCGCCATAGTCTTCGTGAACCGCTGTCCTGCGTTCGCTTTCGGCCGGGATTACTTGTTCATCACTCCCGTCGAGGATGTCCCATCAGGGCTTCATAATCTCTGTCAGTCAATCGTTCGATCGCCTGCACCTGTGTGGGAATATCCATTCGCTCGTGCAGCACGGCGGCAATGACGAACGTTGCTTCGTCTACAACCATATAGACGGCGTAGTGGTGCTCGATCTTGTGAAGCCGGAACAGAGAATTGCCAACCCGCTCATCTTTTTTCCGGCTCGCTCGCGCGTATGCTTCCGGGATGGAATCGAAACCTGCCCGCAGCAGGCGTCCATATATCTTGGCTTGTTCAGGGGACCATTTCCGCGCGGTTTCGCGAACGGCGAGACGATAATTGTCGACGGCAGCGGCAAGATCAAAACGCGAGGAGCCACTACCGCAGCTCTTCATCCAGTTCGGCATCGACGGCATCGAGGGCGGACAATGGCAGCACCTCTCCGCGACGAAACTCATCTTTCGCTCGCAACAGGGAGCGGATCGCATACCGGCGATCCTCTTCGCGTGCCATATCCGCTCGAATAAGGGCGCGCACATATTCGCTTGGAGTTGTGTACTGGTTCTTTCCATTGGCGCGCATATCGACGAACGCGCGCATTTCGTCGGGTAAACTTACATGCAGGCTGCTGGTCATGACCACGCCCTCCTTTTCAGACTCTTAGAGCGCTTTGCATTCTGATGGAATCAGAACCGCGCTCTAAGCTTTTGTTCTTGCATGTCGTTATCCCGAAACCGCTTTACCCTTTCGGGCGACATGCTCTAGGCGGATTGTTCCGCACGCAAGCAGCGATGTCAATATTTGACATTCTGGTGCCCTGAAAACGGCAAACTGATCCGAACGGAGGGATCGGCAATGGCCCCGGCGGTTTGGGTCCGGATGCAGGCGGCTTATGGCACTTGTAACGCCGAACGTGAGATCGAAGTGTCTGGTGTCCGGACGCTGACAGCAGCGTGAGAATCGGACTTGCAGACGTGCTGACGCCGCCGAACCGAGCTACCCTGCGACCGGTTGACGCATGTCTTTCGGCTTAAAACCCCCTTTCTCGCCAACGATATGAGAATTTTGCAAGGGCGTTGGCCGTTCAAGGTTGATATATGTCTGCTGTATCGGCCGGCCCCGATCGTCTCGCAAGCGGCAAGCGAGATGGCCAGCAAAGTGGGCGAGCCGTTCTTGGGAGGGATGATTGATGGCTGAAGAACCTGAATCCAAACCGCTTGATCTTTCCGCATTCGACTACGGCAGCGAAGACGTCGCCAGGCCCTCTTCCGTGTTGTCACAGTCCCAAAGTCTGGAGCCCCTGCAAGGCAGTGCGCCCGCCCCCGGGCTCGAGCCGCAACGGACGCCGTCGCGCCTGGTCGAGATCGACAATCTGAGCAACGACGATTTTGCTGTTGCTCAGCGTTCGGCGAGCAATGTCGATTTCCGGAAAACTGCGACCCTGCTGGCGCATGGTGACAACGTGCTGGCGGATATCGCCCAGGCCTCGCGCCAGTTGCTGGCGGGCGTGCGCCTCGGTGATGCAGGCGAAGTGGGCCGTATTGCTGCCGCGGTGATCGATGGCGTCAAGATCCTGCGCATCGAAGATCTCCAGGCGGAATCGGCATCGGGCCAGGCGGCGCCACGCAAGGGGCTGTTCGCCAAGCTGCTCGGCACCGTTGCCGATGCGCATACCGCCTTCAAGGGCTTTCAGGAAAATCGCAAGCAGTTCCTGACATTGATGGATGAGGAGCAGGCACGAGCCCGGCGGATCAAGGCCGATCTGGCTGTTGCCATCGAGCTTCTGGACCAGCAGGCCGCCGCCATCAAGAAGAGCCTGAATGGCCTCAAGCTGGAAATCGCCGGCGGACAAATCGCCCTCGATCGCGGCCAGGAAGAACTCGAAGCGTTGCGGCTCAACGCCATTAAGTCCGGCGATCCGGCCGATGCCGCGGACGTCATGGAATTTCGCAATGCGCTGGCGAATTTTCGCGGCAAGATCGCCGAGATGCGTGAAAACCTGGTTGGCTCAGCGTTGCTCATCCCGATCATCGGCCAGAACCGCAAGGCGGCAGAGACACGCCTGATGAAGATTTCCAACGGCATGCTGGTGGTCATCCCGCGGCTGATGGCCGTGGCGTCACAGGCCGTGGTGCAGGTCGATATTCGCCGCGCGGCGGATGAGGCGGAAAAGCTGGACGATGCGGCCCGCCAGATCACCATGCTGGCTTCGAAAGGCGCACACGATGCCGCCGTCAGCGCGGCGCGTTCGCTGGGCGGAGACCAGCGCAATATCGACGTTCTGGCCCAGGTCGCCGACGAAACCATACGGACCATGAATGAGGTCATCGATATCGAACGCGAAGTGGCCGCCGGCGACCGCGACCGCGAGGCCAAGCTCGCCGAGATCCGCGACAAGCTCGCCGTCGGCATGCGCGGCATCAGCCACCGCGTATTGGAGAACCCTGCCAAATGAACGACATGGGCAAGAATATCGATTTCGACATTCAAACAGCCTGGCTGCGGCGCTTCAAGGACGATGCCGAGAGCAATCTGCAAGCCTTCGCCTTACGCCTGAAGGAAGCGATGCCGGACCATGTGACGGTTCTGGAAACCAAGCCGTTTCTGTTTGGCTCGGCCAAGATCACCGGCGTCAGCATCGTGATCGGCGAGCGGAAATACACGCTGGAAATCGTCAAGGGTCAGCTCCGGGCGAACGTGGCGATGGTGGTGCGCGACATCACGCTCAACACAAAGAGCCTCGAGCCTGCAGAGTGGTTCCGGCAGCTTGCCGACGAGACGCAGAAAGCCACCGATCACGCCAAAAATCTCAGCCAATCCCTGTCGTCCTTCATGTCGTCATAGGAGTGCCCGATGGGCCTGTTCGACATCTTCAAGAAATCCGATCCAGAGGCCAAGGCGCAACAGGCTGCCGCAGAGGCCCGTTACGAGCAGACCGTCACCGCACTCAGCAACGGGCGCCTGCCGGCCCACCTCATCGACCGCCTGAAAAACAGCCGTGAAGGCACGGTGCCGTGGACGGCGACCATGACGCCGTCGGAACTGCTGATCATGCGGTCGCACGGCATCAAGCCCGTTGCCGCAGTTTCGGCCACCTGCTGGCTGCATTACGGCTGGTCCTGGACGGAAGGGCATATGCAGGGGTGGGACGCGGCGATTGAAAGGCTGCGGGCAGAAGCCAAGGCTGCCGGCGCCAACGCCGTCGTCGATGTCAAGATGCGCACCGTGCCCTTGAACATCGAAGCCAGCATGGATTTCACGCTCATCGGCACTGCCGTCAAAATCGATGGCCTTCCCCCGGGCGAAAACCCGATCGTCGCCACCGTGCCGGCACTGGAATTCGTCAAATTGCTGGATGCCAGCATCGTTCCGACCGGTATTGCGGTGGGCGCGCACTATGAATGGCTCAACGACTGGCGCGGTCGCACCAACCTGGCATTCGCAGGCAACCTTGAGTCCAAGCCGCTGTCGACACTTTGGGAAACGGTGCGCCGAAGTGCCCATGCGCAGTTGCGGCGGCGACTGGAAAAATCCGGCGGCGGCGCATTGGCGCATGTCAATTTCAGCCAGATGTTCGAGGTCGAAGACAGTAACGATACCAAGAAATACCTTGCCCGCCATATCGTGGTCGCAACCACGGTGGATGTGCCCGCCGAACCGCACCTCGATTTTCGATCGAAGACCGGCGCCCGCCTGCGGCTGGCAGACGCAATGCCGCTCGAGTTCGCCATGGCCGTCGACCTGAAGGGCGAAGGCACGCCGCTCAAAGGCCGGTCCCGCCACCATCAATCCTATTCAACCTATGAAGACGAGGGAGCCATCTGACCATGACAAGCGCACTTCCCGCCCATGCCGTCGAGCGGCTGAAAGGCCTCAGAACCTCAGCACACTCGACCGGGGTGTTCACATCGGATTTCAGCGTCAACGAATTCCTGCTGGTGCGCAAAGCCGGCTTTGAGCCGATCGGACTCTGCGTCGGCAGTTGCGTCTATCATGTCGGCATCCAGTATGGCTCCTGGAGCCAGAACCAGGAACTGACCGTGCTTTCGAAAGCCATGTATCATGCCCGCGAACTGGCGATGGCACGCATGAGCGCCGAGGCAACGGCCATGGGCGCGGATGGCATCGTGGGCGTCAAACTGACCATCAAGCGGATGGAGTGGGACGAGCACATACTGGAATTCATCGCCATAGGCACAGGTGTCGTCCATGCCGCGGGACATCAAGGGTTCCGTGCCCATGATGGCGGCCCATTCACCTCCGATCTCTCGGGCCAGGATTTCTGGTCGCTGCTGCATGCCGGATATCGCCCGGTGGAACTGGTGATGGGGTCCTGCGTCTATCACGTCGCCCATCGCGGCATGTTACAGACGATGAAAACCGCCGGCAGCAATGTCGAATTGGAAAACTATACGGCTGCGATGTACGAAGCCCGGGAAATCGCCATCGAGCGCATGCAGGCCGAAGCCTCCGCCGCGAAAGCCGAGGGCGTCGTCGGCCTTGAAATCCATGAAGGCAGCCATGGCTGGCAGACCCATGTGATCGAGTTTTTCGCCGTGGGCACCGCCGTCCTGCCGCTCGGCGAGGAAATCGCACCGGAAAAGATCGCCGATCCGATCATGGTGCTCTCTGTAAACGACTAGATGTGGAGCCTCAACAGGTAGTCCTCGGATAGGGCGAGGCGACTGATGGGCGGCTTTGCGTTTAGGCTGCCGTGCGGGCGATCAGTGGAATACGCAGTCTTCGCCCCGCAGCCCTTCTAGCACGATGCGGATCTTATCCTCCGCCGAATGGTGCTTGCACGTGGCGCGGCGGATGTCTTTGATCGTCTTCTAGGCCGACGATGCCTGCGGCCCGGAATTTTGTCTCGTCCTCACTTCCTTTGAATGAGCTACGATGAGCCGAAGATCCTCTCTTCTCAATTAAACCAGTTCTGTCTCAAGGGTGCTGATCCGGGACAGATGGAAATATCCCGTCAAACTGGGTCAGTTCTCAGTGGCAATCAACAGTGATGCCTCTGGTTGCGTCAGACTCGAGCGGCTTCACTGGGCAGGAGTACCTTGGACTGTATCCGGTAACCGAGGAACTGCCCTCCACCTCACATGTCAAGAGGCGGTATGTGACGAAGGGCAAAGGGTCTCGTACCTACATTGAGCCAGGGGCATTTCGCGACGGTCAGACCACGTTTGGTAGCTACTAGACCCTATGCAACTAAACTGGGAGACGGATCAGAACCTTATCTAAATCAAGAGAGGGGCCGACGGTTCGATTCCACTCAAGACCGATGAATGCAGTGAGGTTCGATCGAAACCCCGCGCATAACGTGCGTTCGCGAAGTGGCGGTCGCGTCGGATTGCGCCGAGCTCGTTTTACGTCGCGTCGGCGTGGTCGGTGGCATCTTCCCGAACCTGCAGAATGCGGTCGATAAGGCCCCACTCTAATGCTTCTTCCGCCGTCATGAAGCGGTCGCGATCCATCGCTTGCTCGAATTCTTCGTAGGTGCGGCCGCAATGCTCGGCGTAGAGCCGTGTCATGCGATGCTTGGTCTTCTGCATTTCCTCGGCATGGATCAGCATGTCCGATGCCTGTCCTTGAAATCCGCCCAGCGGTTGGTGAATATGGATGCTGGAATTGGGAAGTGCCGTGCGTTCGCCCGGCTGACCGGACATCAACAGGAACGAGCCCATCGAGCGGGCGGTCCCCATGCACAGCGTATGCACCGGGGCGTGGATGTAACGCATCGTATCGTACATCGCGAGACCGCTGGTTACGACGCCACCTGGCGAATTGATGTAGAGATGGATAGGCCTTTTGGGGTTTTCGGCTTCGAGAAACAGCAATTGTGCGCAGACAAGCGCCGAGACAGTATCGTTCACCTCCCCGTTGAGGAAGATGATCCTCTCACGAAGCAGGCGGGAATAGATGTCGAAGGACCGCTCTCCTCTGCTGGATTGTTCGACGACCATAGGGACGAGTTGCATTGCTTCGCGCATTGGCGAACTCCAATCATTCGAGATTTTCGGGAAGGCCTGCCGCGTCAGGCGGCGAGCATGAGGGTCGGGCTGTTGCCGTTCGCTATCGTTTTCGCCAGCCGCTCGAAGGTCGCGCCGGTCAGCTCGTGGACGATCCGCAGGCTGGTTCCGCCCGATCCATTCGGGGCGATCGTGAAGGTGACGGTGCTTTCGAGATGGGGCGGGGTATCGTCGCGCAATTTGTAGCGGATTTCCTTGCCCGGCGTTTTGGAGAGCGACTGTGGATCGGCAAGCGCCTCCCTGGGCAGCCACTTCTCCCGGAATTCCGCGATGCTGATCGCCCGCCAGACCTTCTCCGGCGACGCGTCCAGTTCGTATCTCTGCTCGAAACCGCTTTCCTGCGCCTCGACTTTCACGTCGTTCATTGATCCATATCCTTCAGCAAGAGCTTGAGAGCGTCGATGCGARCCGGCCAGTAGGCGCGGTATTTCGCCAGCCATTGCGCGATAAGGGCCAATCCGTCCGGATCGACTTCATAGTTCACGAACCGGCCCTCCTTTTGCTCACGCACCAGCCTTGCCGCTCGCAATACGGCGAGATGCTGGGACATCGCCGGCTGGCTGATATCCATGCCCTGGCGCAGCGTGCTGGCATTCATGCTGCCGTTCGCCAGCTTTTCGAAAATCGTGCGGCGGGTCGGATCCGCCAGCGCGCGGAAAATATCATGTTCGATCATTACGACACATAAGCATACACTTATTCGATTTGCAAGCCTGCCTGGAGCCGGACCGGAATTTCGTGGTGGCCGGATTGCGATACTGCAGCCGTCGAGCGCGGCACACAGCCGGTCACCGAGCGCTTCCTGGAGTTTACGAACGAGACGGGGATGAGAACGAAGCTGTATCAATGGCCAGCGGCGCCACCATACCGCGGATCCGACAAATGGCGAGCCGCTCGCCAAGGCCTTCTGAATTAAGGAAGGCACAGATTTCTGGGCTCGAAAGCCTGGATGTCCCGATGAAGGGAAGTTCCTATGCGCACCGCGCATAGGTGAGGTGAGAGATTGTTGCTGTCTTAAATCGATTGAAATAACTATATTCCAATCATCGAAACGACGCCGGAACCAAGCAGGGTTGGTGACGTCACATAGCCCTCAGGAAGGGGATTATCATGAACGTAGCACGCTCTTTCAACAATTGGCGTAAGTATCGTCAGGCCGTCACCGAACTCGGACGCCTGACTGGCCGCGAACTCCAGGACCTCGGCATCGACCGCGCCGACATCCGCAGCGTTGCCCGCGCTTCGATCGCGCGTTAACAGCGTAGCATCTGGTCTCTAAGATTGCTCGACGCCCGCTGATGATGCGGGCGTTTTTGCGTCGAGTTCGCACGTCTAGGTCGCTTGGATGGTCGTTCGCTCAGTGGCCTTTCAGACTTGTGTGCCTTGCATAGCTGCAGTGCAGCATGAGACGTTGGCCCTGTCCGTGATCGGTGTATGATCGGACCTATCGAAGCGATGCACCTCCCCTCGCAAAGCTTCGATTTTCAGACGGCGCACTCCTCCTCCCAGGGACGTCTGTCGGAACAGCGGCACTCCTCCTCCCAAGTCGCTGTTCGGTTCTTTTCGGAAAGCCTGCCGCACCTCCTCCCGCGGCAGGCTTTTTCGTTCTCGGGGCCTTGTTCCTTGTACAGATTGAGATCGAGTTGCGGCTGTCCCGCGGTCGCGTCGCCGGCCTGATCGTTGGTCAGCGACGACAGTGTTACACCCAACAGGCGCACGGACCGTTTGAAGGGATATCCGACACCCAACTTGGAGGCTGACCTCCCACAAGACGCCGGGCGGGCCGCTATTCCAAGGAGTCGGCAATGAAGGTGGCGATGGTCTGTGCGGGAGTTCACAGGCTGTGAGGCCTACCAGCTCCGGAAAACCGTGGCGACCTTCAAGTTTACGGGTGGCGTTTCACGATTCATGGACAAGGCCGTCTCGGGAATGATCCGGAACGGCTATGCGCCTGAATTCGCTGAGAAGACATTCAGCCAGCTCAAAGGCGTCGACAGGGGCCGGGGTTCAAAACCTTTCAACTGCAGCGCTCCGGAGGTTGTCTTACCTCAAGGCTCTGGGTGATTTGCCGTACTTTTTGCGGAAGCTGGTCGCGAGATGGGCGGAATCGGAGAAGCCGGTTTCGAAAGCGATGGCCGTCATCGACAGCGCACTATTTTCGACCAGGAATCGGGCGTAGCGCAACCGCGTCTCGACGATGAAGCGCTTCGGCGTCATGCCGATATTGTCCCTGAAGAGACGCGCGAACTGGCGTGGCGACAGGCCAACGAGCTTGGCAGCCTGTTCGGGTGAGACATCACGGCCCTTGCGGCTTTCGATCAGCACTATGGCGCGCTGGATACGCGAATCCTCAACATGGCGAAACGTCGTGGCGCGCCCGTGGTCGAAGGCGCTCATGCTTTTCTGTTCGGTCAGCGACAACTGGTGCACGGCCTTGGCCGCCCGGTCCGGTCCGCAATGGCTGCGGATAAGTTCCGTCATCAGCGACAGGATCGACACGCCGCCGGGTACGGTGATGCGGCCGTTCTCGATCAGGAAATCGTCGCGTGTCGAAAATGAAAGACGTGGGAAGGCGATCCGGAAATCCTCTGCGTGGAAGGGGTGGACACAAGCCTTTCGCCCCGCCAGCAGGCCTTCCTGGGCCAGGACGAAGACGCCCGTGCAGACGCCGATCACTGGCACGCCGGCGGACGCCGCCACCCGGAGATAGTCTCGATGTTTGCTCGGCGCTGCCCGCAGATGCGGAAGGAGCCCACCGATCGCTACGACATAGTCGAAGTCGGTTGGGTTGATATAGGGCGCGTCGGCCTGCACTCGGATGCCGCAGCTCGCCACCGCGGCTTGGCCCTGTGGTCCCATGATCGACCAGCGGCATTGGAGCGGGCGCGAATTGTCGGCAAAGTCCGCCGCGTGCCGCAAGGGTTCTACGACACCGGACAGCGACATCATCGGGAACGTCGGCCAGAGAAGGATGCCAATGGAAAGGTCTGCCTTGCGGTCGCGTGTGGCGAGCAATCGTTCCGACCAAAGGTCGTCGAGCCAGCGAACATAGTCGGTTTCGCTGTCGGTCGGGCGTCCAGCCTGTCCTGTATCGGTGATCATGTCATGCCTCCGGGGGCATGATAGGCCGGGCATGTCGTATTTTCAAAGAAAATGTCCGAAATCTAAAATTCAAGATCACGCTTCGGTGGCAAGTTCATGTTCGTCGAACACGACATCCGGTGGCAGAGCCGCTGGATCGGGGAACCAAACAAATCGAGGATCACGACAATGGGACTTTCTCTTTCGAGAAGGATGATGGTTTGCGCGCTGCTGGCAGGCAGCTTCATGGTGTCTTCGTCGCTGGCGAACGCATTCGAACTGGCCGAACAGGGCAAGTTGACGGTTGCCTTTACCGGCGACATGCCCGGCTCCGGCTGGCAGGACGGCAAGCTGATCGGCTATGACGGCGAGATCATGCAGAGGATCGCCGACAAGCTCGGCCTCAAGATACAGCCGGCGCTGATGGAATGGTCCGGCACGATTGCCTCCGTGCAGGCAGGCCGCGTCGATGTGATGCTGGGCACGATGGGTTGGACCGAAAAGCGCACCAAGATCATGACGCTTTCCGAGCCGATCCACTACTTCAAGAACGGCATCATGCAATCGAACAAGACCAATTGGAACACGCTTTCGGACCTCGAAGGCAGGAAGGTCGGCACGATCACCGGATTTTCCTTCGTGCCTGAACTGAAGAAGATCAAGGGTCTCGAATTGTCGCTCTACGACACGTCCGATGCGGCGGTGCGCGATCTGATCGCCGGTCGCATCGAGGCGGTCATCGGCGACCCGCCGGTCGTCTCCTATGCCATCAAGCAGAACCCCGCCTGGAACATGCATTTCCTCGCCTTCACCGACAACAGCGCCGACTTTCCGCTGCTGACCGGTCTCGGTCAGGTGGTCTATGGCCTCAACCAGAAGAACGACGACCTGCGACGGAAGATGGACGCGATTATCACCGAGATGTGGAAAAACTGCGAAATGAAGGAAATCGGCGCCCGATATGGTCTCTCCGCCGATGTCTGGTACCAGCCGGCGGGGAAAAACTTCCGGGCCGGCGTTGACCGCCCGGCAGATTACAAGCTGCCGTCCTGTGCAGCCGGCGGCTGATCGCAACGAAGGGGCGGAAGCCGCGTGACCGCGGCTGCTGCCACCACCTCTCGCCAGATGCGTCAACAAAAGGGAACGGCGATGACCGCGCTTTTGAGCGTTGCGGGCCTGCGCAAGAACTATGGTTCCATCGAAGTCTTGAAGGGCATCGATTTCGAGGTGGCCGCAGGCGAGAAGATCGCCCTGATCGGTCCGTCCGGTTCGGGCAAGTCCACCTGCCTGCGCTGCATGAATTTTCTGGAAAAGCCGAGCGCCGGCGAAATCCGTCTCGATGGCGAGCGGATCGGCATGCGCGAAGGCAGGGTCATGAGCGACCGGCAGCTCGCGCCTCAGCGGGCCGAAATGGGCATGGTTTTCCAACTCTTCAATCTCTGGCCGCATCTATCGGTGACGGAAAATGTGGCGATCGCGGCGCGCAAGGTGCGCGGATTGAAAGATAAGGAAGCGCGTGAGCTGGCGCGCGACATGCTGGCCAAGGTCCATATGACGCACAGGGCCGATGCTTCGCCGCTGGAACTCTCCGGTGGACAGCAGCAGCGTGTCGCAATTGCGCGGGCACTGGCGCAGAAGCCGAAGCTGATGCTGTTTGACGAGCCGACATCGGCGCTCGATCCAGAACTGGTGCACGAGGTGCTGAAGGTTATGGAGGAACTGGCTGCGGAAGGCCGTACGATGCTGATCGTGACACACGAGATCGCCTTTGCCCGCGATATTGCCGACCGTGTCCTGTTTCTCGATGGCGGCACCATCGTCGAGGCTGGCCCGGCCCGGCAGGTGATCACCTCGCCGCAAGAAGTACGGACCCGGGCTTTCCTCAACAAGATCCGGCATTGAGGAGATGGTGCCGTGACCGGGTTTTCTGCATTCATCTCTATCGCGCAGGGTCTTGCAGCCGGGCTGGGCGTGACGGTGCTCGTCACGCTTGCTGCGCTGGCGCTCGGCGTCACGTTCGGATTTCTGTTCGCGCTCATCCGCCAATTCGTAGGTCTGAGGCTTCTGAACATCGCGATCGACGCCTATTGCGAGATCCTCTGCAATGTGCCGGCGCTAACCCATTTGTTCATTCTCTATTTCGGGCTTGCAAGCATCGGTGTGAGGCTGACGTCGATTGCCGCCGCCGTGCTGGGACTTGGGCTCATCGGTGCCGCCATTACCTGCGCCATCTTTCGTGCTGGCTTCGCGAGCCTGCCGAGGGGGCAGGCGGAAGCGGCGCTCGCGGCAGGCTTGACGCCGCTGCAGACGGTTTTCGCCATCCTGACGCCACAGGCCATGCGCATCGCGCTGCCCGCACTTGGAAACTATGCGGTGCAACTTCTCAAGGATACGTCGGTGGTCTCGGCCATCGCGGCGCCGGAGATTATGTTCTTTGCGCGCTCCATGGTTACATCCACGTTCCAGACCACCCTGATCTATGCAACGGCGGCCGGGCTCTACCTCGTGCTCAGCCTGCCCCTGATGCAGGCGACGCGCTTTCTCGAAAGACGCTACGGGAGACTGAAGGCATGAGCGGCTTTTTCGCACCCTACGCAGACTACGGCGCTGAATGGCTGCCACTGCTCCTCAAAGCGATGATGAATACGGCGGCGATTTCCGTAGCAGCCTTCGCACTCTCGCTCGTTCTGGGGCTCCTGCTTTCTCTCTGCCAGAAATCCCGGTTTCCGGTATTGCGGCATTTCGCGGCGCTCTATGTGACTGTGGTTCGCGGCGTGCCGCTGCTTGCCGTGCTTTTCCTGCTCTATTTCGGGCTTCCCGGCATCGGCATCGTCTTTGATGCTTTTTCCGCCGCTGTCATCRGCCTGGCTTTGTGCTTTGCCGCGCAGGTAGCCGAATTGATGCGCGCGGGGCTGAAGGCAATCCCTGCCGGTCAGAGCGAGGCGGCATTGGCCGCAGGCTTCACGCCTCTGCAGAGCCTGTTCCTGATCATTCTGCCGCAGGTGGTGCGTATCGTGCTTGCGCCACTGATCATCACCTTCGTTTCGTTGCTCAAGGACTCCTCCCTCGCCTCGCTGATCACGGTGAACGAATTGGTACTCACCGGCCGCGCCATGGCGACGGAGTACTTCCTGCCCCTGCAGATCTACGTAGCCGTGGGGCTGTGCTATTTTGCAATCGCCTGGCCCTTCTCGGTTCTTTCCCGATGGCTCGCGACGCCCGCCAGCCGCTAAGCGGCGTTTCGTCGGCAAGCCAACGATGCATCCGCTTAGTCCTTCGTTTGTCGCAGGTTCTTGTCGAGGAACGCACTTTCCGGAACCTGCTTGGATCATTCCCATAAGGCCAAGATCATGAACATTGAAACGCCCGTGAACGGCAGCAGCGCACCGCGGCACGCGGCATGGCCGCCTGCTTATCGTGCACCCATCATCCTTATGACGCCCGACCTAAACGATCGCCAAAATGCCCCGACCGAAAAGGAATATGTCGTGCGGGCGAACTATGCGGAGGCCATCGCCGAAGCCGGTGGCGTACCGCTGATCGTACCCTATGATCCGAGCAGCCTGGCGACGGTCTTGTCGCTTGCGGATGGGGTAGTGGTGACCGGCGCGCGGCCGGGCGCCGATGTGGCCGGGGAGCGTTTGTCCTTCGAACGGGTGCTGATCGAAGAGGCATTGAAGGCGGGCAAGCCGCTTCTCGGGATCTGCCATGGCATGCAGCTGATCGGCGAATGCCTCGGCGGCGAATTCCTGACGGAACTTCCGGCTTCGGCCTTGCCCCATATGCCGCGCGATATTGCCGACGAGCCGGCGCATGACATCATCATCGAACCGGACAGCGCACTCACGTCCGGGTTCGGCAATGAGGCTATCCGCGTCAACAGCCTTCACCGGCATGCGCTGGCCGGGCCAGGGCGCTTTCGTGTCATCGCACGGGCTCCCGATGGGATCATCGAGGCGATCGAAGGCGCGGCCGATGGCTTTTGCCTTGGCATACAATGGCATCCGGAATACCGGCTGACCGCATTCGACAGGCATATCCTGAAAACGTTCGTCGAGCACAGCGCCGAGGCCGCCAAAGTGAAAAGCATGTTCGCGCCGGAACCGAAGCAAGCCATTTTCGTCCGTGATCGGCTTATGGAACTCGGCCTGTCCTTGCCTAGGGTCTCCATGCCGCCAGGCGCGTTCAGCGGCGCCATCCGCACCGGCGATCTGGTCACCGTTTCCGGGCAGGTGCCGCTCAGGGACGGTCTTGTCGTCCGGACCGGCCATCTGGGGGCTAACGTGTCGATCGAGGAGGGACAGGACTGCGCGCGTTGGTCTCTTCTCAATGCGCTTGCACAACTTGAAGCCATAACAAGTAGCCTCGATGATGTGAGGGGCTTCGTCCGGCTTGCGGGCTATGTAGCGGCAAGTGCCGATTTCACCCGGCACGGTTCGGTCATCGACGGTGCGTCAGAGCTGCTCAGGGAACTCTTTCCGGATCGATGGGCACATGCGCGCATTGCAATCGGCGTCTCGTCGCTGCCGCGCGGCGTGCCCGTCGAGATCGAGCTGACGGCACTTGTGACGAAGGAGGTTTAAGGTGGCGCGCGTTGCCGTGATCGGGGCAGGGGTCGTGGGCGTTTCCTCGGCCTATCTCCTGGCGAAGGCAGGCCATGACCTCATCCTTGTCGATGCGGAATCGGCACCGGGCAGGGGCGCGAGCGCGGGCAATGCCGCTCAGCTGTCCTGGGCCTATGGCGATGCCATGGCGTCGCCGGCTTTGTTGCGGCAGTTGCCAGCCATCGTCCTGGGCCGCGACCCGGCATTCCGGATCCGCTGGCAGCTCGACCCGGATTTCTTCCTTTGGGGCCTGAATTTCATCGCCAATACACCGTTCGGGCGCTGGTGGAGCAATACGCGGGACATCCTGGATCTCGCCGATCAGTCCCGACGAGAACTTGGACATCTGCTTGCCGAGACGGATATCGCCTTCGACTATCGCGTCGCCGGCAAGCTGCATCTCTATCCGGATGCGCGAGGCTTTGCTGCCGCGCGAGAGATCGTTGGCCGCAAGATCGAACTCGGCCTCGACCAGCGCCTCCTGACCCGGCGGGAGGCGGAAGAGATCGAGCCGGCGCTTGCCGGCTATCAGAGTGAGATCGCAGGAGCGGTCTACACTCCCGGAGATGCGCTCGGCGATGCGGCGGGCTTCTGCCGCCAACTGACGGGACATATGGTCCGGTGTCATGGGGTTTCGACGATTTTCGGCAGGCGGGTCACTGGCTTCGCCCAGAACGGCGGAGCGATCACGGCGTTGAGATTTGACGATCGCGACGACATCTGCGTCGATGCGGCTGTCATCGCCGCAGGACCACTGGTCCACGCATTCGCCTCCCATCTGCCTGAGGTGCGGATGATCCGTCCGGTGCGGGGATATTCACTAACCGTGGCAAGAACAGCGACCGCGCCGCGGGTAAGCCTGACGGACGTCAAACGCAAGCTCGCTTTCGCAGCCATCGGCGATCGATTTCGCGTCGCAGGATTGGCCGATATCGAACGGCCTTCTGCCGGTTTCAATGCCGACCGGTTTGACGCAATGCGCAGGGCCGCCTGGGCGGTATTGCCGGAGGTGTTCGAGGAGCCGGACGAACTGATACGCTGGTCGGGAGAACGGCCGACGACGCCTTCGTCCAGGCCGGTCATCGCAGCGTCTCGTCGACTGCGTGGCCTTTATCTCAATGCCGGCCACGGCATGTTGGGATGGACGCTTGCGCTTGGTTCGGCGAGAAAAGTCGCGGACATGATCCCGTTCATCGGGCGGTAAATTCATCCTTGGTCTTTTCCAGGGGTTGGTTGATTTGCACGGCAAGCGGGCTCGTTATCCCGGTGCCTCATGCTTGCAGATTGCTGATGCAGTGTTTCTGATTTCCGCTGAGCCTGCGATGCCTGGTCCATGCCACAAGGTCTATGTGACGCTAGAAATCGTGAAAATCAATTTCATGATTCCGAGTTTTCCAACGTTCCCAGTTGACTGGATGCAAATTTTGTCACAGTTTGAAGAAAATAAATTACGAAGCGGGGAACTGCATCGTCATGAAAGTGGGAATCGTGGGGCTGGGATTCCGGCTCGGCTATCTTGGCTATGTTTTCAGGACGATCGATGCCAGCTTCGATATCGTAGGCTATGTGGATCCGGCACCTGCGGGACTTGCTAATCTGGTCGAAAAGGGAATTTCGGCTGGAAAATCCTACGCTACGCCTCAGGATCTGCTTGCCAACGAAAAGCTCGATCTCTTGATGATCGGATCGCCGAACCACATGCATCTCGATCACATCAGGCAGGGGCTTGAAGCTGGGCTGAAAGTCTTTTGTGAAAAGCCGATTGTCACGACGACCGCGGAAAGTCTCGAGCTCGCCGGGCTACTGGCGCAGTTCGGTCATGAACGGCTGATGGTCGGTCTGGTGTTGCGCTATTCGCCGCTCTACAAGGACCTTCGCAACATTCAGGCCGCTGGCAAGCTCGGCAATATCGTGTCGATCGAAGCGTGCGAGCATATCCAGCCTTATCACGGCGCATTCTTCATGCGCGACTGGCGGCGGTACGAGCGCTATTCCGGCAGTTTCATGCTGGAAAAGTGCTGCCATGATCTCGACCTCTATAACGGTGTCGTCGGTGTGCGGCCAGAACGGGTCGCCAGCTTCGGCGGCCGCAAGAGCTTCATTCCGGCCAACGACCCGGCACGCGACGGGGTAAACGATCTCGAGCTTTTCCATCGCAAGCCAAGCGGCTGGATGGGGACCGACAAGGTGTTCGACAGCGATGCCGACATCATCGACTACCAAGTTGCGATCGTTGAATATGCCAATGGCGTCGGCATGAATTTTCACACTAATCTCAACGTCCCCGACCAGTTCCGCCGTTTCGCCATAATGGGTTCGCGCGGCATGGCCGAAGGCGATTTCGTCCGCGGCTATCTCGACGTGCATGAGCAACTGACCGGCAAGAAGCTGATCGAAAACAAATATTCGGCGACCGAACTCTCCGAGCATTATGGCGCCGACGAGCAGATGGCGGCGGACATTCTGGAGAGTGTTCGAACAGGATCCGATCTTCCGGTGTCGACCCTCAACGCACTGGAAGCCGGCATTCTGGCTCTGGCTATGGACGAAGCGCGCGTGAAGAAGGCGGTAGTCGATCTTCGACCTGTTTGGGACAGGTTCGACGAGGCGCTACTCGCGAAGGCGGCTTAAGGAGGAGGGCGGGATGGGCGTCCAGAGAAGCAACGTTATCTTCGCCTGGATCCTTCTCCTTCCTGCCGTCCTTTACGTGCTCGTCATTGTCGCCTATCCGCTGGCCGACACGTTCATCCTCTCCTTCACCGATGCCTCGTTGAGAAGGATCACCCATTGGGTCGGCTGGATCAACTACGAGAAGATCTTCAACGCCACATTTGCCGAGGTCATTGTCCGCACCTTCATATGGACGTTCTTTTCGGTGGCGCTGAAAATGGTGATCGGCACTTTTGGCGCCACCATGCTCAACGCCTCGGTTCCCGGCCGCTCTCTCTTCCGGCTGCTGACCATGCCGCCATGGATCGTGCCGATGGCGATCGGCATCTTCATGTGGGGCTGGATGTATAACGGTGAGTTCGGGATGATTTCCGGCGTCCTGCAGCGCCTGGGACTGGTCGATGGTCCGGTGGCTTTTCTGGCTTATGGCAGCACCGCCTTCTGGGCGACGATCGTGACGGACGTATGGATCGGCGTTCCCCTGGTCACCATCTATTTTCTGGCGGCGATCCAATCGATTCCGAAGGATCTCTACGAAGCCGCCTGGACCGATGGCGCAGGTCGCTTCTATCGCTTCCGTCGCATCACGCTGCCGCTGATGACGCCGGCGATTATTACCATGTCGATGCTGTCGCTAATCGCCACGTTCAATTCCTTCGACATTATCTGGATTTTGACCCAAGGCGGCCCGAGCGGCGAAACCACCACGATGATCATCGATACCTACCAGACTGCCATCGGGTCGAAGAAATATGGCGAGGGCGCCGCACGTGCCGTGCTGATCTGTATCTTCCTGTCAACTTTCTGCTTTGCCTATTTCCGTATCACCCGTCGCCTCAACCCGGAGAAGCGCGCATGAGCCGCCCGGCAATGATCGATCGTTATCGCTGGTGGGAGATCGTGCTGATATATTGCGGGATCGCTCTGTTTCTGATCTTCGTGCTGGCGCCTTTCGTGGAAGGTTTCCTGGTCTCGCTGAAGCCGTTGAGCCAGCTGTTTTCCGCTCCCTACCGGTTTTGGCCGAAGAACGCCTCTTTCGAGGCTTACCGAACGATGTGGGTGAGCGTTCCGGGCTTCGGCCGCTATATTTTCAATTCGTTCTTCATCTCGACCGTTGTCACCGTGATCGTGCTCTGCCTGGTCATCCCGGCGGCCTATGCCTTTGCCAAGTTCGAATTCAAGGGCATGGGCATTCTTCTTGGCGCTTTCCTGACGGTCAACATGTTTTCCGGCGCGGTGCTCCTGATCCCGCTCTTCCGGCTGATGCGCAGCTTGGGCGTGTTGAACACATACCTCGCCATGATCGTGCCCGGCGTCGCCTTTCTTATTCCTTCGGCGATCTGGTTGCTCAGGACTTATATGATCCGCATTCCGCAGGAGCTGAATGAGGCGGCTTATATGGATGGCGCCAGCCACTTCTACACGCTTCGACGCGTAATCCTGCCGATAGCTATGCCCGGCATCACCGTCGTGGCGATCACCACCTTCATTGGCGCCTACGCGCAGCAGTTCATCTTCGCGCTGACCTTCAACTCGAAGACTGAATATATGCCTTTGCCGGTTGGCCTATTCGCCTATTTCGGCAGGCAGGAGGTTGTCTGGAACGAATTGATGGCGGCTTCCTTCGTCGGCATCCTGCCGGCGATGGTCGTCATCTTCTTCCTGCAGCGTTATCTCGTCGGCGGGCTGACTGCCGGCGCGGTAAAACAATAAGAGTGAACAGCTAACGCAAAAACGGGAGACTACGACGTGACCATTACCTGGAAAACTGGCCTCATGGCGCTTGCCCTGCTTGGTTCGACGGCATTGACAGGGGGCATCGCCCAGGCCGCCGACAAGGAAATAAGCTGGATCTATTGCGGCGACACGATCGATCCGATTCATACCAAATACATCAAGCAGTGGGAAGGAAAGAATCCCGGTTGGAAGGTGACGCCGGAAGTTGTCGGCTGGGCGCAATGCCAGGACAAGGCAACGACGCTGGCCGTCGCCGGCACGCCGGTGGCGATGGCCTATGTCGGTTCACGCACGCTCAAGGAGTTTGCACAGAACGATCTGATTGTTCCCGTGCCGATGACCGACGGCGAAAAGAAGACCTACTATCCGCATATCGTCGACACCGTTACCTTCGATGGAAACCAATGGGGCGTCCCGATCGCATTCTCCACCAAGGCGCTCTACTGGAACAAAGACCTCTTCAAACAGGCCGGCCTCGATCCGGAAAAGCCGCCGAAAACCTGGGCTGAGGAAATTGCCGATGCCAAGGTCATCAAGGAAAAGACCGGCATCCCCGGTTTCGGCCTTTCGGCCAAGACCTTCGACAACACCATGCATCAGTTCATGCATTGGGTTTATGCCAACAATGGCAGCGTGATTGACGCCGAGGGCAAGATCACGCTCGACAGCCCGCAAGTCCTCGCTGCCCTCAAGGCCTATAAGGATATCTCTGCCTATGCCGAAGAGGGACCAACGGCCTATGAGCAGAACGAAGTCCGCGCCATCTTCCTCGACGGCAAGGTGGCCATGATCCAGGCGGGCTCGGGCGCCGCTTATCGCCTGAAGGACACAAAGATCAACTGGGGCGTCACCACCCTGCCGCTCGGACCCGATGCAAAGGGACCAGGCACTCTACTGATCACCGACAGCCTTGCGATCTTTAAGGGCTCCGGGGTCGAGGAAAAGGCGACCGAATTCGCCAAATACATAACCTCACCCGACATCCAGGCCGAATACGAGCTGCAGGGCGGCGCCGGCTTGACGCCGCTACGTCCATCGGCAAAAGTCGATGAATTCGTCGCCAAGGATCCGTTCTGGAAGCCATTCATCGAAGGCATCAGCTATGGCGGCCCCGAACCGCTGTTCACCGACTACAAGGGCTTTCAAAATTCGATGATCGAGATGGTCCAGTCGGTCATCACCGGCAAGGCTGAACCGGAAGCTGCAATCAAGAAGGCGGCAAGCGAAATCGAAGCTTTCAAATAAGCGATGCTTGGGGGATCGCGGGCGTTGGCCTGCGGTCCCTTTCGATGTGACAGCGACCGGAGACAGGTTTTTGGGACAGCTTATTCTCAACAATGTTCGGAAATCCTACGGCAATTATGAAGTTCTCAAGGGCGTTCGTCTCGAAGTGAGGAACGGCGAATTCGTGGTTTTCGTTGGCCCCTCGGGTTGCGGCAAATCCACGCTTTTGCGCATGATTGCCGGCCTTGACGCGACCACGGCCGGCGACATCGTCATCGATGGCGTGCGCGTCAATGATCTGCCGCCAGTCAAGCGTGGTATTGCCATGGTCTTCCAGTCCTATGCGCTCTACCCGCATATGACGGTGTTCGAGAACATCGCCTTTCCACTTCGTGTCGAGAAGATGGAAGAGCAGAAACTGAAGGCCAAGGTCGAGAATGCCGCACGCATCCTGCATCTCGAGGAGCGCTTGCAACAGAAGCCGGGCATGCTTTCCGGAGGCCAGCGCCAGCGTGTGGCGATCGGCCGCGCAATCGTGAGGGAGCCAAAGATATTCCTGTTCGACGAGCCGCTCTCCAATCTGGATGCAGCCTTGCGCGCCGACATGCGCATCGAGCTTGCCAAACTCCACCGGCAGCTGAAGGCAACGATGATCTATGTCACGCATGACCAAGTTGAGGCCATGACCATGGCCGACCGCATCGTGGTCCTCGACGCTGGCAACATCTCGCAGACCGGCGCGCCGCTGGAACTTTATCATAAGCCGGCAAACTGCTTCGTCGCTGGCTTCATCGGCAATCCCAAGATGAACTTCCTGCCCGTCGCCTGCAAGGGCATCAGCGATGCCGGCGTTACGGTCGTCTATAACGGGCAGACCGTCACCCTCCCGGTCGCGCCTCGTGAGGGCATGATTGGGAAGCCACTGGTGCTCGGCATCCGACCTGAGCATGTACAGCTCGGTGTGGGCGATATTTCGCTCACCCTTACGCCATCGCTCATCGAACGCCTGGGAGCCAACACCGTCGCGTATGCTTCGCTCAACGGCGGCGAGGGCGAGAATTTCTGCGCAATGTTGCCCGGAAGTGTCGGCATACGCGCCGATGTGCCGGTCGCAATGGGCATCAGTGCCGCCGACTGCCATCTCTTCGACGAGACCGGCACTGCGTCCGAGCGCCGCGTGACCCTCACGGAAATCGATATGAGTGTACTCGACCCGGCATCGGTCGTCTAACGTTCAAGTCCGTGAGGATCGGCCACCATCGGCCAGATGTCTTTTGGCGCACGCAGATAGGGGGTTTTGGCCGGATTGTTCGGATAAGGCGTCCCGGCTGAACAATAAAGGATTTCGGCGGCAATTCTGGAGAAGGATGCGAAAAAGTGGTTGGTGGATTTGATCGCCAGGATCTTCTTTTGGGCTGGATCAATCCCCATGACGGTAAATAAGCTCGGGTCGAAACTCTGGGCTCTCGTCGAGTTTAGGATGATGTCGATGCCATCGAGCGTGATGTGAGCTGCGTCGCCGAAGGGTGCAAGGCTCTCGCCAAACTGCATCTCAGCATTTTGCACCAGCTTGACGATCTTGACGATGCCGTCGACAGGATTGCCGGTTCCAGGAGCGGACTTGGCGCCAAAGCGCAGCCTGATCTCCGCCCCTTCGCCCGCAGCAAAACAAATCTGTACCGCCATCGGGTCCCAGATGGTGCCGATCGCCGCGTCCGTCGCGCCGCGTGCGATCAACTCGTCCAGGATAATCGTTGCGTCGCCTGCCGTGCCGCCACCGGGATTGTCCCAGACATCGGCGATGACCACCGGCCACGCGGTTGCAGACAATGCACGTGACACGGCCACTTTTTCATCGATCTGCGGCATGATGAACGTGCCGCGTTTGGAAAACAGCTCCAGGCCCAATTCGCGGGCGAGCGCTGCCCCTTTCTCTGGCTTGCTGTCGGTCACGACCAGCATTTTCGTTCCCATTTCCGGAACATCGCCGGCCATGAAGCCGTGAATGACCGAGATTGACAGCACATCAGGATCAGTCTTCTCGATGCCGACAATCTTGTCGACGAAGGAGCGCATAGGGTCGCGCGAGGTCGGAAAGACGTCGATCATGCGGCAGTCGAAAACCGAGGTTACTGGCTTCACCCCGCCTTCCAGCGCGTCGACGGCAATACGCCAGAGGTCTTCGGCGCGGTCGACGAAGTCGGTGTGAGGGAATTCCTTGAAACAAACGGCGAAATCCAAGGCTCCGACCCGTTTGGCGGTCAAGTGACTATGTGGATCCAGTGCTGCGCATACGAGGATATCCGCCCCGACAATATCGCGGATGTGTGCCAGAAAATCGCCTTCCGGGTCCTCGTAACCGGACGCCACCATGGCTCCATGCAACCCGAGAACGACGGCATCGACCGGCATGGCAGCGCGCAGCTGCCCAAGGATCTCGTCGCGTAAGCCCTCATAGGTGGCGCGATTGACCAGACCAGCGGGGTCCGCCCAGGCAGCCGTCCCTTCGATCAACTGCCAGCCCCTCTCAGCTACGATCCGACGGCCGACGGTGATCGGCGCCGTGCAAAGCGTTGGCGTTGCGGGATGCTGACCGGGCGGTGCATAGAGCGAGGCCTCGAATGCGCGGCGATCGACGCAGATCGGCGAGAAGGTATTCGTCTCGGTCGCCAGTGCTGCTGTGAATATACGCAAGAGCTTGGCCCTTTTTGTCAGCCCATGGGGTTCGGTAAGTAGCCCGTGAAGCCGGAAATCTTCCACCGGCCCTCATGCAGGCGGCAGTAATAGAGCGTCTGCCACTGCATCACGTCGCGGCTGCCATCGGTCTTGGTGAGGGAGCCATCGAATTTTTTGCGCACCAGCGCTACTTCACCTTCGATCTCGATATCCTCGAGCGTCGTCGTCGTAAAAATCGCAGTCCGTGCATCTTCCGCAAGGCTTTCCTTGGCGAAGTCCTGGGCCTGGCGCAGCCATTCATCGCGGTAAGCAGTCAGCGTCGGATAGGCAAGCCGCCATTTGTCTGGGCTTATCTGCTTGCGGCCGTCAATCCCGATAAAACCTTCTTCGACGAAATCGCCCGCGACCATGGACCAGTCGGCAGCCAGAAAGGCGTCGATATCACGCGGGACGAGCATCTCCCAGATAGCGTGGCGCGCCGCGTCGGAGGATGGAAAAGGATTGAGGAAGGGATCACGCATTTTCGGCCTTCATTGAAATCCTTTTCATGATATAGCTTTTTCGCTGGTCAAATTCGGGCTTTTGTGGTGATTTGTCAACTTGATAAGAAAATAATTTGCAAGACTTGCCTGATGCCATCGACGTCGTGGCATTGTTCACATCGGGTGAACTGGCAGGTCGCTGCCGTTCCGATGCAGTTTTCGAGGACGGCAGGTTACAGGGTGAGAATCGGCGGCATCGCCTGTAAGAAGAAGGATCGATAGCGGGCGGTCATTGGGGGTTGGGTTGGATATCTTTTCCGCATTGCAGGAAGACAGAGGACAGCTCTCGCCAGCGGAGGGCCGCATTGCGGAGATCATCGTCAGCGATTTCGAATTTGCGGTGAATGCGTCGATCATTGAATTGGCAGAGCGAGCGGAAGTTTCTCCGCCAACCGTTACCCGCTTCTGCCGCCGGCTCGGCTGTGAAAGCTTCTCGGACTTCAAGGTCCAGCTTGCCCGCACCGCTCATATCGGCGTGCGCTACCTGAAGCCGGAGCCGAAGAGCAGTGATCCCGCGGATGTCGCGCAGGACATCATTACCAAGGCGCAGAACGCCCTTTTTCTCTTGCATCGTACACTCGATATCGATGCGATCAATCGCGCTGCCGAACGGATCGCCAAGGCGGAGATGATCTATGCCTTCGGATCCGGCGGCAATTCGTCGATGATTGCCGAAGAGTTCCAGAACCGTCTTTTTCGGCTGGGACTGCGGATCACTGCCAGTTCCGATCACAGCATGCAGCTGATGATGGCTGCCGCAGCCCGGCCAGGCGACGTGCTGATCGGCTCCTCCTTCTCGGGACGCAACGCCGAATTGGTGCGTGCCTTTGCGCTGGCGCGCGAATCGAAGGTGACGACGATCGCGCTCACGCAGAGCGGCAGCCCGGTCGCGGATGTGGCCGAGATCGTCGTGCCAATCGATCTGCCGGAGGGCAACAATATCTACCGCCCCACCTCGACCCGCATCGCCTACATCGCGACGGTCGATATTCTCGCGAGTCTGGTTGCCTATGCGATCCAGCCAAAGGCCACGGTGACGCTCCGGCGCATCAAACAACAACTGGTGACACACCGTGACGGCGACGACCGCCAGTTGCTTGGGGATTAGGATCGCTGAAAAGGAGAGGACGCATGACGAATTCGATCGCCATCGTGACAGGCGCCGCAGGAGACATCGGTTCTGCCATCGCGGCGCGGATGGGCGATGATCATGATGTCGTGCTGCTGGCCGATATCGACTTGAAGGCAGCCGAAACGGTCGCAGCGGCGCTGGGAGACAACAGGCAGTTCGTTGCGGTGGAATGCGACGTTACCAGCGAGGCAAGTGTTGCCGGACTTGCAAAACGCGCCACTGAACTCGGCCTGGTGAGGACGCTCGTCAACAATGCCGGTGCGGCGCGCGCCGTCAGCCTGCACGATACGACCCCGGCGATCTGGCGCATGGACAATGCGCTCAACCTGGAAGCGGCGTTTCTGTGCTTCCGCGCCGTGGAAGACATGCTGAAGGCTTCCAGGGGCTCGGTCGTCAACATCGCATCGATCAACGGCATGGCTGTCTTCGGCCATCCGGCCTATAGCGCAGCCAAGGCAGGGCTCCTGCATTTTACCCGGCTGGTCGCCGTCGAATATGGCAAGTTCGGCATTCGCTCCAACGCCGTAGCCCCCGGCACGGTGCGGACACATGCATGGGAAGCGCGCGCCGCCGCCAATCCCGATGTGTTTGAGGAAGCACGCCGATGGTATCCGTTGCAGCGGGTCGTCGATCCCACGGAGGTCGCCAATGCGGTCGCCTTCCTCGCCGGTCCGCAGGCGGCTGCGATCAGCGGCGTTTGCCTGCCGGTCGACTGCGGCCTGACAGCCGGCCAGGCCGAGCTGGCGCGCACATTTTCACAGTCCGAGCATTACTGAAGCCATGAACGAAAGCAGTGCTGGATATGAAGCCGATTTTCACTGAGCCGAGGTTTACATGGTGCGAATAGCCGTTGGCGGAATTCACACGGAATGCAGTACCTATTCGCCGGTGCTGATGACGATTGAGGATTTTCGCGTCCTACGCGGACCGGATCTCCTCGCCTCCGACTATTTCAGTTTTCTGGACGCGGAGGGGATCGATCATCTGCCGCTTCTGCATGCGCGGGCGGTTCCCGGCGGGCCGGTGTCGCGGCTCGCTTACGAGGCGTTCAAGGCCGAATTCCTGCAGCGCCTGAAGGCTGTCCTGCCGGTCGATGGGCTCTATCTTGCCATGCATGGCGCGATCAATGTCGAGGGTGTGGACGACGCCGAAGGCGATTGGATATCGGCGGCCCGCGCCGTGGTCGGTTCGGATTGCATCGTGGCGGCAAGCTATGACCTCCACGGCAACGTCAGCCAGACGATCGTCGATCAGCTTGATATCTTCGCAGCCTATCGCACTGCACCGCACGTCGATGTCCGTGAAACCATGGTGCGCGCTTGGTCAATGCTTGTTAGGGCGCTGAAAAGCGGGACGCGACCGGGGATCGCTTGGGCGCCGGTCCCCGTGCTGTTGCCGGGGGAGCGAACCTCGACCGAGGACGAACCGGCAAGAACCCTTTACCGCAGGCTTGTAGATTGCGATCGACGCAAGGGCATTCTGGACGCCAATTTGATGGTCGGCTATGTCTGGGCGGATGAGCCGCGTGCGACGGCGTGTGCCGTAGTAACGGGGACCGACAAGGCCGAGGCTGCGAGGGTCGCCGAAGAGATTGCGTTTTCTTATTGGAATGCCCGCAGCGATTTCCGTTTCGGCCCAGTGACCGGACCGCTTGAAGAGATGCTCGATATCGCTGCCAGCACACGAACTGCTCCGGTCATCGTGGCGGACTCCGCCGACAATCCAACCGGCGGCGGCGTCGGTGATCGCGCCGACGTCCTTCGGGCCGTGCTGGCCCGCAAATTCGGCAATGCGCTGTTTGCCGGCATCACGGACCGGCCAGCGGTTGAGATCTGCTTTGCCGCCGGTCGGGGTGCAACGGTGCCTTTGTCGATCGGCGGCAGTCTCGATCCAGCAAGCGTGCCAGTTCGTCTAGAAACCGAGGTGCTTCGCCTCGACGATCCGGGGCCTCCGGCCGAACGTCAAGCAGTCATCCGGGCTGGCGGCGCGACCATCGTTCTTGCCGCCCGCAGGCGCCCCTATCATGATCTCGCTGACTTCACGCGGCTCGGCCTCGACCCCCGCTCGGTGCGCCTGCTTGTCGTCAAGTCCGGCTATCTTTCGCCGGAACTTGCCCCTATTGCCAATCCGAACCTCATGGCGCTGACTGCCGGTGTCGTCAGCCAGGATATTGAAGGTCTGACAAGCCGGCGCCGGATGCGGCCCGTCTTCCCCTTCGACACGAATTTCGACTATCAGCCGCGAGCCTGTTTTTCAGCGTGCTGGCGAGGCTGACGGAAACATTTCGGGGCGCCGATCAGATTCCTGACCGGCATGACGAACATGAAGCCATGGGGATAAAAAAAGCGGCCATCTGTCGTCGCGGTTGTACTGGTGTCGGAGAGCTTGGTCGCGCGGTCCAGGGTCGAAACTAGATGGCGTTGACTTGTGGGTGGACTTATTTGAACCATTGAGTTGAATTGCGCGTGGGACGAAAGTGAGCACTCTCGGCTGTGACACGCTGCGGCTCGGTTGTCTTAGCGCAGACCAAAGGCATTCAAGAGGGCACTTTGCGTATCTTTAAGATTTCGGTTCTTGTCACAGGTCTCATGCTTTTTGCCATTGCGCAGTCCGCGTCAGCAGACCTGGAAGCAGTCGATACAAAGAATGTGATAACGGCCCTTAGGGCGGCCATCCAAGAGGACCAGTTAGCACTGGCCGCATGTAATCGTCAGAAAAATCCGAATACGTGCGCCACGCTTAATTCGAAGCTGGGTCATGAGCATTTCCGGCTGGCGACCCTCACGCGAGAAATTGGTTTATTTGAGAAGTCCGTTGCAGACTTCGATGCTGCGCTCGAAGTGTGGACAAAGAAAACCGATGGCGAACTTTGGGGCATGACCCAACTCAGCCGCGCCGACGCCCTAATGGCCGTCGGTGAAAACAGGACTGAAGCCCATCATCTGGAAATGGCGGTCGAGGCTTATCACGCTGCGCTTGAGGTATTTACTCCGACACGGCATGCCCGTCAGTACGCGGGTGCGCAGAACGATTTGGCAGAAACGCTGTTTGAGCTTGGGGCAATGGAACATACGCCGAGGCGGCTTCAGGAAGGGATCGTCTCGGCAAAAGCAGCGCTTGACACCTGGCAGCGTGTACAAGACCGAAGAAACTGGGTCATCACGCGGGCTGTTCTTGCGGCATCATACTTCTCTTTGGGAAATCTCACCAAGAACGACGAATATGTGCGTCAAGCTGTCGACATAGAACGCGCTGTGCTGGAAGTGCGTGACATCAAATTTGAAGCGCGTCAGTATGTCAGTTGGGCAGCAACGCTCGGCGAGGCCCTGACCGAGCTTGGAGTCCGTGAGCGAGATGTAAAGAAGCTCGACGAGGCCGCCGAGGTTCTTCGCCATGGGCTGACAAGGAACCTGCCTGATGGCGTCACCCCGTCGATGCAGTTTAATGCTGCACTACGAACACAATTGCAGGCCGATCTTGGGCTGGCTTTAGAAGAGCAAGCAATCATTAGCGTCAAGCCTCAACTTCTTTACGATTCGGTGGCGGCCTATGAGGCGAGCCTTCATGACTGGCCGCCGAAAATTGACACAGACAGATGGGCTTTGACCCAGGCGTCGTACGCCGATGCACTTCTGAAGCTCGCGGTGATATATCGACTCCCAGACCGCTTCCTGGCCGCCAATGCCGCATTTCGCGCCGCGTTGGGAGTCTTTTCGCCCGGGCATCTTCCGCAATATTATGTCCGCGCGAACAGTCAGCTTGGTACATCACTTCTGCAGCTTGCAATCGCAACTCATAAAAAGGAATACGCCGAGCAAAGTCTGCTGGCATTAAATGCCGCTTTGTCGGTCAGGCAAGGCGATCCGCAACTCCAATTTTTGATCGTTCGTGCGAAAGCAGAAGTGATCAAACTTCAGACGGTACCCTAAACAGACCTCAGGCGGCCTGTGGCTGTCCATCCGCACGGCGAGACTACCGCCGGACTTGATTGACAGTGTAGACGTTGGGCGGCAGCGTGGTCATTGAAACAGCCAGGATTATGTTCGGAGACAGGATTTGCCTGAGGTCTCTCCCTAGAACGACGTCGAAATGCCGTGCCCAACAATTCGTGGCGGCTCTTTCCTGAGGCCAAGCTGACCTGATGTGATGGACGGCCTCTGCTCCCGGCATCGCAATGTGCCAAAGTGCGGCTGTCGAAAGTCACATAAGGGAGAGCCGTCCATGGAGAAGATTACCACGATTGGTCTGGATATCGCCCAGCGGCATCGTAAACTTAACGGGCACGAGGCAGTCGTAGTAGCCCGGTTGCACCATGGCGGTTCACGCCCGAGCGATTTTTGCCCACAGGTTCATCGCCTCTGAACGCAGTTCGCGATGATGGCTGGGTGAGATGTCGTGGCGGGGGATGTGGAACAGGTTGGCGATCGGATCATGGATGGAGACGAAGCGCTGTAGATATCGCTGTGACTTGAAGCGTTCATGATCCATTCCCGTCGCCGGAATGGCTGGTGGGAGTTCTCCGCCCGATTGTTCAAGCTTTTATGCGAACAGTGTTCAACACCCGGTATGATCTCTCGCTTCGCGGCGGCGTAAGATCGCAGCTTATCGGTGATCATCACTCGCGGGGGGCGGCCTTGGCCCTTCAACAGCTTGCGCATCAGGCGCTTGGCTGCCTTGGCGTTGCGGCGACTCTGAACCAGAACGTCGAGGACGAAACCATCCTGATCGACGGCGCGCCAAAGCCAGTGCTTCTTGCCGCCGATCGAAACGACTGCCTCGTCGAGGTGCCACTCGTCTCCAAGCCGACCGGCTGAGCGGCGGCGAATTTCGCTGGCGAAGGCGCGGCCGAACTTCTCTGCCCAAAGGCGGACAGTCTGGTGTGAGACAATAATCCCTCGCGCCGCCAGCATGTCCTCGACCATCCGCAAGCTGAGAGGAAAACGGAAATAGAGCCACACCGCGTGAGCAATGATTTCAGCGGGAAAGCGATGGCGGCGGTAGAGCGGGTCACGGTCTGTCATGACCCGTCTTCTCACATCGAAATCCACGATTCGTTAAGTTGACTATGCCTTGCGGCCCGTAAATATCTTCGCGACAAGCCCACTGCGACAGACTCTGCCCCACCATTCACGCGACGCCCGCCTCCCGCCAACGTGGGTACCGATTGAAATTGATGGGATTCAGTTTTAATCGTTTCATGAAAACATGCGCGTATGCATGAGCGACTCGAGGATGCAATCGTGAAGACGGGACGGCGGCTTTCGGCTTCAATCGGGCGCAGGGCACAGGCGCGAGATGATCTTCCCGGAATAAGCCCGGTGGATATCGCCGACCACAACTCACGCACTGCGCTTGCCATGCTGCGCCGCTTCGGACCGCTCACGCGGCAGGAATTGTCAGCACGTCTCGGGCTGACCGAGCCGGCGATCACCGGCATCATGCGGCGTTTGCAGGATGCCGGCCTCATCGGCGAGCGCAAGCGGCAAACCGGTGGCAGATACAGCGCCGTGGAATTCATGCTCCTGGCCGATGGCGCCCATTCGGTCGGTGTCAATCTGACCACATCGGGTACCGAAATCGTCATCATGAATCTGGCCGGTGTCGTGGTTAGCCGGCGTAAGATCGGCGACAGTGCGGAAATCGGCGGGACTGTTGCCGCCATGCTCAGGGATGCCGGGATTCAGTGCGGCACGATCGGCAATGGCATTGCGCTTGGTGCGGGAACCGTTGTCGATCGGGAGGCGATCAGGGCATCGCTTGCGCCAGCTCCTGTTTTCTTTCTCGATGACACGGAAGCCGCCGTCATTGCCGAGCGCATGCTCGGCATTGGGGAACCCGAGGGCGGTCTCGTTGTCATCCTGATCGACGAGACCGTGCGGGCCGGATTGCTGATCGGTGGGAAGATCTTTCGCGGCATGCATAGACGCGCCGGCCAGATCGGCGCCATGCGCTCGGGACAGAGGCATGCCAGCCTTGACGAGGTGGCGACGGTAACCTCTCTCGAGCGCCATATCGCCGAAAAAGGCCCCGCATCCGTCGAAGACTGGGCAATGACCGCCGCCAGCCATCTTCTCGACTCGATCGTCGCCATATCGGGTTTCGTTGCCCCGGGCGCCGTGCTGATCGGCGGTTCGCTGCCGGACCATGTGATCGACATGATCATCGCCCGGATGATGCGGGAAAGGGAAAAGCAAAGCGCCTATTTCGTGGCTGCGCCCTGGATCCCTCCGGTCAATCGCACTTCTCTGCCGGGGGCCGGCATTGCCGCTGGCGCGGCCCTTCAGCCCTTCCTGGAGATTCTGTTGCCAAAGGTGCTTCCGCAGCCGCTCAACCCGGCCTGAACATCGGACGGTCAGTGCGCTCCGGCCTGCTGTTCCTTGGGTGGGCTGCTGAGCGGAACCCGGAAGCGTTGCGCCGCCTCGGCGGAGGGCAGGCCCAGCTTGTGCGCCAGCGGGATGGCGGCGGCACCAAGGGCTGCGGCATCTTCCGAACTTGCGGCGCGGTGCAGGGACGGCGCCTGTGCGCCGAGATGCATGATTTCTTCGTGCACATAGACCAGCAATTCGTCGATCAGCCGCACCGGGAACCGTCCGCCGATCAGCACGCCCTCCGGATCGACGATCATGCCGATATGCACGATGGCTTCGGCGATCTTCACGCTCACCTTGCGCAGCCAAGTGCTGAGAAGGCGCCGGCCATTGTCGTCGAGATCAAGCAGATCGGCCGGTGTTGCCACGTCGAAGCCGTTGTTCTTCAGGTAATCGAGCAGGATGAACAGCGAGAACATCTCGCCAAGCGGTCGGCTTTGCCCGGCAAGTGGTCCATCGTCGAACACGACCGGCAGCCAGCCGATCTCGCCGCCCAGGCCGCTGGCGCCCTTGTGACGAATGCCGTCGATGACCAGGCTGCCGCCCAGGCAGGCATTGGCGAGGATATAAAAGAAGCTGCGGATTTCGGTGCCCAGTCCGTATTCGATTTCGCCCAAGGCGGCGGCGTTCGCGTCATTGTCGATGAAGACCGGATGGTTGGACATGGCTTCCAGGGCGCCGCGCACATCGAAGCCGCTCCAGCGGCGGTAGTTCGGCGGCAGGCCAATCACCTGCACCTCGCCGAGCCAATCCGGGATGGCGAGACCGATGCCGGCCAGACGCGCCTCGCTGACGACCCTGCGACGCAGGAACGAGGAGAGCGCATCCTCCATCAGGCTGACAAAGGTATCCGGCATGATGAAGCGCTGCTCATGGTGGATCCGGCCGCGAACCGCTCCGGTGGCATCGACGGCGACAATCGTGAGGTGATCGCGATCGATGTTGGCGCCGATCGAAAACACGCCTTCCGGATCAATCTCCAGCTCGATCGCCGGCTGGCCGCGCAAGCCATGGCGGCGGCGGGCCTCGACGATCAGGCCCTCATCCAGCAGGCGATCGACGATGCGGGTGACCGCCTGCTTCGTCAGCCGCGACTGACGCGCCAGTTCAGTGCGCGAGATGGGCGCGCTTCGATGGATAGCACTCAGGATCATCGTGCGGTTCTGTACCGCCGCTTGTTCCGTGTTCGAACCCGCAAATTTCAAATCCGCCTCTCAGCCTTCTGTCTCGCCGCTGTGAGCGGCCACGGTCCCGGCAAACTAAGCCTTCATTGCCAGAAAAGATATTCATCGGGAGAACCTGAGTGCCAGCCGCCCACAACAGATCAGGATTTCGAAATCCGCCAGCTCTTGACCTCGAACGGGCGGAGGCCTTCGGTTGGCACATCAGGCATGGTTTCCTCAAGGATGCTCACCGGTCCCTCAAGGCGCCAGCCTTTGGGCAGACCGAGGGCAAAATCGCCGCGGCGTC
Source organism: Rhizobium sp. P2_G9 (assembly GCF_056403475.1). NCBI lineage: Bacteria > Pseudomonadati > Pseudomonadota > Alphaproteobacteria > Hyphomicrobiales > Rhizobiaceae > Rhizobium > Rhizobium sp. P2_G9. The sequence goes on along the minus strand of NZ_JBFUFK010000040.1, from coordinate 18,696 downwards.
CTGCGGGTTCGTATACGCGCACGATCAGTCCGTCTCCGTCCTCGCAAGGCTTGATGGCGGAAAGGGCCGCATCGATTCCGGAGACGGTCAGCGGTTGCCAGGCGCCGACTGCACGGCCCGAAACCGGAACGGCAAGAAGCGGCTGGTTCAGGTCTTCGGCTTCTTCCCTCACAGCGCCTTCATACCATGTGCCTGCGTGCGGCATCAGTGAATAGGTGAAGGATTGCAAGCCCTCGTCGGCCATCGGGTCCGGATAGATCGGCCCTCGGACCAAGGACAGGCCGAGGACATTGCCCCGCATGCTGTGGCCGTATTTGGCATCATTCAACAACGCAAGACCGAAGCCGGGCTCGGAAAGATCGACGAAGCGGTGCGCCGGTGCTTCGAACATCGCTGCATCCCATGACGTGTTGGAATGCGTCGGGCGCTCGACCACGCCGTATGCGCATTCGCAGGTGGCGCGGGCATTGCGGACGGCAACGCCGGTCTCGCTGCGGAGCAGCACGCGCCGGTCGTGCCAGTCCAGCTCGGTCAGGATGTCGAGCCGGCGGGAATTGGCGCCGAGCGACAGGATCTGGGTGATGCGCGAATGGCGCCACGTCCGGACAATCTTGATCGCGGCACGATGAGGACCGGATTCGATGATCTCAAGACTGTCGAATGTGGTGATTTCCTCAGAGCGCCTGGGATAATCCTCCTCGACATCCCATGCATCCCAGTTGCGCGGCTTGTCGGCAGGATAGGCGAGCAGGCGGTTGCCGACACCGTCCAAGGCCTCGCGCCCGGTGGGCTTGTGCAGGATGCTCGCAATCGAGCCATCGGCGGCGAGTACGACTCTCAGCACATCGTTTTCGAGGTGCTCCCGGCTCGCCGAAACGCCTGATTGCGGCGCAAGCGCCTCGTTCGGCAGGACAGCAATGCCGAGTGGCGGAAGACTGCCTTCGGCCGAGATCGTGCTGCCGTCGGCGAGGGTCAGGCGAAGCGGCCGTTCGGACAGTGACGGATTGACCACCAGCAGAGAACCGCCCGCACCGGCCGGTAACCGACTGGCGATCGCCGCCATTGCCGCATCCTGCGCCGCGCTTCCGTCGGCAATCGCCTGTTCGAGTTCATGCCTGGCGTCGTCATAAACCTCGGCGATCGACGAGCCGGGCAGGATGTCGTGAAACTCGTTTTTCAACACAGTTCGCCATTCCCGCTCCATGGACCGAGGGCGCTCGCTGCCGATGAGATGGGCGAGGCCGGCCAGCGTCTCGGCCGTGATCAGGCTGCGCTCGGCCTTGCGATGCAGGCGCTTTACGGCGCTCTGACTGGTCAGCGTCGCCCGGTGCAGTTCCAGGTAGATCTCCCCCTGCCAGACATTCAGTGTCTTTTCGTTTGCGCTCTGATGTGCGGCGTCGAAGAAATCGTGAACCTTGGTCCAGCGCGCTTCGGGAAGAGCCGGAAAAACACGCAGCTGTTTCTCGCGCGTAATCATTTCCGGCGTCACGCCACCACCGCCATCGCCGTAGCCGACGCAAAGCAGGGTCGTGTCATGCTTGTCCTTCTGGCGGAAATTCTTCCAGGTCGGAACGAAGCAGTCGGGCTGCACGAAGCCGTTATAGCCATGCATCGGATTGTCGAATGTGTGTGCCAGAACCCGGCTGCCGTCCAGGCCTTCCCACCACAAGAGATCGGCGGGAAAGCGGTTGGTTTCCGACCAGTTGACCTTGATCGTGAAGAAGCTGTTCATACCGCCCTGGCGCAGAAGCTGGGGCAGGGCTCCGGAAAAGCCGAAACAATCCGGCAGCCAGCAAACCGTGTGGCGCGTGCCGAAGGTTTTTTCGAAATAGCGCTGCCCGTAAAGGATCTGGCGGCTGAGGCTCTCCCCGGTCGGCATATTGGTGTCGGGCTCGACCCAGGTTCCGCCGACCGTTTCCCATTGCCCGGCCTGCACGCGCTCGACAATCTTTTCCAGCAGTTGCGGGTCGTCTTCGGCAAGCTGGGCATAGTAATGCGCGGTCGATTGATTGAAGCGGAAATCGTCCGAACCTTCCATCAGCGAGAGCGCGGTGTAGAAGGTGCGGCGCATTTTCCGCCGCGTCTCGCCATAGGGCCAGAGCCAGGCGAGATCGATATGGGCATGACCGGTCAGGGCGATCTTGCCTTGCGGTGGGAAGCGCTCGCGCAACCCCTTCAATCGTTCGATCAGTGCCTCATAGGCTGCGATCGCGGTTCGGCGCTGTGCATCGTCCAACCCTTCGGGCGATGCTTCCAGCGCCGGCAATTGCCAGACCTTCTGCTGCATGGGCGATGGAGCCATGCGGGCGATGTAGGCGGCGGTCGCCGAAGGCCAGTCGAGGCTATAGAGCGCATCTTCCGCCGCGTCGAGGAGATGCGGCACGACATCGTGGTTTTCCAGCACGGAAACCGCTTCGGCGATCTGCCGCAACAGCAGCCACAGTCGGTCCACGGCGTCATCCAGCCAGATGAATTCGGCACGCGCCAGCTTTGGCTCGCGCACAGGTTCGCCGAAAGGCAGGCGAGCAACGCTTTCGGAGGAGATGCGAACGTTTCGCGACGGGATCGGGAATTCACGATGATAGGGGTCGAGCCCATAGCTTTTGCCAGCGCCGTCCGCATCGGTGATAGTAATCAGGCTTTCGCCGCCAAGATCGAGGACGAGGCGGGTCTCGCTCAAAGGCCAGTCAGAGGGAGCCTCGGCGGCACAGGCAAAATGCACGGCCCCATCCTTTCGCGGCCAGGCCGAACCGATGGCGATCGACTGACCCTCAAAGCTCCATCCATCGATATGCGCCGTCTGCCGTGCGCGCCAAAATTCCAGCTCCTGGGCACGCTTCTGAAGGCGTTCGAGGCGTTGGGATGAGGTCAAAGTCATGATGAAATCCTGATGCTGTGATAGGGGTCAGCCCTTGACCGCGCCTGCGGTCATGGCGCTGAGGATGAGGCGTTGCAGGGATAGGAAGGCGACGATCGCCGGAACGACGGAGACGAGGCAGGCAGCTGCCAGAAGCTGGATGGAGGAATCGTTCTGCGTGCCGGCATATTGGAAAATGCCAACGCCGATCGGCGTCAGCGATTCCTTGGTGATCAGCAGGAACGGAACCAGGAACTGCGACCAGCCGGCGATGACGGCGATAATGAATGCGGAAGCCATGGCAGGGGTCGAGAGCGGCAGGATGATCCGCCAGAACACACCGAAGCGATTGCAGCCGTCGATCAGTGCGGCCTCGTCAAGATCTTTGGGAATGCCGTCTATGAAGCCTTTCAGGATCCAGGTCACCATGGGGACGACGAGGGCGATATACACCATCGTCGCGCCGAAATGGCTGTCGGTCAGGTGGATGGCGGCCATGTAGCGATAGAGCGGCACCATGATCACCAAGGGGGAGATCATCTGGAAGGCGAGCAGGACCATCATCCACGGGCCTTTGCCACGAAATTCGAACCGGGAGAAGGCGTAGGCCGCCGGAAGCGCCACGATCAGGCAGCCGATCGCGCTGGCGGACGATAGTTTCAAGGCATTCCAGAGATAGCCGGCGAATTTTTCGGACGAGAGGATGGTGATGAAATTGTCGAGCGTCGGCGCCTTGGGTATGAACCGGCTGACGCCAAGGAAAACTTCCTTGCGTGTCCGCAGGGCCAGAGACAGCAGCCAGAGCAGCGGCCAGGCAAAGAACAGGAAGGTCGCTGCCAGAAAGAGATAGCTGAGCGCATCGCCGAGGCGGTTTTGCGTCGATACCTTCATCGGCCGTCTCCTTTCGGCAGGAACCGGGCATAGATCAGCGCCAATGCAAGGCTGATCACCAGCATCAGGATAGAGAGGACCGAGCCGACGGCAAGGTCGTAATTGCGGAAGACGGCGTTGAATGTGTAAAGCGAAAGAACCTCCGTCGCCCGGCCTGGTCCGCCGCCGGTCAGGGAAATGATGGCGTCGAACGTGTTCAGCGTCTGGATCGTGATCAGGATCATGTTGACGAGAATGGCCGCACGCAATTGCGGCAGCGTCACATGAACGAGCTTTTGCCATGAACTGGCACCATCCACCTCGGCGGCCTCGTGAAGGACCGGATCGATCGCCTTGATCGCCGCATACATGACGACCATTGAAAAAGCCGTGCCACGCCAGACATTCGAGAGCACGACAGACCAGATCACCATGTCCGGATCGGACAGCCATTGAACCGGCGCGATGCCCACGGCGCGCAGGATGCTGTTCAGCCCGCCGAACGGCGCCTCGTTGAACAGCATTTTCCAGATGATGCCGCCCGCAATGCCCGGCACGACCCAGGCAATTAGCGCGGTCGTGCGCACGATGGTCGTACCGAACAGCAGCCGCGCTTCCGAACGCACCACCACCAGGGCGATGGCGAGTCCGAACGCCTGTTGGATGATGACGCTTGCCGAGGTGAAGACGAAGGTCACCCCAAGAATCTGTGGCAGTTCAGGCCGCATCAGCGTATCGACGATGGTATTCAGCGTGTATCGCCCGTCGCCGCCAAGCAGCGTCATGTTGGTGAAGGCCAAGCGAAACACGTCGAGCATCGGGTAGAGATAGAAGATCCCCAGAACCAGGATCAGCGGCATGAGCCAAGGCATGACGGCGGGTGTGTGCCGGGTCGCAATGCTGGAAACCATGACTGGACTCGCAGCTTCGGCGCTAATGTTCGTCATCGGCCCATCCGATTATCAGACATGCATGAAGCCCGGCGGCGCAGGTTGAATATCCGCTACGCCGCCGGATATTGTTACGACCGGCCGAAGGCGTCGAGCGAGGCTTTGAATGCTTCGTCGACGGCGGCGTCGGTCGGCTGGGTGCCGGTCAGCACCTTGCCCATCATGATTTGTATCTGGTTGGAGATTTCAGGGTAGACGGGTGCGCCGGGACGAGCCTGGCCGAACTTGAGCGCAGCCGCAAAGGTTTTGTTCGCCTCGGTGGAAAACACCTTGTATTTCTCATAGAAATCGGCCCGCGTCGGAAGCTGTTCCTGCAGCTCGTTTGCCGGACCCATATAGATCTCACGGGTCAGATCGGCGCACATCTTGACCTTGGCCTGGTCTTTGCTGAACGAGGCGACCGTCCAGCCACCGGTGCCGGTCGAACGCTCGTCTTTCGTCGGGCCGGGGAGGGGCGAAAAGGCCCACTTTGCAAATTCCGCCGGCTCCAGCGCGCTCTTGAGCTGCGCATATTGCCAGTTGCCGCCGACGAATAGCGCGGTGGTTCCGGCCGTGGCGGCGGCGTTGAAGTCGTCATAATTGCCGATGGTCGCAACGCGCTTGGGTGCGGCGCCGGATTCGACCAGATCGCGGTAATAGTTGACCGCCTTGATGAATTTGTCGCGGTTGGCACCCTCGCCGAAGACGGGCTTGCCGGCGTCATCTACGAGTTTGCCGCCCTGGGCCCAGAAATTGGCGAGCCAATCGAAAGTCGTTCCTTCATAGCGGCTGCCGTTGAAAAGCACGCCTTCCATGCCCTTTTTAGTCGAGGCAAGCGCTGCCTTCTTGAGTTCGTCCCAGGTCTGCGGCGCATCCGGAACGATTTCGGTATTGCGATAGAGGACGCGAAGGTCCGTGGACCACCACCAAGCATAGATCTGGCCGTCCGTGCCAGTAATGCCGTCGCGAATGAACGGGAAAAGCTGGTCGATCTCCTCCTTCTTAAAATAGGGCGAGAAGGATTGCAGCACGCCCGCTTTCTTGAACAACGGCAGGACGAAGGAATCGACCGCCGCACAATCCGGAGCGGTGCGGGCCTTTGCCTGTTCCAACATGCGGGCCTGTTCCTGGCCTATATCGCCCGACATCATCTGCAGTTCGATCTGCCATCCCGGATGATTGGCGATGAAGGCGTTGAAGAGCTTGGCATAGCCCGCCGCATAGACGGGTTCATTGTTGCGCGGCCCGTCGGTGGTCATGCGGAACACCAGCTTGTTGGGCGCATCCGCCGGGCCGACGGTATCGCCGGTAATGGTTTCCTGCGCGTGGGCGCCAAGCGGCAAGCAAAAGGCAGAGCCGGCGACAAGGGTGAGCGCCAATACATTTCTCTTCATGGAATACCTCCCAGGGCTCAAAGAGCGTTTCCGACCTGCGCTGCCTCCACAACAACGTTCTTCTCAGGTCGGTACGATTAGGTTAAATCACTTTTCTTTCCTGTCAAGTAGATGCTGAATCCTGAAGTCGTGCCCGCGAGCGCCGGAACCCGCTTCTGGTCTATCTCTGTTTCGTGCCGACAGAGTCTCTGCCAATGCCGCTCACGTCGGCGCGAATGCTTGAGCTTGTTCGAATGCAGCGCCTAGCCCTGCTGGATCCTGATTGGACTCCAGCGGAGTGCGCGCGCACCCCGACCGGCGCGCCTTATTTTGGAATTCCGCCTGATGAAAGAAAGCGGGCAGTCGCTGCGACACAGCTGCGTTCGATCCTTGAACCCACAGCTATTCCCGCAACGTGAACGAAATCAGTGCTATATGAATAAATGGGGCAAGGTCGACGGTTCAAGTCTCTTCAACTGCTGCATTCCTCCCGTTTGTTAAGAGCTGGTCGGGTTGGCGGTGTGATGGAAATATGCTTTCGCTTCGCTCCTGATCAGATACCCCTCCGTTGAGCATCAGTAGGTCAGTTCCGGTGACCAAATAGCAAAGGTTCTGCAGCGCCTGCGTGGCCTCTCGCCTCCCTCATGCCGCAATCTGGCATGTCACCTACTTTTGGTTTCTCGTTTCAATCAGCCGCCGTTTAGATTTCAAATGGTCATGCCTTGACTTTCAATCGGTCATCACCATAGTTTCAAACAGTCATCGAAAGGAATGAAGCTGTGGCGCTGTATCCAAGGCTCGTTGAGCAACGGGTTGTCGACGCCTTGTCAGACACCCGAGTCGTACTGATCGTAGGTCCCCGACAATCAGGAAAAACGACGTTGGCCAAGAAGATGGCTAACGAGGGGATGGAGTACTACACGCTGGATAATGCGACGACCCTGGACGCAGCGCGACAGGATCCAGTTGGCTTTGTAAGAGGTATGGATCGCGCCATCGTCGATGAAATTCAGCGCGCTCCCGAGCTGTTGCTGGCCATCAAGGAAAGCGTGGATACCGACCAGCGCCCAGGGCGTTTCCTCCTGACCGGTTCAGCCAATCTCATGATGCTGCCACGCGTGGCGGATTCGCTCGCAGGGCGCATAGAGGTCGTTCGATTGCTGCCGCTTGCGCAAAGCGAGATCAGAACTGCCAGCGCCAGCTTCCTGCGCGACGCCTTTCAAAACGAAGCTAAGGCCGGAGAACTCGTCGTCGGAGACGACCTGATGGCTGCGGTTCTGGCCGGTGGATATCCCGAGGCATTGGGCCGCAAAACCTTGAGCCGCAGACAGGACTGGTATGCGGATTATATCCAGGCGATCGTTCAACGCGACGTTCGCGATGTCGCGCAAATCGAGCAGATTGCTCAAATGCCGCGCCTGCTACGCATTCTGGCAGAGCATTCTGGACAGCTCGTGAACTATTCCGGAATTGGCGCCGCTATCGGGATGAACCACATCACAACGCAAAAATATGTCGGAATCTTCGAGAACCTGTTCCTCGCTCGAACCGTGCAACCCTGGTTTTCGAACAAACTGAAACGCCTGACCAAAACACCGAAAATACATTTCCTCGATTCTGGTCTTCTCGCATCCCTTCGTGACCTCTCTCTCGACCGCCTGCGCGACGACAGGGGTCAGTTCGGGGCATTGTTGGAGACGTTCGTTTTTGGCGAGATCCTTAAACTCGCGGGCGGGGGGCAAACTCACTTCGAGTTTTCGCACTTTCGTGACAAGCAACAGAACGAAGTCGATATCGTCATCGAAGACCAAAGGGGGAGGATTGTCGGTATTGAGATAAAAGCGGCAGCATCCGTCTCGAATTCCGATTTTTCGGGTTTGCGAATTTTGGCCGAAGCATCTGGAGAGCGCTTTGTTTCGGGCATTGTCTTGTACGACTATAACAAGGTGATTCCATTCGGTGAACGCCTATCCGCCGTGCCAATTTCCGCATTGTGGCATTAGCGCCCGGGAATTTCGCTTCAGTCTCCAGACCCGAGCATTCTTGAAAATTCGATGGTGTCGATCAAAATTGGCGTCAGGTTCGATTCCCTTCAACCGCTAAAAATTTCTCGTCGAATGATGGGTTGCAGGTGCTCGTTGCAGGAATTGCAGGTTCGAAGGTTCAAACTCCCTCCTATTATTTTGGGCCATTATGAGCTGGTCACGTTTTGCTTTGCCAACGATTGTTTGTCGGTCAAGTGGCGAACGTCGCTCCAAGTAGGAAGATCTCCATCTTATTCTACCAAAGTCGCACATTCCCGGGTTTTGCTTCGAATTTTCCCTTCTCAATTTTGAGGGCTACCTCCACGATGCGCAGGGCAATCGGGTGAGTTAATTTCTGCGGATTACGGCGTCCAGATCCTCGGCTTGTGCCGACGACTATCGCCAGGAGGGCAAAACCCGAGCCGCTTATGGAGATGAGATCGTTTCTCGGTTGGCCATACGTGAGCCGACGATCGTACGCCATCCCGCATGCTGCATGGCCGCCTTCCCAGAAGTAGGAAATCGTGGCGCGCTGGACTTTGTCGAGGATGTCGTTTGTCGAGGGGTGCTGCACGGCTACTCTGTCATCAGACGATTGACTGCGCGCTCGACGATGAGGTGGACAACAAAACGTCTGGCCTGATGACCTGGATAGGAACGCTCTCATTTTCAATGCGGCCAAACGGTTACGGCAATCTTTCCCACGTCGATCAATCGCGCGTCACCTGTTGGGCCTGCTCCGGTCTGGATACCTCGGGCAGCCGCACGGTGATCTAACCGCCGCGTTCAACCAGATGCGCACGCGTCGACGAAGGTTCGAACGCGTCGGCGAAATATTGCGTCTCATGCAGTACCAGTCCATTGCGGACTTCCATGATGCTCACCGCGTACGAGGGCACGCCGTCATAGCTCAGCACGAATTCGCTTATCCAGAGACCATCGCTGCCCAGGATCCGCCGAATCGTAAAGCGCTTCTTGTTTGGTTGCAGGCGTCGGCTCTCTTGAATATTCTTGCGACCGCGGATGCGCTCGCCGGACTGCGGATAATCGAGCACGGCGTCCTCGTGGTAGATTTTGTGCTCGGCATCGAAGTTGCTTTCATCGGCGGCCGTCCAATGCCGCTCCAGCGCTTCCCGCACTGCCCTGTCGTCCATTTCGATTTCCTCTCGAGATCCTTGAGCCAACATTCCAAAGGACTGCACCACCACGCAGTTTTCGCCTCGGAAGCTTGATGCATGGAACCTTTCATAGTGCGGGTCGCTCGCCGATGACTTTCTAGGTTGCCGCCGGTTGGTGATCGAAGCGTTCCGCTAGTTCGTCAACCAGAACGCGCTTGTTTTCCGAATAGTCGATGGGCACGACCACAACGTGAACTCCACCAGTGGCGAATGCGTTCTCCAGCGCTGCCTTCTGATTCCTCACATCGCTGACGCGCGTGCCCTTGGCTCCATGTGCTTCGGCAAAGGCGACGAAGTCCGGATTGGTGAATGTCATGCCGAAGTCGGGAAAGTGGTCGATAGCCTGCTTCCAACGGATCATCCCGTAGGCATTGTCTTCGATGATCAGTACGACGAGATTAAGCTTCAACCTGACTGCTGTCTCCAGTTCTTGTGCGTTCATCATGAAGCCACCGTCGCCGCAGACAGCCATGACGCGGCGCTCAGGGTAAAGCAGGGAGGCCATCATGCCGGACGGCAAGCCTGCGCCCATCGTGGCCAATGCGTTGTCCAGCAGCAGGGTGTTAGCCATTCTCGTACGGTAGTTGCGCGCAAACCAGATTTTGTACATTCCGTTGTCAAGCGTGACGATACCATCGTCGGGCATGACTGCACGGATGTCATGAATGAGCCGCTGCGGTGTCGGCCGGTCCTCGGTCGCCCGGTCAGCGATCCTGGCGAGGATTCTTTCTCGCAGGGACAGAAGCGCCCGGGCATTCTTGAGCTTGCCGTCGATACGGTCTCCGAGGAGCTTCAGCGACGGGCCGATGTCGCCGACGACTTCGATTTGCGGGAAGTAGACCTCTTCGACGCGCGCCGGCTGATAGCCGACATGTATGACTTTCGGACCGCCGGATCCCATGATGAAGGGCGGCTTTTCCACGGTGTCGTGACCTATTGTCAAAATGACATCGGCCCTTTCGACCGCCTCGTGGACGTAGTCTTTTTCGGTCAGTGCTGCCGTCCCGAGATAGAGTTCAGTGCCGCCCGGCACCGTGCCTTTGCCCATCTGCGTGTTGAAATACGGTATTCCTGCGCGCACGACAAAGTCGGCAAGGTCCGAGGTCGATCTTGGCCTCGATGCTGCCGCGCCGAGCATTGCCAACGGTCGTTCCGCGGCAGCCAGCATGGCGGCAGCCCGGTCAAGCGCGGCGGCGCTGGCGACCGGCAGTTCGAGGTCATGTGGAGGAATCATGCTCGGATCACCACCATCCTCCGCAGCGATGTCTTCGGGCAATTCGAGATGGACGGGACCGGGCCTTTCTTCCTGGGCAAGTCTGAACGCCTCACGCACGACCGTCGGGATGGTTGATGCGGAGACGATCTGACGGGAAGCTTTGGTAAGTGGTCTCATCGTCGCGACGATATCGACGATCTGAAACTGCGCCTGGCGCGACGAAAGAATGCCCTTCTGGCCGGTGATCATGACCATCGGCATCGCGCCGAGAAGCGCATAGGCGGCTCCGGTGGTAAAGTTGAGAGCACCTGGACCAAGGGTCGCCAGGCATACGCCCGGCTTGCCTGTCAGCCTGCCGTAGGTCGCGGCCATGAAGGCGGCCGCCTGCTCATGTCGTGTCAGCACCAGCTTGATCGAGGATGCGCGAAGTGATTCCACGAAGTCGAGATTTTCCTCGCCCGGAATTCCGAAGACGTACTTGACGCCTTCGTTCTCAAGTGCGCCGACGAGTAGGTCCGATCCTTTGGCCATGGACTATCTCCTTTTCAAGCATCATGCTCCTGGCAGCGCAGTTTTGGAACCATCGCGTTGAATGAACGGTCAAAAGTGTTGCCGTCAACAGCTCTGAAAGAGCATCCGGTCGACCGATCAATTCTCAACAAGGCGGCGAAGCCGGCCGTTCCGGGTATCGATGGCAGTTCGCACGCCGGAATAGGCTACTCGAAATTCAGAACGCTTCGCGCGCTCGGACTTTCGGCGGTGGTGCTGACGGGGCTGCCGATTGCCGAGCTGCTGGTGCTCTCCGTGTTTGCAGGACTGGTCGGCGTGGAGCTCGGCTATCTAATGCGTCCCTCCTGCTACCCGGCGGCGGCGCCACGCTCCAGGGCCTCTACGGAGCGACGCTGCCGGGCACGTTGACGCTCAGGCCGGAATGGTCGGCGGCTGGGCTCGGCACTGCGGTTCTCGGCGCTTTGGGCCCCGCTGGGCGAAGTTTGTGGCAGGTCTTGAGACTGCCACTGCTTGCGCCGGCGCGGCCTCGCGCATGGGCGATGGCCTCGGGCAGGACCAGGCGGATGCAGGCTGTCGCGGCCGCTCACCTCCTGGCATCAGCCGCCATTCTCGTCCAGTTCGGCTCGGGACTGATCGCAGGCCTCGCCGTGCTCGGCGCATTGCTGCTCGGGTCGGCGCTGCTGCTGCCCGTCGCGCTCTCCCTTCTGCTGGCCAGATGCGCAAGCTTGCGTTCCTTTTGGCACTTCCACGTCCTCAACTAAGGCGTATCTATGCCGGAGACGAACGGAGTACTCTCGCGCAGCCGCCGCACCAACTGTCCGTCGCATTTGAGGGTCTCGCCATCGACGACGGCCAGATGAGCACAGACGATCAGCTTGCGATCATGGTTCTTTCCTTGCGCGGTCGGAGACCCTGCGTCAGGTCACGATTTGAAATTAAGTCACGCAGCCTCATGCCATAGCCGGAAACGCGGCCGAAATTGCACTTGATTTGTTCTCTATATGTTCATTGGATGGTGTCCGGCAAGCGGCGGGTCTGCACGGACGCATTTCCGTAGGAGCAATTGTCCCTTTGACTGGAACGAAAGTAGACGCCGACCGTTGATCTGAGTTGGAGCAGCCGCGCAAAAGATAGTGCTCACTCCCAGGAGACTTCCATGGATATCACCACAATTCTCGTAATCGTGCTCATAGTTATATTAATTGGCGGCGGCGGCTTGTATGGTCGGGGACGTTGGTACTGAGCAGGTAGGCCTGTAACATGTTCCGCGTCGTGACAGCGCTGGCGAGATTTACTTATGGCGAATCGATTCAAAGTCGGCGACCGCGTAGGCTGGAATTCCGAGGCCGGGCGCGTCAGCGGTACAATCACTCGCGTCCACGCGCGCGAGTTCGATGTCAACGGCTACACGCACCATGCGACAGTCGACGCGCCGCAATATGAGATTAAGAGCAGCAAGACCGAACATGTCGCCTTCCACACAAGCTCGGCGCTCACCAAGCTTCGCGACTGACACTCCTGCCAGGCGTGATCGATGACAGAAACGATCGCCCCATGCCCACGCCTTTCCGGCCTTCCTCGCCCGAACCTCTTCGTGCCCGTCTCAGCGATGCGGACAATCGCATCCATCTCGACCACTGGATGCCGCCGCAGCGTGGGATTTTTCCGCGCATCCGGATCGGGAGCCATTGGTTCAATACGATCTGGGCACTGCCGATTGGCGCGGCGGCGCTGTTCTGCCTGATCGCGCTGGCGCAAAGCCTGCGCGAGCTTCCGAACGTCGCGGTCTTCATTCAGAACCATCCGGGCATCGCCCAATCGGCGCCGTCGGTCGACTCGGGATTTCCCTGGTGGCTGCAGCTCCAGCATTTCCTGAACATGTTCTTCATGATGTTCATCATGCGTGCCGGCCTGCAAATTCTGGCCGATCACCCACGACTCTATTGGAGTCGTGACTGCACGCCGGGCAGCGACTGGTTCCGCTTCCAAGTGCCGGTGCCAAAGGGGCGGATTTGGACCGCCAAGGATGATTCCGTCACACTACCGACTTGGCTCGGCATTCCTGGCCTTCGCCATACGCTCGGCTTGTCACGATGGTGGCACTTTTCGATCAACCTGCTGTGGCTGGTCAACGGCATCGTGTTTTATGCGCTGCTGTTTTCAACCGACCAGTGGCGCCGGCTCGTGCCATTGACCTGGGAGGTCATCCCAGCGACGCTCTCCACGGCGATCCAATATGCCTCGCTAAACTTTCCGGTCGATGAAGGCTGGACCCGCTATAACGGCCTCCAGCAGTTCAGCTATTTTATCACCGTTTTTGTTGCGGCGCCCGCCTCGATCGTCACCGGGCTGATGCAGAGCCCGGCAATCTCCAACGCGTTGGGCTGGTTCGGACGGCTGTTCAACCGGCAGATGATGCGATCGATCCACTTCATCTCGTTCGCATGGTTCGTCGGCTTCATTCTGGCGCATGGCGCCATGGTATTCGTCACCGGTATTCGGCAGAACACCAATCATATGTTCGGCGGCGTCAATGATGCGTCCTGGATGGGGTTTCCCCTGTTTCTACTTGCGATGGCCATCATGACAACGGCCTGGCTTGTTGTCTCACCTCTTAGCATCCGCCATGCACGTCTCGTACAGAGTACGGGCGCTTTCATGATCGGCTGGCTCATGGGGCTGACCGAGGGCTGGGATCCACGCTCCCAACTCACGAAGAAAGATATTTCACCCTATTTCTGGCCGAACGGTACCATGCCGAACTCGAAAGAGTTCGACGATCTCGTGGCCGAGAACTTCGCGAGCTACAAGCTAAGGGTCGACGGGCTTGTTGGGGCGCCGCGGGAGTTCTCGTTGGCCGACCTCAGGGCGATGGCAAAGCAGGAGCAAATCACGACGCATTTCTGCATTCAGGGCTGGTCGGGCGTCGCCGAATGGGGTGGCGTTCCCATGCGCGATATTCTCGACCTGGTGAAGCCGACACCGAATGCCCGTTACGCAGTGTTCTATTCCTTAGCTGACGGCGCCGATGGCGGCCGATACTACGACGTTCATAAGATCGGGAACATGCGGCATGAGCTGACGATCCTCGCCTATGAGATGAATGGGGCGCCGCTCAGCATTCTGCATGGAGCGCCCCTGCGGCTACGCTGCGAGAACGAGCTCGGCTTCAAGATGGTCAAATGGGTCGTGGCGATCGAGTTCGTTCATGACTTTGCCGACCTCGGCGCCGGGCAGGGCGGCTACAATGAGGACCACGAATTCTACGGTTACCGCATGCCGATTTGATCAATCGTGGGAGCGACAGTTGTGATCGAATGCAGCCCAATTAATCTGTCAACCATTAAGCTGCAGACAACCTGACAACGCCGTGTGCACGCTTGGTCTTGCATTCACACTCCGACTGCAACTGTCCCGCCCGATTACCTGCTTCCCTTCATTTTGGACTGATCGAAGGCGCGGGGTAAAATAGTTACTTTTCCTCGACGCGACCCTGCGAACTTGCATACATTTCGAGTGCCTTGCACGCATTCGACCATGCAAAATCCTCTGCATAAAGCGCCGAATGCAAATACGCCCAGGTCATTCGCTGCACCACAGCCAGTCGATCCGGGTTCTCGTCATCTGTCTCTTTCGCGTCATAACCAGCGATCCCGCCCAGTCCGTGTTTTGCGCCGAATAGGGTAAGCAGGCCGTCACTGCCAGGACCGTGGTAATAAGGGTCGGTGTGCCACTCGGCACCGCGTACGGTCAAATGCGGCGAACCGTCGCTATCACCAACGACCACCAGGGTCCTTGTCGTCATGTGTGAGTAGTCGGGGTTCATCGACGTATAGTGATCGGCAGCAAACTTGCTCAGACTGTCACCGCCATTTCCGGGTGCGGCCAATAGCACACCCGCTGTGATACGCGGCTCGATCATGCTTACGTTCGTTGCCGTCTCGTCATTAGTATCGGTCAATAATGCACCGAGGAGCAAGCCGACCGTTTGCCCTCCTAGAGAATGTCCAACCGCCGCGATCCGGCTCCGGTCCAGGCGACCTGCGATCAATGGAACCGAAGCTTCGATCTCATCAAGCTGGTCAAGGATAAGTTTCATATCCTGGACACGCGACCGCCAGAATAATGGCCCGCCCGGTGCATCCGGTCCAAGTCCGGCTACCTTTGAATTCGCATGCGTGGGCTGAATAACGACGAAGCCGTGTTCTGCATAGAAATTGACGAGAGGACCGTAGCCATCTTTCGATGGAAGATAGAGCGATGGCCCATGTCCATGTGATAGCAGAATGATGGGCAGGTTGCTGCCCGACAACGGAGCGGTGATACGCATTTGGAGAGGCAGCCCGCGTTCCGGGGCCGCCAGCGTCACAGGACTCACTGAGACGGTAGGAACGGCGTTATTGATGGGAATGTGACGGGCCTCGTTGATCAGGTTGTTCATAAAATTCTCTCTGTTTCCGTGTGGCGAGACCGAAGCGGCCGGCCTATATATGATAATCGGAACCGCGATCCGGAAATATGCGGATCAACGTTCCGATTATGAAATGATATACGGAACATTGATCCACTTAACAAGTGCATGGCGAAGACATTGGTGAAAAAGTCGATGACGGAGGCACAACTGCCGGAAGACGTGGAGACGGCGAACGCTGACAACAGCCAGCAGCACAGACGTATACGCGCGGATGCCCTTCGCAACGAGGATGCCGTGCTGGAAGCTGCAAAGGTGGTATTCAAAACCTCCGGGGTCGATGCACCAGTCAGGGAGATCGCGTCCAAAGCAGGCGTTGGGGTTGGCACACTTTACCGACGTTTCCCAAATCGATCTGACTTGGTGGCAGCAGTGTTTCGCCGGGAAGTTGACAGCTGTGCCGCGCAAGCTGCCTTGCTGGCGTCCGCGCATTCCCCTGACCAGGCACTCATCGCCTGGCTGAAGCACTACACGGATTTCATAAGCACCAAACGGGGTCTCGCAGCCGCATTGCATTCAGGCGATCCGGCTTTCGATGCCCTGCCTGGCTATTTCAGGTCGAGTTTTGAACCGGCTCTCAAAACGCTGCTTAACGCGGCGGCGGAAGCCGGACATGTTCGCAACGACATTGCGCCCTACGATCTGCTCCGTGCGATCGGTAACCTCACTGTAGCTTCCGGTGAAGACGCTGTAGCGCACACGGCGAGCATGGTCGGCCTCTTGATTGACGGTTTACGGTTCGGTGCTGTTGCCGGAAGTAAGTCGTAGCTCGCACTGGCTCACGACGGTGGAGGTTGTCACCTTCTGACAAGCGACTGCACCGAGGGATATTCTCGGTGCAGTCACTGCCCATGTCCGCAATGGGCCAACCCGGTGTTCCACGTTCGAATTATGCCAAGCTTTCAATCCTGGATTACCGGAAATCTCGGGCTGCAGGAGGATGCTGTCGCGTTTGTGAAGTCCGTGCTGGATTGTTGGGCACCAGTTTTCGAGGAGCTGTGTGAGCGTGCCCACGGCCATCTGCCGTTCCACAAGATTCTTCGGCACATAGCCGGTGCGCGGCCGCCTTCAATCTGAATGGCCAGCCGTTGGCCTTCATATCGCTTTCAAACCTGCGACAAGGGCTACCACCTGCCTTCCAATCTGTTCTCTGGTGATCCGTCGCCGCACAATGATCATTCCCCAGTAGAGGGCTGACGGGACCAGGTCCAAGGCCAGTTCGGCATCGATCTCCTTGCGAACCTCCCCCCGTGTGACGGCACGCTCGATCATTTCGATGCCGGCTCGGCGTCGTCCGCCTGCCAGCTTGTCCAGCAGGGGGACAAGTTCGCTCCTGCGGGCTCCTTCGGCATAAATGTCGGGAAGGATGCGCCTGATAAGTCGATGCCTGAGCGCCCGTCGCATCATCAGGAGATAGGCTTCCAGTTCTTCCGCCAGCCCACCCCGGTCGGAAACATCGGTCAAGGCCAGGCCCAGCCGCTCGACGGCCTCCGAGGCAAGAGCCAGTTTCGAGGGCCAACGACGATAGATAGCGGCCTTTCCCGCACCCGCCCGCGCCGCAACACGCTCCAAACTCAATCCGGTGTATCCATGTTCGGCCCACTCTTCGAAGAAAGCGCGATAGAGCGCGTCCGTCAGTTCGGATCGCATGACGGCGGCCCCGGTAGGCTTTCTTCTATTTTTTTCGTCGATACTATTGCGTTCCATCCAGATATCTCCTTATATGGACGGAACGGTATCGTTCTACAAGCAAGGAGTAAAGACCATGACGACAAACACCGACCTCTTTCCCAGTCTTTCGGCACTGTTGGGGCAAGCTCTGGGAGACCTGCTCGCCCCTGAGGCCAAAACCTTCCTCGACATGTGTGCGGACGACATTCTCTTCGAATTCCCCTTCACACCGCATGGCGGGACCGCGAGGCTCGACGGCAAGGCGGCGCTCGAGGCCTATCTTCCGACAGTCGGAAGTTTGATCACGATTGAGTCCATGACGCTTGGCCGCGTCCTTGTTTCGGCCCAGCGCGACGCAGCCGTGATCGAGTTCAGCTGCAAGGGGCACGCCAATCAGACTGGCGCTCGATATGACCAGGACTATGTCTCCGTAATTGACCTGAAGGACGGCCGGATCGCTCGTTATCGCGACTACTGGAATCCGCTCATTGTGCTGGCGGCTCTGGATGGTGCGTATGCAGCAGGTGAAGCCCAGGCTGAGGGTACAAAACATGTCGGCTAAGGTTCTCGTTATCGGCGGCACGGGAAAGACCGGACGCCTCGTTGCCAAAGGGCTCAAGGAACGTGGCGTCGCGCACCGGATCGGCACGCGAACGCCAACTACTGAAACAGACATTGCCTTCGACTGGCAGCAGCCGGAGCTTGCCCAGCGCGCATTCGACTCCGTTGAAGCCGCTTACATCGTCGCGCCGACGAACAGCAGCGACCACGGGACAATCGTTCCGCCCATTCTCGACATCGCGCGCTCTGCTGGCGTTCAGCGTTTCGTGCTTTTGAGCGCGTCGTCGCTTGAAGCCGGTGGGCCGATGATGGGACAGATTCACGCCTATCTGCAACGGAAGGCCCCGGAATGGACGGTCTTGCGCCCTACCTGGTTCATGCAGAACTTCTCTGAGCAGCAGCACCTTGCGACCATCCGGGACAACAACGCGATATACTCTGCGACGGGTGCCGGGAGGGTCGGATTCATTGACGCGAGCGATATAGCCGACGCGGCCGTCGGCGCGCTTCTTGCCGAAAGGTCATGGAACGCGGACTTCATTCTGACCGGGCAGGAAACGCTGTCATATGCAGACATGGCCGCCAAGCTCTCCACGGCGCTCGGGCGCAGGATAGAGCATGTCAACCTGACCGTTGAGCAACTCGCGGACCGATACCGGCAAGGCGGCTTGGACGAAACTTATGCGCAGATGCTCGCCGCGATGGACGCAAAGATCGAGCAGGGCGGCGAAGATCGCGTAACCGATGGTGTCGCCAGGATGACGGGTTATGCGCCCACGACGGCCGATGCCTTCATCCTGCTGAACAAACCACGCTGGGAAAAGGAGTAACATGCAGAGTACGCGCTGTCGGCGAAGGCCTTGTCGATGGCAAGCTCCGCTGACCCTGTGAACCGCCCCGGCTTTGCCGGAGACCGTTTGGTTTAAGTTATGCGGCCACGGCTGGTTCGTCCAGCATGGCGTAGTATCGTTCTTCGGCTTCAGCTGGTGGAATATTGCCGATGGGCTCCAGAAGTCGTCGATTGTTGAACCAATCC
>NZ_JBFUFK010000039.1:0-81010 GCF_056403475.1 Rhizobium sp. P2_G9 | reverse complement strand
TTTGTCTTAAGGCACGGGAGAGTAGGTCGCTGCCAGGTCTGCAAAACGCAACGTCAATCGATACCTCAAACACACAAAACCGCCAACAAGCGGATACGATGAAAGGTCGCACAAAGCGGCCTATTCGTGTTACGGCAATTCTGCCATATAAAGCCTGACCCCGACGCCTGCGTTGCGGCAGGAACAGCCATCAGACACAGCGTGGCCGGCGCGGGCAGACAATTATTTCAACTTTCGCGCGAATCCGAACCCTGTTCAGGCAACACTTCCCTTATACCACGGCTCGCCGATACGTCCAAAGCTGAGCCGGCGGGATGTTGCGGACGACGAAATCGTAATGCGAGACCACATAGCGGTCGGGCATCTTGACGACCGGCGAAAGCGGCCCATAGGTGATCTGAATGACGGGTCGTCCGGGTGGCACCCGGGCAAGCAGGTCCTCCAGCAGGGCAACGCGCCGTTCCATTGGAAAACTTAACATCGGAACCGCACTGACGACGCAGTCGAATTGCTCGGCGCTACGGTCGTCAAGAACTTCATCCAGTTGGAATGCATTGCCCAACCGGAAGTCCACGCCGGCAAAGCGTCGCGTGAGGGCGTCGTAGAAATCACTGGAATACTCGACCGAAACCAACTGGCTCGGTTCAATGCCTCTCTCGAGGATTGCTTTGGTGATGACGCCCATGCCCGCACCGAGTTCCAGAACCGGCATTCCTGATCGTGGATTGATCACGCTTGCCATACGACGCGCGGCATGGATCGAAGTCGGGATGAGGGCGCCAACGCCTTTCTTGTCTTTTTGCCAGCCTTTGAAGAATTGCAGTTCTTCTTCAAACCTCTTGCCGAGTCGCTCCTTCAGTCGGAAAACCATTTCCACTCCCTGCTTCCGTTGTATTAGCAAAGTGCGTTTTGTCTAACTGTTGCGACATCTACAAGCCCATTAACGACCGATAAGTTCCCGTCGAGTCAGCCATTTCGGGGACAGGCGGCGAGGAAGCCGGTGAGTTCATGATCTGGCGCTGACCTAAAATCGATCATCGATAAAATTTGAATCATTCCCATAATCGGTTTTTGCTTCCTTTCATGTAAGATTTTCATCAGTTTAATCGATGCGGTCATCTTATATGTCTAGCAATAATTCGTCGGCGTCCGCTTTTCTTTCTTCGCTTGGTGTCAATACACACGGCGGCGACTATCTCGACGCTTACGACAATTCCAGCCTCATTATCGAATCGTTAAAATATATCGGTGTCTCCAAGGTAAGAGATGCATATTCAACTTACGGCCAGGCTTCACCGGTCCTTAATGCTTTGGCAGCAGCAGGAATCACATTCGATTTTCGTGTGAGGTCTGGGATTGCCGTGGGCGGCAAGGCGGCGCTTACGCAGTATATAACAGACCTCAAGGCCTTCGTGGCTGAGCATCCGGGCTCGATCGTGTCCATCGAGGGACTCAACGAGGTCAATGTCGATGCAAGCCTCACCTATAAAGGCCTGACCGGAACTGCCGCCGGGGCGGCGTTTCAGAAGGATCTCTATCAGGCGATCAAGGCCGATCCGGTGTTGGGACACATTGGCGTCATCAATCTGTCGATCGCCAACAACAGCGCATCGGCCTACGCGACGGTCGGGAATCTCGGCGCTTACTCAGACTATGCCAATGCCCATGCCTATACGACAACGACGGGTTCGACAGATTCGCAAATCGAGACGACGCTCGGCCTGGCGCAGAAGGCATCGTCAGGCGATCCTCTGGTCATCACGGAAACCGGCATTACCACGGACAAAACAGCGAGCTATGTCGGCGCCAGCGAGACCGCACAGGCAAAGATTGTCCTCAACGACCTTTTCGAGGCGTATGAAGACGGCTCGGTGTCGACCTATCTCTACGAGCTGATCGACACACCCTCCGCGGCCGCCGCGCGCGGCGAGAAGGAAGCACATTTCGGCCTCTTCAATGCCGACGGCTCTCCCAAACTCGCCGCAATCGCGCTTCACAATCTGACCACGATCCTGTCCTCCGGGGACAGCGGTGCGACCACAACGAACACCTTCAACTATACGCTGACCGGCGCTCCGTCGCAGACGCATTCAATGGTGCTGGCAAAGTCGGGCGGAGTCGAAGACCTGGTTGTCTGGGCCGACAAGGAGGTCTGGAACGACACCACGGACACCGACATAACCAATCCGGCCGTCAACGTCACCGTGACGCTCGACCATGTCGAACCTCTTGTCTACGTCTACGATCCACTGTCCGGTCTGACGCCGATCGCCGTCTACAAAAATGTCAGCTCCTTCAAGATCCCGGTAAGCGACCATCCGCTCGTCGTGGAATTCGGCGCCAGGCTCCCGGTGCAGCCACAAACCGAGACGGTTTCGTCGAACCTGACGATGACATCGGAGCATTTCGTTGCGCAGATGGCCGACCTGAAGGCCGCATCCGGGCTGCAGTCGGTCACGCTTTCCGACACCCATACACTGGCCGTTTCCTCGGTGGAGACGATGAACTACCTGATCGCGCACTACGGTACGCTTCTCGGCAAGATTTCCGGTGGCAATAATTTTTCCGTCACCTACGGTCAGGCCACATGGACGAAGGTGCAGAATTTCGATGCTGCGGGCAATCTGACCCTTCACACTGATTATGGCCTGACAAACGGCGTGATCATGAGCAAGGTCGTTTTTCATACCGACGGCTCGACCGATTATTACAACTACAACATCACCGGCCAGACCTATACGTCGAGGCACCAGGCAAATGATGCCAACGGCAATATCACGCTGATCGAGCGTTTCCACGCCGACGGCACCTACGACTGTCGCGAGACACACGGCTCCGATGGCAGCAGAGATATTGCGAACTATAACAGCGTCGGCAAGATGGTGACCGATGTCAAGATCGCCAGCGACGGCACCAATACCGCCATCTATTACGACACCACAACCGGTTTCGCGACGCGCCAGGCGGTCAAGGAAACCGATGGCGACGCGCTGACCACGGTCTATACCAATGGCATCAAGTCGAGCTATGTCCAGGCCAGCCATCTCGGCTGGACCGAGACCAGCACCTACGACACCTCGACCGGCAAGATGCTGACCGACTACACCGCTTACAGCAATGGCAGCGCGGTGATGAAGAAGTATAGTGCCGGCGTCCTTGTCGGCCAGAATTCGCGCAACGCCGATGGGTCGACCGACGCCTACGCCTATAACATTACCGGCCAGACCTATACATCGATCCACCAGGCCAATGATGCCAAGGGCAATGTCCGGCTGGTCGAACGCTTTCACGCCAATGGCACCTATGATTACCGTGATGTGCGCGGCACCGATGGCAGCCGGGATACAGCCCTCTACAGTTCCGCGGGCAAGATGACGAACGACGTCAAGGTTGCGGTTGACGGCACCAATACCACGATCGCCTACGATCCTTCGACCGGCAATGCTCTGTGGCAGAAGATCATCCAGACCAGCGGCGATGTGCTGACCACGGTTTATGCCAGCGGCATCAAGTCGAGCTATGWCCAGGCGAACCATCTCGGCTGGACCGAGACAACGACCTACGACACCGCGACCGGCAAGGCCTTGACCGACTATACCGCCTATGCCGATGGCAGCGCGGTGATGAAGAAGTATGCCGGCAGCGCTCTTATCGGTCAGAACGTTGTCAACGCCGACCATTCGACCGACAACTATGTCTACAACGTCACCGGCCAGACCTATACCTCGATCCACCAGGCCAACGACGCCAGCGGCAATGTCAGGCTGATCGAGCGGTTCCACACCGACGGCACTTACGACTACCGTGAAACGCGCGCCACGGATGGCAGCAAGGTCATCGACAACTATACGAGCAGCGGATCGATCCTCAATCACACGGCGATCGCCGCCAACGGCGCGCGCACTGTCGATTACTATCTTCAGGACGGCACCGGGACCATGCGTGAGGACAGGCTCAGCAGCAGCAGCGTCGTGCTGACGAGCGACACGCGCCTGGCCGCCGGCACCCACACCATCACTGACTATGCGGATGCGCAAACCCTGAGCGGCGGCACGCTGAACGATACGTTCTATTTCCGCAACATGACGAATGCGACTCTCGACTATCAGGGCGGCAACGACACGGTCTACAATCTCGACCTGACGACATCGACACACGGCCACATTGACATCCACCCTGCATTTGCGACGCAGTTCTCCGGCCTGCATATGGCGCAGGTCGGGTCGGACGTGGTCATCACCTTCGACAGCCACGACAGCATCACGCTCAAGGCCACGCAGCTCGCCAGCGTCACGGCGGACGACTTCATCTTCGGGTGATCGGCGCCGATGACATGGCAATCTTGGCCAATATTGCCTTCGTTGCATTTGAAAATGGAACCTGTACTTCTACATTCAAATGATGATATGTCAAAGCTGATTAGAACTGCGGTGCGACCAGCCCGTTAGAAACGCGACACTGGCTCGTCGGATCAGCCCCCGGTCCGGCCGGCTGGGCCAGGTTGAAAGGGAAGAGCAGGGGCGGGGCTTCTGTTCAAGACTCCCGTGTCAGTCAGCCGTCTCCATGATCTGCGGTTCGTCGAGCATCGTGCGATATCGGCTGAGACTCTCCTCAAGATGCGCGGCAAGGGCGTTCTTCGCAGCTTTCGGATCGCCTTGAGTGATGGCGGCGAAGATGGCGGCGTGCTCCTTGTTGATCTTCTTGAGATAGCTCTGATAGGTGCGCGCCGACTGGCGGTGCTTCATGACGAGGTCGAAACTGATCTCACTGAAAACGGCCTGCAGGAACTGTGGGAAATGCGGATTGCGCGTCGCCCTCGCGATCGCGAGATGAAACTCGAAATCGGCCCTGGCCTCAACTTCGGCGTCGTCGCTTTCGAGATTGTCCACGTAATCGAAGGCCCGGGCGATGTCCGCGAGGGCGTCCGGCGTCCGTCTGGTGGCCGCGAGCGCCACCGACTGCATTTCCACGCCCAGGCGGAGCTCCAGGATTTCCATGGCCGAACGGATGTCTTCGATCCGGCTGATTTCGAAATTCAGCGTCTTGGAATCCCGCTCGGTGACGTAGACGCCGTCGCCTTGCCGCGACGTCACCCGACCCGCGACTCTCAGCGACGTAAGGGCTTCGCGGATCACGGTGCGGCTCACACCGAACTCCTCGCATAACTGGGCGCTCGATGGTATCTTCTCTCCCGGCGGGTAGGTGCCGGCATCGATGCGGCTGGTGAGCTGGGCGACGACGATTTCGGCCAGATTGCCGCGCTGAGTGATTACCGCCACCGAGTTCTCCTATGCCTGACCAACATGTCATTCATCACATATCACATATCATGCTGCATTGTCACCGGTTGCAGACCCGCAGTCGACTAGGAGGTCATTGAGAAACTCGATCGGGTGGCGAAGGCGGCGGCCCTCGATCTTCTGCACTTGGGACTGGCACGAAAATCCCGTGGCCAGTGGCTCTATGTCATTGTCACGACTCGTCTGCGCCCTCCAACTCATATCGTAAATTCGCTCGGACAGCTCACGGTTTCTGACCTCGTGTCCGAATGTTCCCGCCATTCCACAGCATCCCAGCGCGGGGATCGTCAGATTCACGCCAAAGTCCTTGAACACCTCGGTCCATTCCTGTGCCGAAGACACTGCGTTCGTTCGCTCCGTGCAGTGCAGAAGGAGCCGCGCCTGACGGGTCGCTGGCGGTGGCGTGCCGGGCGACCCGACCCCAAGCGACTTCAGCCATTCCTGCGGGAGAAGCACCGTCGGTACCATCGTCGCGACCTCCTTGTATTCCGAACGGAAGGCGAGCGTCATCGAAGGATCGAGGCCGACGAGTGTGGTTCCGGTCGCGGCCAGGGCGGCTAGCTCTGCAGCAGTCGATCTGGCCGTGCTCTCGAACCTCCCGAGATAGCCATGCACATGCAGGGCCTTCCCGTTGGAGACCGACGCCCGGACGAAAGGATGGAGGCCTCGTTTTTGGGCGAGGGAGGCGGCGGCGAGGACGAGGTCCGGATTGTAGTAGGCGGTGAACGCGTCGACGACAAAGACCACGGAATCTTTTGCCTGGTGCGCGGGCAGGCGTTTCAGTGTACTAGGTGTGGCGGGTTGGACTCCCCGGGTCCTCAGTTCGCGCCAGAGATTGACGCCCGGCATCTCGGGAAGCGCCGTCAGACCAAGCAATCGTGTCGCGGTCTGTCCGAGCCGCGACCGCACAGCCACATTGTAGATCGGACGAACTCGGGCGATCCAGGGCAGGGCCTGCTCGATCATCGCGACGATGGGGTCCTTGAGAGGCCTCAGATAACGCGAATGGTAGAGTTCCAGGAATTTGGAGCGGAAATCCGGCACGTTGACCTTGACCGGACATTCGCCCGCGCAGGCCTTGCAGGCGAGGCAGTTGTCGACCGCCTGCCGGACCTCGTGCGAGAAATCCCGTCGGTTGGACGGGTCGAGCGAGCGCCACACCCGGCTCGGCAAGGCAAGCAGGCCGTTGCCCGATCTGATCCGCCGCCGCGCATCCAGAGGATTGATGCCTGCCGTGCCGAGAAGCCGGAGCCATTCCTTGAACAGCATGGCCCGGCCCTTCGGGGAAAAGCGGCGGTCACGGGTCCCCTTGTAAGACGGGCACATCGGGCTATCGGCGTCGAAGTCGAAACAAGCGCCGTTGCCGTTGCAGAACGAGGCGTTGCCATAGGATGCCCGCGCGTCCGCGGGAATCGACCGATCCAGCTGCCCGCGAAGCGCGGGATCGTCGATACGTGTCAGCGGCTTATCCCCGGCGCTCGCGATCTTGCCCGGGTTCAGTTGATCATGGGGATCGAACGCGCGCTTGATGTCGCGGAGGCTTTCATACAACGCGCCGAAATATTCCGGGACATATTCTGATCGGACGCCCTTACCATGTTCACCCCAGAGCACTCCGCCATACTTCCGGGTCAGGGCGACGACGCCATCGCTCACGCGCCGGACCAAGGCCTCGTGTTCCGGCCTGGTCAGGTCAAGGGCGGGCCTCACGTGAAGCACGCCCGCATCCACATGGCCGAACATTCCGTAGGTCAGTCCCTCGGCGTCCAGGAGGGCACGGAATTCCCTGATGTAGGGGGCGAGGTTTTGCGGTGGGACGGCGGTGTCCTCCACGAACGCCACCGGCCGCACAGGCCCGTCGACATTGCCGAGCAACCCGACCGCACGCTTGCGCATCGTCCAGATGGCCTCGACATCCCCGCTATTGTCGGCGATTGTATGACCGCGCCTTCCGGAGCCACTCGCCACTTCGAGCGACGCTGTGATCACCGCCAGCTTCGACGCCAGTTCATCAGGGTCATCGGCGAGGACTTCGACGATGTTGATGCCGTTCGTGTGGCCATCGTCGGGGAAGAAGCGATCGATAGAGGCCCAGACGATGTCGTTCTTGGCGAGGTACAGGACCTTTTCGTCTATCGTCTCCACCGACGCCACTCCGAGCGCGGCGAGAACCCGGGCGTCCTCCAGGGCGGCGTTGAAGTCGTCATATCGGATGTTGATCACCGCCGCTTCCGCCGGGATCGGAAGCAGATTGAGTTCGGCTTCGGCAATGAAGGCGAGCGTCCCCTCGCACCCGCAGATGATCGAGGTCAGATCGAATTGTCCGTCATCACGAATGATATGGGCGAGGTCGTAGCCCGTCATGTAGCGGTTCAGCTTAGGGAAGGTTCTTTCGATCAGGTCCTTCTTGTCGCGCTGGATGTTCCGAACGACGCGGTGGATGTCGCCGATCCTGTCAGTCCTGGCTGCGACGCGTGACAGTTCCTCGCCGTCCATGGGTCGCGCCCACCAGTCAGTGCCGTCAGCAAGCGCGATGCGCAGGCTGAGCACGTGGTTGCTCGTCTTGCCGTAGACGCACGACCCCTGGCCACAGGCGTCGGTGCTGACCATGCCGCCGATCGTCGCCCGATTTGAGGTCGACAGCTCCGGCGCGAAGAACAGCCCGTGCTTCCGAATTTCTTTGTTCAATTGATCCTTGACGACGCCCGCCTCAACCCTTGCGGTCCTCTTTTCCGGATCGATCGACAGGATGCGTGTCATATGCCGGGAGCAGTCGACGACGAAACCGCGGGTGAGGGATTGGCCGTTCGTCCCAGTGCCGCCGCCGCGCGCGGTGGCTACGACATGTTCGAAGCCCGGTTCGCCCAGGATTGCCGCGAGAAGGCGAAGGTCGTCGCCGTCTTTGGGGAAGATCACGCCGGCGGGCTCTATCTCGTAGATAGAGTTGTCTGTGGAGGCGACGAGCCCACTTCCGTGTTCGGTTTCGATGTCTCCGCGGAAGCCGCGCTCGACCAGACGCTCGAGGAAGCCAGGCTGGGGCGATTCGACAGCCCTGTCGAGCTTCAGGCGCGGGATCATGCTTCTCTCCAAAAAACGCTTGTCGCTTCGAAAATATAGCATATAAGTGATAACATACAAATAAGACGAAGCAACTGAAATGCGCGAGGTGGAATCATGCAGCAGCAGACCGTGATTATCGTCGGGGGAGCGTCGGGACTCGGCCTCACCACCGCCAAACTGATGGTGGAGCGTGGCGCGGCGAAGATTGGCCTCGTCGACCGGAACGCCGAGCTCCTGTCAAGCGCGTCGGAAACCTTGCTGTCCATGGGCGCGGAGGTGGCGACAGCCGTCGCCGACATAGCACGGGCGGAGACAGCGCATCGCGGGTTCGCCGAAATCGCGGACAAGCTGGGCCGGATCAACACGCTGGTGAACAGCGCCGCCATCTATCCGCGTCGTCCGATCCTTGAGATCACCGATGAGGAGTGGGACATCGAGAACGCCATAAACGTCAAAGGCACATACCACATGATGGTGGCCGCGGTCCGGCACATGCGTGGCTTCGTCAACCGCCCAGAGGTCACCGGCCGTATCGTCAACGTTACGTCTGTGGACGCCTTCAAGGCGCATCCGCAGAACGCCCATTACGCCGCCACCAAGGCCGCCGTCGTCAGCTTGACCAAGTCGTTCGCCCAGGAATGCGCGGCTGACGGCATTCTCGTCAATTCCGTCGCCCCGGCAGGCTTCGCCACCGACAGGGCCAAAGAACTGGGCTTCCTGCCCGAGCTGGCGAAGGCGAGCGCTTTGGGCCGCGCCGCCGAACCAGTAGAGATGGCCGAGTGGATCGTCATGATGGCGAGCAGCCGCAACACCTACGCCACTGGCGAGAACGTGGTCGTCAGCGGAGGCTACATCTATGTCTGAGCGGTCGGTCTACAAGACCGCGATAGTCACGGGTGCGACCAGCGGCATAGGCCGCGCGACCGTCCTGAAGCTGCGGGAAATGGGTCTCGAAGTCTACGCGGTCGGCAGGAACGCCGCTGCCCTCGAAGACTTGGCTTCTTCGTCGGGCGCGAAGTCCGTGCAGGCGGATGTCCGCGACACCGCGGCTTTCGCTGCACGGTTCGCGGATGTCGAAGTCGACATCCTGGTCAACAATGCCGGAATTCTGTCGACACGGGCGCTCTTCCACGAGATCGATCCCAACGAGATCGACGCGATGATCGACGT
The DNA here is from genome assembly GCF_056403475.1 of Rhizobium sp. P2_G9. Classification (NCBI taxonomy): domain Bacteria; kingdom Pseudomonadati; phylum Pseudomonadota; class Alphaproteobacteria; order Hyphomicrobiales; family Rhizobiaceae; genus Rhizobium; species Rhizobium sp. P2_G9. The sequence continues at coordinate 71,480 of NZ_JBFUFK010000039.1, read as the reverse complement.
CAACCTCAAAGCCCCGATGCACCTCACACGCGCCGTGCTTCCGGGGATGGTCGCGCGCAAGCGGGGACATCTGATCTTCATCGGATCGAGCGGCGGCCAGGCGCCATATCCGTCGATGAGCGCCTACGGGGCTTCGAAGGCGGGTCTCAGCCTGTTCTGCGACAACTTGCGATGCGATCTGCTCGGTACCTCGGTGCGGGTGACGGAGGTGGTGCCGGGACGTGTGCAGACAGACCTCTATCGAACGGCGATCGCCGACAACCAGGCGCAGGCCGTGCTTTACGACGGCTACAGGCCGATCCAACCCGAGCACATCGCGGCCGTCATCGGAAGCGCAATCGAATTGCCGGCCTTCGTCGACGTCGCCCGCGTCGAGGTCTTCCCGACCGACCAGGCCACAGGCGGCGGCACCATGGTCAAGTTCCAGCAATAGGCAGCGAGGCTGCGGTTATGCAAACGTCGTCCATCTATTCGGGTCCCGTATTCGAAATGGCCGGACGCCGGTGGCGATAGGCCTTGAATCGATTGCCGATCGCGAAACCTTCAACACGTTCCTGAACCGAAGGGTGGCCGCGCGCCATCTGTTTCATCCACCTCAATGCAGGCCGAGATAGGCCTTGCGGACGTCTTCGTTGTCACGGAGTTCGGCGCTGTCGCCGGAGAGGTGTATCCTGCCGTTGACCATGACGTAGGCCCGATGTGACAATTTGAGAGCGTGGTTGGCGTTCTGCTCGACGAGGAAGATCGTCTTGCCCAGGTCTGCGATCTCCTTGAGGACTTCGAACACCCGTTTCACGACGAGAGGCGCGAGACCAAGGGAGGGTTCATCGAACAGGATCAGTTCCGGCCTCGCCATCATCGCGCGCGCGATCGCGAGCATTTGCTGCTCGCCGCCCGACATGGTTCCGGCGGTCTGGTTCCGACGCTCCTTCAACCGTGGAAATAGCTCGAACATTGCCGTGCGATCCTCGTCGAAATAGGACATCCCTATGGGCGTCGTGCCCATCATCATGTTCTCCTCGACCGACATGTCCTGGTAGATTTGACGTCCTTCCGGCACCAGCGCGATGCCGCGTCGGGATATCCTGTTCGTCTGCAGTCTGGATATGTCCTCGCCGCGATGCAGGATTCGTCCCGCCGAGGTCCTGGGCGCGCCGAAAATAGTCGATAGCAGCGTGGTTTTGCCCGCCCCGTTCGCGCCGATGAGGCTGACGATCTCACCCTTGCGAATGATGACGTCGACGGATTTCAGCGCTTCGACGGGGCCGTAGTGGGCGTGGACGCCCGAAAACTCAAGAAGCGGGGTGTCACTGTTCAATTCCATGCTCATGCCGCAACCTCTTCCTCACTGACGCCAAGATACGCTGCGATAACCGCAGGGTCATTGCCCACCGCCTCCGGAGTGCCGCTGGCGATGACCTCACCGTGGTCGAGAACGACGATGTGGTTCGAAATCCGCATGACAAGCCCCATATCGTGCTCGATCACCAGCACTGTGAGGTCGTGATCGGCGCAGAGCCGCTTGATGACGTCGGAGAGCTCGCGGGTCTCGGATGGATTGAGGCCCGCAGCCGGTTCATCGAGACAGATCAACTTGGGTGAGGTGCACATTGCCCGCGCTATCTCGAGACGGCGCTGGCGGCCATACGGCAACTCCCCAGCCAATCGGTTGGCGTCCTCAGAGAGACCCATCTGCCGAAGCCAGTAATAGGCGCGGTCGACCGCCTCGCGCTCCGACTTCCTGAACGCGGGCGTCTGGAACACGCCGCTGATGAGATTATTCCGGGTGGCAAGATGCTGCGCCACCAACAGGTTCTCGACGACAGACATCTCCTTGAACAGGCGTATGTTCTGGAATGTCCGGGCGATCCCGGCGCGTGTCACGAGATGCGAGCCTCCCGTCATCGGCTTGGACACCAATCCACCGATCTCGCGCGGGCCTTCATCTGCGTTGAGTACGATGCGCCCCTCGCTGACGCGGTAGAATCCGGTAATGCAGTTGAATATCGTCGTCCTCCCGGCCCCGTTCGGGCCGATGAGAGCCGTGACTTCCGCCTTTTTCACCGTGAAGCTGACATCGCGGTTGGCGACAATCCCGCCAAAACGCATGGTGACGTTTTGAACTTCCAGCAGAGCATCGTTCATCGTCCGGCCTCCGGTTGTGCCTGGAGTGCTGCGACTTCCGTCGTGGTGGCGTCGGACGGGTAGAAGGCGGGGCGCGTTACGCGGACCAGACCCCGCGGCTTCCAGATCATCATCAGCACCATCAGGATGCCGAAGACGAGGACCCGATATTCTGCGAAGTCTCGCAAGACCTCGGGAAGGATGGTCAGGACAAGCGCCGCGAGAATCACACCCAATGTCGATCCAAGGCCGCCCAACACGACGATGGCGAGGATCAGGGCGGATTCGAAGAACGTGAAGGACGTCGGATTGACGAAGCCCTGCTGGGCGGCGAAGAACACGCCGGCCAGCCCGCCTGTGGAGGCACCCAGCATGAAGGCCGAAAGTTTCGTGAAGACGTGGTTCACCCCCAGAGAGCGGCAGGCGATTTCATCCTCCCGCAGCGCTTCCCACATCCTGCCGATCGGCATCACGCGCAGGCGCTCCACAGTGTAGATCACGCCGCAGACGACGAGGAAAAGGACGATGTAGAGAAACCAGAATTTGTAGTCGGCATTGTATTCCACGCCGAAATACTTGTGGAGCGGTATTCCGCCTTGCTTGGCAGTGCGTGTGAACTCCAGCCCGAAGATGGTGGGCGCGGGAACCGGAGCGCCGTTGGGGCCACCTGTCACGTCAAGCCAGTTGTTGAGAATAAGACGGATGATTTCCCCGAAGCCCAAAGTCACGATGGCAAGATAATCGCCGTGCATCTTGAGGACCGGGAATGCCAGCACCATACCGAAAAATCCGGCAAGGATCGGCGCAATCACCAGTGCGCTCCAGAAGCCGAGGCCGAGATACTGGGAACCGAGCGCCAACAGATAGGCTCCGACCGCGTAGAATGCCACGTAGCCGAGATCGAGCAGACCCGCCAGGCCGACCACGATGTTCAGCCCGAGGCCGAGGAGACAATAGATCAGGGCGAGGATTGCGACGCCGAGGAAATACTTGTCCAACATGAACGGCAGAACCAGCCCCGCCAGGAACAGCAAGATCAAAAGAGGGGTGCGCGAACCCCGCGTTGCGGTGTTGACGGTCACGCCGCCGCCGCTCCGGAAAACCCGATGAACGAACACACGGCCCATCGCGGTCATGCCGACCGCTGAAAGTGCTATCCGGCCTGCAGTCACGGCCGCGGCAAGAAGGACGGCGCGCCCGAGTTCGTTATGGAAGCTGAATCCGTCCAGGACGAGGCCAGAGACGGGTCCGAACAAGACCAGGGAAACGGCGAAGGTGAGCAGCGCTTCCTTGGCGAGGGTGAAGATTTTGGTCGTTTGCATCGTGTGTTCCCCCTCAGACTTTTTGCACTTCGGGTTTGCCGAGAAGGCCGTAAGGGCGGAAGAACAGAAGGGTGATAAGCAGGGCGAAGGCGAAGACGTCCTTATAGTCCGTGCTCACATAGCCGGCGAAAAGCGCTTCGGTGAGGCCGAGAAGGACGCCGCCGAGAACCGCGCCGGGCAGGGAGCCGATGCCTCCCAGAACCGCAGCTGTGAAGGCCTTTATGCCCATCACGAAGCCGATGAAGAAGTTGAACGAGCCGTAATTGAAGGTCACGAGGGTGCCGCCGACGGCCGCGGTGGACGCGCCGATGACGAAAACCGTCGAGATGATCCTGTCGGTGTTGACACCGAGCACGGCGGAAATCCTGAGGTTCTGCTGTGTCGCGCGGCATTCGCGGCCGATGCGGGTGTAGTTGATGACATATGTCAGAAGTGCCATTGCCGCGAACGCGGCGATGAGGATGACCGTCTGCATATAAGTGATCTGCGCGAAGTGCTGCGCGTCGCCGAACCGGAACGCTCCCTGGATGAGGGTGGGGACGCCCTGGTCGCGTGCGCCCTGGGCGATCTGCACATAGCTTTGGAGCATCAGGGAGATGCCGATGGCGGAGATGAGGGGGGCTAGCTTTGTCGACCCGCGAAGCGGCCGGTATGCGACCCGTTCGATCGCCCAGCCGTAGAACCCCGTGATGACGCAGGTGATGACGAGAACCGAGATCAGGGCGAACGGCACCGACTGTACGCCAAAGAAACCGAGCACGGCGAGTGTGATCGCGGCGACGTAGGCCGAAACCATGTAGACGTCGCCATGGGCGAAATTGATCATCCGGATGACACCGTAGACCATCGTGTATCCGACGGCGATCAAGCCGTAGATCGTGCCGAGCGTGATGCCATTGAATAGCTGTTGGACGAGTATGTACATGTCCATGGCGAACCCCTTTTTTTGTTTTTTTGGGCAGTGAAGCAACGGCCGGACATATTTGTCCGGCCGTTGCGTTGGTGCCTTAGTTCGTCAGGACAGGGGTGCCCTTGTCGTCGAACTTGTAGAAGACGAACTTGAAGTCTTTGATGTCGCCCTTGGCATCCCAGGTGATCTTGCCGATTGCGGAGTCGACCGTGTTGCTGCGGAGCCAATTGGTCTGTGCCTTGAGATCGTCTCCGGCCTTCAGCGCGGCGATGACCGCCTGGGCGTTGGCGTAGCCGTAGAGGACATAGTTCGCCGGCGTGATGTTGTCCTTCTTCAGCACGTCCTGGACGTCCTTGGTCGTCGGATCAAGAAGCGGATCGGGCGTCGCCGAGTAGTAGACGTTCTTGAGGTTTGCGGGACCGCCCGCCGCGGCGACGATTTCAGCCTGCGCGAACGCGTCGCCCGTGACGAACGCCACGTCGAGACCCTGTTCCTTGAGCTGACGCACAAGCGGACCGCCCTCGGGGATGAGGCCGCCGAAGTAAACGACATTTGCCCCGGAGCTCTTGATCTTGGTGACGATGGCGTTGAAGTCGCGTTCGCCGCGGGTCAGGCCCTCGTAGAGTACGGGGTTGACGCCCCGCGCCTCGATGGTCTTTTTCAGAGCGTCTACGAGGCCCTGTCCATAGGTGTCCTTGTCGTGGATCAGCGCGATCTTGTCACGCTTCAGCGTGTCGAGGATGAACGCGCCGGCGACGACGGCCTGCTGGTCGTCTCGGCCGCAGCCGCGGAAAAGGTTGTCGAAACCACGGTCGGTCACCGTCGGATTGGTGGATGACGGCGTCATCTCGAGTATGCCCGCGTCATTGTAGACTTCAGATGCTGGGATTGTGTTTGAAGAGCAGAAGTGCCCGATGACCGCCTGGACTTTGTCCTGGTCGACGAAATGATTGGCAACCGCCACGGCCTGCTTGGGTTCGCAGGCGTCGTCGCCCTTGACCAGCTCGATCTGCTTGCCGTTGATGCCGCCGGCGGCGTTGACCTGTTTCACGTAGGCGGAGACGCCACTGAAAATCTGTTCGCCGAACGTGGCGTTCGCGCCCGTGAACGGCCCCGCGACGCCGATCTTGATCGTGTCGGCGGCGAAAGCCGGGGCGAGAAGAACCGACGACGCGACCACGCTGGCCGCGAGAAGCTTGAGAATCTGTTTCACTGAGAATTTCCCTCTGGTTTGAAGTCAATCTGGATTGGCTGCCGCGGTTCGATCCGCGTTCATGTTGTTGCGTCCGCCGGACGTGGTGCTCGATCGACGCCCCTCCTTTGCTCGCCCGAAGTTTCGAAAAATCCCTGCCCGTTTTCAGTTGACACATGTATGATAAGTGACATATACCAAGCTCGTCAAGCGGAATTATTGTTTCAGGCTTCCCGGGCCGATTGGCGAGGGAACTCGCAGGCTTGCGCCCGCGCGCTGGAAATCCGCTTCAAGGAATGTGAAGCTGCCGACGGACCAAGAGTGGGGAATCAAATGGCAAACAGGGCATCACGGAATTGCCGCGCCGGGGTCGACATCGGAGGGACCTTTACGGATGTCGCCCTCGAGTTGGACGGCGTGCTCCATTCGACCAAGGTGCTGACGGACTACGCGGCTCCGGAGCGGGCGATTCTTAGGGGTGTGCAGGCGGTCGCCGACCTCGCCGGGATCGGGCTTGGCGAAATCCAGCAATTGATCCACGGCACGACGCTCGCGACGAACGCCCTCATCGAGCGGCGAGGGGCCAAGACCGCGTTGGTCACCACCGAAGGCTTCCGAGACGTCCTCGAAATGCGGACCGAAAACCGCTTTGAACAGTACGACCTCAACATCTCGCTGCCCCCGGCGCTCATCGAACGCGCGGATCGCTTTGTCGTCCGCGAGCGCGTCGACGCGTCGGGCAAAGTGTTGCTCCCGCTCGACGAGGCATCCGTCGGCGCGGTTGTCGACGCGATCCGGAAGGGCGGTTACGAGAGCGTCGCAATCGGGTTCATCCATGCCTACGCCAATGGCCGCCACGAGGCGTCGGTCCGCGACGCGTTGCTGGCCCGCATGCCCGGCCTCTCGGTGTCGATCTCCTCGGAAGTCTCGCCGCAGATGCGCGAGTTCGAACGCTTCAACACCGTCTGCGCCAATGCCTATGTCAAGCCGGCCATCAAGTCGTATCTCGACCGCCTGGTGGTTTCGCTCAAGGACATCGGCGTCGTCTGCCCGGTCTTCATGATCCATTCCGGCGGCGGCATCGTCTCGGTGGAGAGCGCTTCCGAATTCCCGGTGCGCCTTGTCGAGTCCGGTCCGGCGGGTGGCGCGATCTTCGCGGCCGACGTGGCGCGTCATCACGGACTCGACTCGGTGGTTTCATTCGACATGGGCGGCACCACGGCGAAAATCTGCCTCATCGAGAACCATGTCCCGAAGACGGCGAAGACCTTCGAAGTCGCCCGCACCTACCGTTTCCGCAAGGGAAGCGGCATGCCGATCTCAATTCCCGTTGTCGAAATGGTGGAGATCGGTGCTGGCGGTGGTTCGATTGCCGGCGTCGACTCAATGAGACAGATCAGGGTTGGGCCACACAGCGCGGCCTCGGAACCAGGCCCGGCCTGTTATCAGCGCGGCGGCACCAAGCCGACGGTCACCGACGCTGATCTCATCCTCGGCAAGCTCGATCCCGATAATTTCGCCGGCGGCGCGATCAAGCTCTCGGTCGAGGCCAGCCGTAAGGCGATGGTCGATGAGATCGGGTCGGAGATCGGTCTTGACGATATCGGCGCAGCCTATGGCACCTGCGAACTCGTCGACGAGAACATGGCCAATGCCGGACGCGTTCACACCGTTGAGAACGGCAAGAACATTGCCGACTTCACCATGATCACCTTCGGTGGGGCGGGTCCGCTGCACGCCGCGCGCCTCTGCGAGAAGATGGGCATCTCCACCTTTCTCGTGCCGCCGGGCGCCGGCGTCGGTTCCGCCATCGGCTTTCTCAAGGCACCGTTCGGCTACGAGGCTGTCCGCAGTTCGGTATTCAATCTTTCGCGTTTCGATTGGGCTGCCGCCAACCGCCTGCTGGAAGACATGACGACGGAGGCGCTCGGCTTCGTCGAAGGCGGCCTCGATGACAAGGAACCCGTTCTCGAGCGCACGCTGTTCATGCGCTATGCCGGACAGGGTTGGGACATTCCGGTCGCGCTGTCGTTCGCCAAATTCGACGGCGGCGGCGCGGCATCGTTGACCGAGACTTTCGAGCAGGCCTATGGCCGCTTCTTCGGCCGGGCGATCGAGGGCCTCGAAATCGAGATCGTCAGCTGGTCGGTGAAGGCAAGCTCGCCGCTCCCTCCGGTCGAACGTGTCGGCTCGGTCGATGCGGGAAGCCATGTTATGCCGAGCTCCCGCAGGCAATTGTTCGATGCGGCTTCGGGCGCGTTCCTGGATGCGGGTATCCACAGGCGCGACGATCTGGCGGTGGGGGATGTCGTCCGCGGCCCGGCGGTCATCGTCGAGCGCGAGACGTCCACCGTCATCACCGCGGCATTCAAGGCGATCGTCCAGCGCGACGACTGCCTTCTCGTAACCCGTCTCTGAGGATTGATCCCGTGAACCAGTCAATGATCGACATCCATATGCAGGTTATGTGGAACCGGCTCGTTTCCGTGGTCGAGGAGCAGGCCCAGACGCTGATCCGCACGGCGTTCTCGACGAGCGTCCGCGAGGCGGGAGACCTCTCCGCAGGCATCTTCGACCTTGAGGGCAGAATGCTGGCACAGGCGGTGACGGGCACGCCGGGCCATGTGAATGCAATGGCGGAATCCGTCGCCCACTTCATCAACGACATCGGCCGCGACAACATCTTCGAAGGCGATGTCTACATCACGAACGACCCCTGGAAGGGGACGGGGCACCTCCACGACATCACGATCGTCACCCCATCATTCCATCACGGCAAGCATGTCGGATATTTCGCCTCGACCGCACATGTCGTCGACGTCGGCGGCCGCGGTTTTGGCCCGGATGCCCGCGAAGTCTATGAAGAGGGCCTCTTCATTCCGATCATGAAGTTCTTCGAACGGGGCGAGGTCAACAAGACCCTCATTCAGTTCGTGAGGAATAACGTCCGTGAGAACGACAAGGTCGTGGGCGACCTCTATGCGCTCGCGGCGTGTAACGAGACAGGGCACCGGCGTCTGGTCGACATGCTGACCGAGTTCAATCTCGCCGATCTCGACATGATCGGCGGCTTCATCCTCAAGCACAGCCGCGAGGCCACGCTCGAACGCCTGCGCAACTTGCCGCACGGCAGCTGGACCTACTCGCTGGACCTCGACGGCTACGATGAGCCTGTCCACCTTGCCGCCAAGCTGACCATCGGCCCGGAGGGCGTTCTCGTCGATTTCGACGGCACTTCGGGGATGAGCAAGTTCGGCATCAACGTGCCGCTCGTCTACGCCAAGGCGTACGCCTGTTACGGCATCAAATGCGTCGTCGCCCCGGAAATCCCCAACAACGCGGCGTCGCTGGCACCTTTCGAGGTGGCTGCGCCGGAAGGCTGCATCCTGAACGCCAAACGCCCGGCGCCTGTTGCAGTCCGCCATGTGCTCGGCCATTTCGTGCCGGACCTCGTGCTCGGTGCGCTTCACCAGGCATTGCCCGGCAAAGTGCCCGCGGAAGGCGCGAGCGCGCTGTGGAACTTGCATATGAGCGTCCGTCCGGTGGCCGACCAGATCGGCGGCAAGGGCGCGGAAATCCTGATGTTCAACTCGGGCGGCAGCGGCGCGCGTCCGGCTCTGGACGGTTTGAACGCCACCGCGTTTCCGAGTGGCGTCCACACCATGCCGATCGAAGCCGCCGAAAACGTCGGCCCGGTCATCGTCTGGCGCAAGGAGCTGCGCGAGGGCTCCGGTGGCGCGGGCGAACTGCGCGGCGGCCTCGGGCAGACGATCGAGATTTCGGCGGCCGAGGGATACACTTTCCGTTTCTCCGCCATGTTCGATCGCCTTGAGCATCCGGCACGGGGCAGGGATGGCGGGCAAGACGGCGCGGCCGGCTCGGTTTCGCTCGACGACGGAACGAAACTTCGCGGCAAAGGCCTGCAGTTCGTGCCCGAAGGGCGCAAGCTGGTTCTGCAATTGCCTGGCGGGGGTGGCTTCGGCGATCCCCAACGTCGTCCGGCGGCACGGGTCGAGAACGACCGTCGCCATGGATACATCACCGATGAACAATACGCCGCATATGGCAAGGCAGGAGCCAGGGGAGACTCCCAATGAACATGATGGTTTTTGAAAGCTCGAGAGCGGCGACGATCAAGTCTTCGCCGTCCATGGCCGTCTCCATGGCTGCCAAGGCGATGCGCGCCAAGGGCGAGCATGTCGTCGACCTGTCCCTGGGCGAACCGGATTTCGACACGCCTGACCACATCGTGGATGCGGCCGTCGATGCGATGCGGCGCGGGATTACCCGCTACACCGCTCCGGATGGGATGCCCGAACTGCGCGAGGCAATCGTTCGCAAGTTCAAGCGCGAGAACGGGCTTGACTATGCCATGGACGAGATTTCCATCGGCAACGGCGCGAAGCAGATTCTGTTCAACGCGTTTCTCGGCACGCTCGAATCCGGTGACGAGGTGGTCGTGCCGGCACCCTACTGGGTATCGTACACCGACATCGTCATCCTCCACGGCGGCATTCCCAAGATCGTGCCGTGCGGCGTCGAACAAGACTTCAAGATCACACCGGAGCAGCTTGAGGCGGCGATTACGCCGAAGACGCGGTGGTTCCTGTTCAACTCGCYGTCCAACCCGACGGGCGCGATCTACACAGCAACGGAACTGAAGGCATTGGGCGAGGTGCTGTCCCGCCATCCCCGCGTCGCGGTCATGTCCGACGAAATCTATGAACATATCGTCTGCGGCGACGTCCCCTTCACATCGGTGGGCGTGGCCTGCCCAGAGCTTCGGGACCGCACGCTCATCATCAACGGCGTCTCCAAGGCCTATGCCATGACCGGATGGCGGCTTGGTTACGCAGCTGGTCCGAAGGCACTGACCAAGGTCCTGAACAAGCTCCAGTCCCAGAGCACGACGTGCGCCTCGTCAATCACGCAATACGCCGCGGCGGCCGCGCTGGACGGTCCGCAGGACTTCGTGACCAACGCGGTCGCCGAGTACAAAGCTCGAGGCGAACTCGTCGCCAAAGGTTTCGGGGCGATCCCGGGTCTCGAGGTGAGGGCACCGGAAGGGGCGTTCTACCTTTTCCCGAAATGCGCCCCCTATATCGGCCGCACCGCGCCCGATGGCACTCCAATCAGGAACGACACCGATCTGGCGTCCTATCTGCTCAAGACGGGTAAGGTGGCGACCGTTCCGGGCGCGGCTTTCGGCGTGGAGCCTTACATCCGGCTCTCCTTCGCCACCTCTCGGGAAAATCTGCAGATCGCGATCGACCGCATCGCCGACGCATTGAGCCAGCTTCGCTGAGGGATATCGACATGAGTGACTACAATCGAGTTCTTCTGACCGGTGCTGCAGGCGCGTTGGGCACGCAGTTGCGCAAGTCCGGAACCCGCCTCGGCAAGATCGTCCGCCTGTCGGCGCGAAACGCTTGCCAAGACCTCGCTCCACATGAGGAGGACATGTCCGCCGACCTCACCGATTTCGACGCCGTCTCCGCGGCGGTCAAAGGGTGCGACGCCATTGTGCACATGGGCGGCCAAGGCCTGGAAGCCGCGTGGAAGACCATTCTCGACGCCAATATCGCTGGCAGCTACAACATCTACGAAGCCGCGCGCCAGCATGGCGTCAAGCGCATCGTCTATGCCAGCTCCGTTCACGCGATCGGTTTCTACGAGCGTACGGAAACCATCGATGGAAACGCGCCGACGCGCCCTGATAGCCTCTATGGCGTGTCAAAGACCTTCGTGGAGAACCTTGCGCGCTACTACTTCGACAAATTCGGCATCGAAACCGTGTCGCTTCGCATCGGCTCGTCTTTCCCCGAGCCGACCGACCGCAGGCATCTCATCACCTGGCTTTCGTATCGCGATTGCCGCCAGCTCGTTGAGAAGAGCCTGTCGGCGGAGCGCGTCGGCTTCATGGTGGCCTATGGCATGTCGAACAACAGCCAGGCGTTCTGGGACAATCGCACTGCGGCCTCCCTCGGCTACAAGCCTGAAGACAGTGCCGACGACTTCGCCGAAAAGATCTTCGCCGACACGAAGCAGGGCGATCCCAACGATCCCGCCGTTCGCTACCAGGGGGGCAGCTTCGCCGCGGCCGGCCACTTCGAAGACGAGAAGAAGTGAGGCTCGGCGATGCAGGCTTCGAAATCCTCCTATGATGTCGTGATTGTCGGCGGCGCCGTCGTCGGCAGCTCGACCGCCTATTTCCTTGCGACCAACCCGGACTTCAAGGGTTCGGTTCTGGTGATCGAAAAGGACTGGACGTACCAGCGGTCTGCGACGGCGCTGTCGTCGAGTTCGATCCGGCACCAGTTCTCCAACGCCATCAATGTCAAGGTTTCGCAGTTCGGGACCGAGTTCATTCGTAACTTCAAGGAAAGTGTCGCTGTCGATGACGACACGGCTGAGATCGGGTTCCACGAGGCGGGTTACCTCTTTCTTGCCGCCGACGAACGCGGCGAGCAGGTCTTGCGACGCAACCATGAAACTCAGGTCGCCTGCGGAGCAGACGTGACGCTGCTCGATCCCGATGGGCTCGGCCGTCGCTTCCCCTGGCTCAATCTCGACGGTCTCGTCCTCGGCAGCACGGGCGAGCGCGGGGAGGGCTGGTTCGACAGCGTCGRCCTTCTGCAGGGCTTCCGAAAGAAGGCACGCTCCCTCGGCGTCGAGTATATCGAGGACGAGGTCGTTGCCGTGAGCCGCGAGGGCAACCGTATCGTGTCCGTGACCACGAAGAGTGGCCAGACGATCGGCTGCGGCACAATGGTGAACACGTCCGGCACCAACGGCAAGACGGTCGCCCGAATGGCCGGAGTTGACGTTCCCGTTGAACCGCGGCGGCGATCTCTGTTTGTGGTCGACTGCCGGACGCCGCTTGAAGGGAAGGTGGGTTTGACTATCGATCCGACCGGAGTCTTCTTCCGGCCCGAAGGCAAATTTTACCTGATGGGGACCTATCCCAAGCACGATCCCGAGGTCGACCCGAATGACTTCGACGTCATGCATGCCGAATTCGATGAGGAAATCTGGCCGACGATGGCAGAACGGGTTCCGGCCTTCGAAGCGATCAAGGTCGTCAATTCCTGGGCAGGGCACTATGACTACTGCGTTCTCGATCACAATGTCGTGCTCGGACCGCATACCGAGGTCGGGAATTTCCTGTTCGCGAACGGCTTCAGCGGCCACGGGCTCCAGCAATCCCCGGCCATGGGCCGTGGGCTGAGCGAACTCATCACATACGGGTCCTTCAAGACCCTGGATTTGTCGCCGTTTGGCTATGAGCGGGTGGTCGCCAACCGTCCGTTCCTGGAAGACGCCGTCATCTAACTCAATCGGGGGAACCCAATGGAAATGACCAAGACCACCCGCACCGGCGGGCAGGTGCTCATTGATGCACTCCGGATTCACGGTGTCGAACGCGCGTTCTGCGTCCCGGGTGAGAGTTATCTTGCGGCACTCGACGCCCTTCATGATGCAGGCGACGATATCGAACTGATCGTCTGCAGACAGGAAGGCGGCGCTGCCTATATGGCCGAAGCCTATGGCAAGATGACGGGCAAGCCGGGCATCTGCTTCGTGACCCGAGGTCCTGGCGCAACGAACGCCTCCATTGGCGTCCATACCGCCTTCCAGGATTCGACCCCCATGATCCTGTTTATCGGGCAGGTCGCGCGGGATCAGATGGAGCGCGAGGCGTTCCAGGAAATCGATTATCGCCGGATGTTCGGCCAGATGTCCAAGTGGGTGGTCGAGATCGAAGACGCCGCGCGCATCCCCGAACTGATCAGCCAGGCCTTCCACCGCGCTGTCAATGGACGCCCGGGTCCTGTCGTGGTCGCGCTTCCCGAGGACATGCTGACGGACCGGGTCGATGTCGCCGATGTTCCCCACTACAAGAAGGTCGAGACCTATCCCGGCGATGAGGAACTCGCCGAGCTGCGCCGTCTTCTCGAAACAGTGAAGCGCCCAATGGTCGTCGCCGGCGGCGGCGGCTGGACGGGCAAGGCAGTCGAACAGCTGCGTCAATTCTCCGAAGCATTCTCGCTTCCCGTCGCTGCCTCGTTCCGATGCCAGGACCTGTTCGACAACACCCATCCCAACTACGCGGGCGACCTCGGCCTGGCGGCGGGACCCAAACTGATCCAGCATATGAAGGACTGCGATCTGCTGATTTCGGTCGGCGCACGGCTCGGAGAGATGACGACCGGGGCCTACACTCTGATCGATATCCCCGTTCCGAAGCAGACATTGGTGCACATCCATTCCGGCGCTGAAGAGCTCGGTCGTGTCTACCATGCGACCTTGCCGATCAATGCGACGCCCGTCGGGTTTCTTTCGAAGGCGCCCAAGCTCGCGCCTCTGGAGAAACCGTCATGGGCGGAATGGACCGCAAAAGCCCACGGAGACTATCTTGAGAACCTGAAGCATCCTATTGTCCCCGGCCCGGTGCAAATGGGCGATGTGATGGAATGGCTCCGGTCGCATCTTCCGGCCGACGCGATCCTGACGACGGGTGCGGGCAACTACTCCGCCTGGGCGCATCGGTTCTATCAATACCGGACCTTCCGCACCCAGCTGGGACCGACCAACGGTTCGATGGGCTACGGTGTTCCGGCCGCCATCGCCGCCAAACTGACCAATCGCGACCGCACCGTGGTGGCGTTCGCAGGGGACGGCTGCTTCCTGATGAACGGCCAGGAAATTGCGACGGCGATGCAGTACGACGCCCGCGTGATCTTCCTCGTTATCAATAATGGCATGTATGGCACGATCCGGATGCATCAGGAGCGAAGCTATCCCGGTCGCGTCTCCGGCACGATGTTGACAAACCCTGATTTCGCGTCGATGGCGAGATCCTATGGTCTTCACGGCGAGACCGTGGAGTCGACCGAGGTGTTTGCGGCCGCGTTCGAGCGGAGCGAAGCGTCAGGTAAGCCCGCGCTGATCGAGATCAGGATTGACCCGGAGGCGCTGACGCCAAAGATGAGCTTGTCGCAGATTCGTGAGCACGCGAAAGCACAAGGAAAATAATGGCGACAGGCTCGTTCCCGGCCCGCCTCGAAGCCATATCGGGCGGCGGCCAGACCGTCGAGAGGCGAGACTGTCGCATTACTAAATAGCCGCTACAATGATGATGTCGCATAAGGTTTGTTATGGAACTGAAATCAACTTGACTTTTGAGTATGCTTCTACCGGCCTTTACACCAGCCTGCGACCAGCAACCAGAGAGCCATGTATATTGAATTCATCAGCGACACGCTCAAATCACGCCTAGGCCGGACGCAAATCACCCGACCAGCTCTATTCCGCTCACGCCCACGGCCATCAGACATTTCATAGCTGGTGGCCGTGATCGCCAGCGTGTCTTCCCGCCTGATGAAGCCTCGCTTGGGATGCGGCATTGTGGTCTTAACTGAAATCACCATGCCAGCCTCTAGCGGATGACCGTCATCGATGCCCGCCTCGTCCATCAGCCGGTCGAGCCTGGCCGGTCAGCTGCCGGCCGGAATGATGCGGAAGTCCGGCAGATCTCGCAACATGCGCTCCGGCCCGGCGGGCGAATAAACCACGAAGAGCTGCATCGGGCCTGGCCCGCTGTTCAAGGTCGAGTGGAAACGGCTCTCCGGAACGAAAATTGTACAGCCGGGCCCAACCTGCTGGACAACCGGATGGCCCTTCTCATCTTCCACCATCTGCTCACCGGTGCCGGAAATCACGTAGATGATCTCCTCGGAGCCCGGATGGTTATGGCGTGTGTGGCCTCGGCCGCTCGGCAGGTCCACGACGCCGCCGGAAAAGGTCTTGGCGCCGTTCACCTCCGGTCCAACGGTGAGCGACAGCCGGCCCCAATCGAAGCCGAACGCGTCGACCTCCTTCGGGTAGACGAAAAATTCCTTCATATTCTTTCCTCCCAATTTCCTTGTCAGACGGTGCGGATGGCCAGCGATTTGAAATCCTCGGTCTGCTTGCGAATAGCGACTTCTGCCGGCAGGCGCTCCATCGAACTTGCGCYATAGAAGCCGTGGACGCCCTTGCAAGGCTCAAGAATATCGCGCGCATCGAGATCTGTCCGCCATGGCAGAGCACGACGATCTCGGCGCCGGCCTTGGTCATCGCGATCGCCTCGGCCTCGTTGAAGACGTAAGGCATAGTTATAAGTATCACCGCTGTGCAACAGTTCGATCGCAGATTGTTCTGGTGGCGGTGAGACCGATCAGGCCGCCRGAGATCTAGCCCTGCTCTTCGCACCGCTCCGCCTCCCTCTCGATATCTGCTGGTCGGCCAGTACGCCGATCAGGATAACCGAGCCCATCACCGCGAAGTTGAGCGAGCTCGGTATCCCCAGCAGATTGACCAGGTTTTGCAGGATCTGAAGCAAAACCGTGCCGAGAACGACGCCGATGATCGACCCTTCGCCGCCGCGCAGCGAGCAACCGCCGAGCACCGCGGCGGCAATGGCGTAGAGTTCGTAGAAATTTCCGTGTGATGAGGGCGAAATCGAGCGTGTGTACATGGCAATGAAGATCGCCGCGACGGCGGTCAGCCCGCAGCAGATCATATAGGAGACGATAACGACGCTGGAGGTTGCGATGCCGCTATAGCGGGCAGCTTCCTCATTCTTGCCGACGGCGAAGAGATATCGCCCGAGCACCGAACGATGCAGCACGACGCCCATCACCAGCGTGACGATGGCAAAGGCGATCAGGCTGTTCGGGACGCCCAGCACACGGCCGGTGGTCAGCCATTCGAGCGTGGGGAAGCTGGCGCCGAATGGAAAACCCGCAGTGGAATCGTCGGTATAGTAGCGCGCCACGCCGCGATAGATCAGCAATCCGCAGAGCGTGACGACGAATGGCTGCAGGTGCATCCTGGCGACCAGGAAGCCGTGGACCAGCCCGATCAGACAGCCGAGACCGATGACCAGGACCACTGCTATGCTCCAGTTCAGCGTGCCGAGCGCCACGAGATCGATGAAGATCACGCCGAGCAAGGCTATGATCGAGCCCACCGACAGTTCGATGCCGCCGGCGATGATCACGAATGCCTGCGCCACGGCGAAGATGCCGAACAGGCCGATCAGATTGGCGGTGTTGGCGAGATTGATCGGCGAGAGGAAGCGCGGATTGATGATCGCCACGACCGCGCCGACGACGATGATCAGGATCAGCAGCCAGAGATCTTTCCGGTTGATCATTGCACCAGTTCTCCTTCCATCGCCGTCCGTTCTGCTTCCTCGGCACCGGCTCGTCCGACGGCCAGCGCCATGATCGCAGCTTCGCCGACCTCCTGCCGGCCAAGCTCGCCGGCGATGCGGCCCTCATGCATGACCACGACCCGGTCGCTGACGCCGATCACCTCTTCCATGTCGCTGGAGATCATCAGGATACCGACGCCGGCATCCGAGAGATCGCGCATCAGCCGGTAGATCTCGCTCTTGGCCCCCACATCGACGCCGCGTGTCGGCTCGTCGAAGATGAGGACTTTTGGCGCCATCGACAGCCATTTGGCCAGCACCACCTTTTGCTGATTGCCGCCCGAAAGCGAACGAACCTCGACCTTGACGTCGGGGCAGCGGATATCGAGCGCCTGCCGCTGCTGCTCGGCCTGCAACCGCTCGGCACGCCTTTGCATCAGGCCAAAGCGGCTGAAACCAGATGCATTCGCCAGCGTGACATTCTCCGTGACCGGAAATTCGAGCACGAGACCGGAGTGCTTCCTGTCTTCAGGCACGAGATAAATGCCGTGGTGAATGGCGTCGCCCGGCGATGATATGGACACAAGCGCACCGTCGACAAGGATTTGCCCCGCCACCGGACGGTCAAGTCCGAACAGAGTGCGGGCAAACTCGGTCCGGCCGGCGCCAACCAGGCCGGCGAGGCCAACAATCTCGCCTTTGCGGACGGACAGGTCGACCTCTTCAGCCGGCCAATGTCCGGTTCTGAGTGCCCGCGCCTCCAGAATGGGATCTCGGGGTGCATTCTTGGGTGGAAGGTAAAGCGTCTTGAGGTCGCGGCCGATCATATGCCGGATCATCTCTCGTGGTTTGATGTCCCCGCCAGTCAACTCCGAGACCTGCTTGCCGTCCCGCAGCACGACCACGCGGTCGGCGACGTTCTGAACCTCGATCAATCGATGCGAAATGAAGATGACGCTCACGCCATCGGCTTTCAATCGTCGGATGGTCGCCAAGAGCCTCTCGGTCTCGGCTGCCGTGAGGCTCGACGTGGGCTCATCCATGATGATCAGCCTGGCCTTGAGCGATAAGGCCTTGGCGATTTCGACCAGCTGCATTTCCGCCAGCGAAAGCTCGGCCAATGCCGTCTGCGGCGCGAAATCCGCGCCCAGCTGGCTGAGCAGCGGACGTGCCATCGCCGTCATCTTCTCTTCGTCGACCAACCAGCGCCAAGCGCGCCGGCGTGGCTCCCTGCCGATGAAGATATTGGCCGCGACGGTCAGATTGTCGAACAGGTTGAGTTCCTGATGCACGAAAGCGATGCCGGCCGCCATCGACCGGGCGACAGTCAGCCGCTCCAGCCGGTCGCCCGCGACCACCAGATGGCCGCGGGTCGGTGCGACCACCCCGCCCAATATCTTCATCAGCGTCGACTTGCCGGCGCCATTTTCACCGACAAGGCCGAGAACTTCGCCCGCTGCCACCGACAGGCTGACCCGATCGAGCGCAACCACGCCTGGATAGTCTTTTCCAATTTCAATGATGTCGATGAAAGGCTGCGTCATTCGTCGATATGAATCCACCCCCAACCATAGCTGCAACATACACGAGATACAGGCCGACGGGAGGTGTTGCCGGCCTGTATCCTCCGAGGTCTCAGCCGCCGTTGACGCGCGACTTCAGTTCGGCCTCGAATGCGTCGACATTGGCCTTGTCGATGATCTGTGTGGGCACGATCACCAGCTTGCTGTCCGGAACCACCGACTTGTCGCCTTCGAGATATTTGGCCATCAATTTCATGCCCTGATATCCCCATTCGAACGGTTGCTGCACGACCGTGCCGGCGATCGTCCCCTCGCGAACGCCACCCAGGGTGATCGGGTCCTCGTCGAAGGCGATCACGGTGATCTGGCCGAGCTTGCCTGCTTCCTTGAGCACTTCGTAGATGCGCGGCGGATTATAGGAATAGAAGCCGACCATGCAGTTGATGTCGGGATTGGCGGCAAGCGTGTCCTCGACATTGCGTTTGGCTCTCGTCTGGTCGATATCGTCGCCGCGAACGTCGATCAACTCGACCTTCGAACCGGCGATGACCGACTTCATGCCCTCGATACGCTCGCGGGCATTGTCGGCGCCCGGCAGCCCGACGAAGCCCATGCATTTGCCGCCGTTCGGGAGTGCCTTGAGGGCGATTTGCCCCGCCTGCTTGCCGGCATCGGTATTGGACGAGCCGATATAGGCGATGCGGTTGGTGGCGGGCGCATCGGAGTCGGTGGTGAACAGCGGCACCTGCTTGCCGATCTCGTTGAGTGCCTCGGTCGACGATTTCGGATCGACGGCGCTGACCATGATCGCCGAGACGCCGGCTGCGACCAGGTCGTTCATCAGGCGTTGCTGGACGGCAGCGGCAGCCTGCTCAGGATATTTGAACTCCAGTTCGTAATTCGGCAGTTCCTTCTGCGCCTTGCGCACGCCCGCCTCGGCAAGCTTCCAAAAATCGGATGCGCCGTTGACGACAAAAACCAGTTGCTTCTTGTCTTCGGCATGCGCGCCGGTGACCGCAAATGCTGCGGTGAGCAACAACGCCGGAAGTGTCAGTTTCATCTTCATCTGTTCCTCCATCCACTTGATTGTCGTTGAACATGGTCAAAGCGCCGCCGTGCCCCCACTTCGCGGGTGGGCCAGCATTGCTGAATGCCTGAAGAGATGGAGCCGGCTCTGTGTTGGCAGAGCCGGCCTGCCTGTCAGCCGCCGATGCAGTTGCCGGCATTGTCCTGCGTGCATTCGTCCAGGCCGGTATAGATGATCGGCTCGACGGCCTTGCCGTTGATCAGGTCGAGCATCACGCTCGGCGCGCGGTAGCCCATTTCAAACGGCCGCTGTCCCACCTGTACGTCGCTTCGGCCAGCCTTGAGCGCGTCCATTTGCGGTGGCAGCGTGTCGCCGGCGACGATGACGAGCTGCTTGGACTTCAGCTTGTCCATCACCTGATCGGTCACCTGCGCATAGGCCTGCGGCGCGAACTGCGCCCAGCCGCCGATCAGCATGAAGGCGGTGAGATCAGGATGCGCCGTGAATGTGTCGGCCATCTGCTGGTTGGCGAGATCGATCTGGTCATTGGTGAAGACGGGGCATCCGTCGATCTCGGTCCATCCGCCCTCGCCTTTCAGGCGCTCGACGCCCTTCGTACCGGAGAGCGTATCGCGCGTGCCGGCGGCTCGGGCGTTGATATTGGCGGCAGCGACATTGCCGAGCTGCAGGCAGACGGTGCCGCCTTCCGGCTTCAGCTTCTTGAGATGTTCGGCGAACTTGACGCCCATCAGATAGTTGTCCGTGCCGAGATAGGTCTTGCGCAGCCCGGCATCGCCGGCCGCGAGATCCGCGTCGATGGTCATGACGGGGATCTTGGGATTGACCTTCTTGAGAAGGTTGGCCATCAGCGGCGCGTTCGACGGCGAAATGGCGATCGCCGCTATGTCAGGCTTGTTGAGCAGATCTTCGACGATCTGGACTTCGCCGGCTTCATCGGCGCTCGATGCAGGACCGGTATAGAGGCATTTATAGCCGGAACTTGCATTCTCCTTGTTCCATTTCTGGCAGCCGAGATTGATCTGTTCGAAGAACGGGTTGTCCAGACCCTTGACGACGATCGCCAAAGTCTTGTCGGCAGCGAGCGCCGTGGACGAAAGCAATGTGAGCGCGGCAATTGCAAGCGTGGCAGTCAGTAACTTCCTCATGAATTCCTCCCAAAATTCGAGTGACGTTGATGCACTTCCCCCCGGAAAGGTCCGGGCTTCAACCTGGATACCAGACGCGCCTGGCATCGCCGGGCGGGCGCTGGTAAGTCCAGGAAGCTTCGATCAGCCGCGCGGTGTCGTAGACGGGTCGCCAGCCGAGCTCGGCCTTGGCCCGCGTATTGTCCAACCAGTTGCTGACATAGTTGCTGCCGATATCGATCGAGGGCAGGCCGCGGCTGCGGGCAAGATAATCCGCGACCACAGCATAATTCACCGGCTCGTCCATCGCGATATTATAGAGCCGCTGGCGGGCCTCGCGCGCTTCGAGCGCCTTCAGGACGGCAGCGACGAGATCGTCGACATGGACGAAATTGCGGTTGATCGGCGCTCCGGACGCATCCCGGAGCAACGGCACCGTACCGTTCGCCCGACAGGTCTCGGCCTGCTCCGGAGACACCATCGATGACCAATCCGGGCCGCCGAACCTGTCGGGACCAAAGGACAGGCTTGCCTTGAAATCGTCCTTCTCCATGATCCAGGGCGCCCTCAGGCAGCACCAGTCGACGCCGTATTGGATGCCGAACTGCTGGACCATCACCTCTTCGAGAACCTTGGAGAGTGCATAGCAGCCGGGATAGGCCATATAGGGCGCATCTTCGGTGATCGGCGCCGGATGCCGGTGAAAGAAGTGACCGAGGGCCGCGTCCCCGCCGATCAGCACGAAACGGCGGGCCGAGGCACTCGACCGAAACTCTTCAAGCAGCCAGAACAGACCTTTGACCGTGACGTCCATGACCGTTTCCGGAATTTCCTTGCAGGTCGCCAGATGCACGACATGAGTCACGCCCTGAACAGCCTGCCGGCATATCTCGCGATCGGCGATCGAGCCGTGGATCACCGACAGCCGGCTTGCCGCCGGCAAGCTGCGATTGTGGCAGAGAGCCCGGATCTCGGTTTCGGCATGCGCTGGGTCCGACAGGACAGCCGAAATCAACGCCTGCCCGACCTTGCCGGTCGCGCCGGTTACCAGCACGCGCATTCGTCCTCCCCCAAACAGCTCAATAAGCTGTCTAATCATATAATATTATTTGTCTGATAAATCATTTTATATGTCTTGTCCAGCTATTGACGAGCCGGGATATTTGCGTCCAAACTTGCATGCGAAGGGGAGGAATTGATGCCGGTACTGAGATTGGAGGGGATTTCCAAGCATTTTGGCGCCATCCAGGCGCTCAGCAATTTTTCCATGTCGATCGAAAAGGGCGAAGTCGTGGGCCTCATGGGCGACAATGGCGCCGGCAAGTCCACACTCGTAAAGGTCGTCGCCGGCAACTTCCGCCCCTCGCACGGCCGCATCTACATCAGGGATCGGGAGGTGCAGTTCCACCGCCCGATCGAGGCGCGCGAGAACGGCGTCGAGATCGTCTACCAGGATCTCGCGCTCTGCGACAACCTGACGGCTGCCGTGAATGTCTTTCTCGGCCGGGAAATGACCCGCCGCTTCGGCCCATTCAGGATCATGGACTACCGTGGCATGAACGCTGTGGCCGCTCGGCTATTCAAGGAACTCAAATCCGAAACACGCCCGAAAGACCTGGTCAAGGACATGTCCGGCGGCCAGCGCCAGGCGGTGGCGATTGCCCGGACACGGCTTTCATCCGCCGATATCGTGTTGATGGACGAACCGACAGCGGCAATATCGGTGCGGCAGGTGGCGGAAGTCCTGAACCTTATTTCCGAATTGAAGCGGCAGGGCGTGGCCGTTGTCCTGATCAGCCACCGCATGCCGGACGTCTTTTCGGTCGCCGACCGGATCGTCGTCCTGCGGCGCGGCAACAAAGTCGCGGACAAGCGCACGGGTGAGACATCGCCCGAGGAAATCACCGGCCTGATCACCGGTGCGATAGAGCAGGCCTGAGGGAGCGCGCTAATGGCAATCGAAATCGAAAAGGCCATAGACAGGCAGACGCATACACCGCTTTCGCTCTTGCTCTCCAAACCGGAATTCTGGGTCTTCGTCGCCGCTCTCCTGGCCTGCATCATGCTGAGCCTGCTGACCGACACGTTCGCGACCTCGCACAACCTTTTCAATGTGACCCGTAACTTCGCCTTTGTCGGCATTATCGCGCTTGGCATGACAGTGGTGATCATTTCAGCGGGTATCGACCTTTCGGTCGGCTCGGTGCTCTGCCTGTCGGCAATGATCCTGGCACTCTCGTTGAATGCGGGCTATTCCCTGTGGCTGTCGATCATCGCCGCTCTCGCCGCCGCACTCTTCGTCGGCGCCGTCAACGGCATGCTGATCGCCTATGTCCGCATTCCACCCTTTGTCGTCACGCTCGGCATGCTGTCGGTCGCCCGCAGCGCCGCCATGGTCTTGTCGCAAAACAAGATGATCTATCAGTTCGGTCCGGACCAAGACGAATTCTTCTGGCTCGGCGGCGGTTCCACCTTCGGGATCGCCAATCCGGTTTTAGCGCTGGTCATTCTCGCGGTGCTGACCGGGCTGGCGCTCAAATGGACGCGCTGGGGCGCGCATATCTTTGCCATCGGCAGCAACGAGAAGGCGGCGGTGCTGACCGGCATCGCGGTCCGGCGGACGAAGATCAGCGTCTATATGTTTTCGGCCCTGTTTGCCGGGATTGCCGGTGTTCTGGAGGCCGGCTGGCTTGGCGGGGTCACCACAAATCTCGGTCAATCGATGGAACTCAGCGTGATTGCGGCGGCTGTCATCGGCGGCGCAAATCTGATGGGTGGCGCGGGAACGGTGTTCGGCTCCGTCGTCGGCGCCGCGCTCATCGAGATCATCCGTAACAGCTTGACTCTTTTGGGAATAAGTACATTTTGGCAGGGAGCATTTGTCGGGAGCTTCATTGTCATGGCAGTTGCCTTCGATCGAATTCGCGCCAATCGCGAATCTGACTCCTAACCTTTCGTCTGGAAATAGAATGCGTAATGTGAAGCCCACAGCGCCTGCGGGAAGGCGGGGCGAAATGCCTGGCGGTGAATCGGTCATATCAAGCAGGTCTCTATCCGGAAAATTCCTGATCAGTTCGAGCGTCCACACGTCGGTTGCCAATGAGATCGGTTCGCGGATCGTGCGCGGCGATTTTCCTCCAGCAACCTATCTGCCGAACGAAACGCAATGGGCTGACTATTTCGGGGTGAGCCGGACAGCGGTTCGCGAAGCGATCAAGATGCTGATGGCCAAGGGGCTGCTAAGCTCACGGCCCAAGCTAGGCACGTGGGTCACGGCCCGCGAGAGCTGGAATCTGCTCGACCGCGACGTCCTGAGTTGGTACGCGGCCTCGCCCGACTCGGCCTCTTTCCTGCGCGAGGTGCAGGAATTTCGCTACATCATCGAGCCGGAAGCCGCAGCACTTGCAGCCGAACGTCGCTCGGCCGAGCAGATGCAGGAAATCAGCGAAGCCGCACGCGACATGGGCATTGCACCGACACTCTCGGAGCGGACGCGGGCCGATACGCGCTTTCACCTGGCTATCCTCAAAGCGAGCGGCAACGAGTTGCTGATCCCACTCGGAACGCTCATCGAGTCCGCATTGAACACCTTGTTCGTATTTGTGACGCGGGAAGCCAATAGCCTGAGGCATGCACAGGGCCTGCACGAGGCCATCGAAGAAAAGATCAGACTGCGTCAGCCGGACGAGGCGCGTAAAGCTGTCCGCAACCTGCTTGCGAATACGGATGAAATGATCGGCCGCAAGCGACCTTCGTGACGGACAGGAGTCTCGCGCATAAAAGAATCCGCGCCGTAGCCTCGATGATCCTGCTTGATCGCCCTGAAAGGAACGGAACTCACGACCCTTTGCTGTGCCACGACTGAGTCCAAGGAAATCAGCACCTTCGCGATCGAGCTGATGTCCACGATAAGTTTGCTCTTGACATTGGTCAGCAATTGAACATGATCACATCTGCGCGATGTGGCGCAAGAAAACCTAGGCGACGTAGTCGGAACACCTGTTCGGATGACGGCGCTTTTTTTATGTCTGTTGGTGTTCTGCCTATTCGCTCAAGCGAAGGGGAACACTATGAAAAAACGACTGCTCTCACTGTCCTTTGCGGGATTGTCGGCGTTTTTCGCGGGCACAGCATTCGCCGAAACCAAGATCGGCGCCATTTTCGACCTCACCGGCGGCCTCAACATCTACGGCATTCAGCAGATGAACGCGCTGAAGCTTGCCGTCGAAGATATCAACGCCAAGGGCGGCCTGCTCGGCGCGCCGATCTCCGTCGCGTCCTATGACGCCCAGTCGGAGCAGAGCAAATATATCCAGTATGCCAACACCGCCCTGATGAGCGACAAGGTCGACGCGCTGTTTGCGGGCCTGACAAGCTCGTCGCGCGAAGCCATTCGGCCGATCGTGCGCAGAGCCAATATTCCCTATTTCTACGCCTCGCTCTATGAAGGCGGCGCCTGCGACAAGCAGACTTTCGTCACCGGTCCGTCCGCATCGCAGCAACTTTCCGTGCTGATCGACTGGGCCGTCAAGAAATATGGCAAGAAGATCTATATCATGGCGCCGGACTATAATTTCGGCACCATTTCCGCCCACTGGGTGCAGGAATATGCGGCGTCGATGGGCGCCGAAGTCGTCGGCGAGGATTTTCTCGCACTGACGGTCACCGACTACGCTCCGACGATCCAGAAAATCCAGGCCGCCAAGCCCAATTTCGTCGTCGCGCTGCCGGTCGGCGCCAATCAGACGGGCTTCCTCGAGCAGTTCGCGGCCGCCGGCCTGAAAGACAGCATCGGCGTCGTATCGACGAATTACGGTTCGGGCAATCAGCAGGTCGTCGTCTCGCCCGAAGCCGGCAAGGGGCTGATCGCGAGCCAGGGTTATTTCATGGTGGTCGACAACCCCGTCAATGCGCAATTCGTCAAGCTCTGGACCGCCAAATACGGCTCCGATACGCCGATCGTGTCCGAAGCCGTGGATGTCTGGAACGCAGTCCATCTCTGGGCCGAGGCCGTGCAGAAGGCCGGCACTTCGAAATCTGTCGGCGTCATTGCCGCGCTTGAAAGCGGTTTGACCTTTGACGCACCGAACGGAAAGGTCACGCTGGAGCCCGGATCGCATCACCTGCGACAGAACATCTACATCGCCGAAGGCGACGACAAGCACAGTTTCAAGATCGTCGAGACCTTCGAGGATACGCCTCCGCTCTACGAGAACGACAAATGCGATCTCGTCGCGAATCCCACCCTCGCCAAGCATTTTTCGCCCGAAGCCGAATGACTTAAGCGCGCGCCCTGCCCGGGCGCGCCGTTCCGGAGGTTCTTATGCAAGTTGACTATCTGGCGACTGTGCTTCTTTCGTCGCTTTCCAGCGCATCGATCCTGCTGATTGCCACGATCGGGCTTGCCGTCGTTTTCGGGCTCATGGGCGTGATCAACCTCGCACATGGCGAATTCCTGATGATCGGCGCCTACGCGGCCCTGTCTGTGACGCAGATGGGCGCGCCCTATCTCCTGTCCATCCCCGTTGCCGTCGTCGTGACCATGGCGATCGGTGCGCTGGTCGAAGTGCTGATCATCAGTCGTCTCTACGGACGGATTTTCGATACCATGCTCGCGACCTGGGGCCTGAGCATGGTGTTCTATCAGCTCGCCGTCCTGATTTTCGGTACTGTGACGCCGGGCATCGGCATGCCGCCCTTGAGTCTTCGCATCGGCGACTATAGCCTTGCGGTGTACCCGCTGCTGATGATCGTCGTGGCGGCTGCCATGACCCTCTTTGTCTACCTCCTCATGACCAGGACGGCCTATGGCCGGAAAGCCCGCGCATCGATTCAGCAGCCCGACATGGCGCTGGCGATCGGCATCGAGGCGAAACGCGTCAACACGATCACCTTTGCGATCGGTTGCGGCCTCGCCGGCTTTGCCGGCGCCGTGCTCCTGCCCATCGTGCCCGCCACACCGTCCATGGGCTTCGCCTTCGTCATCAAGGCCTTCCTGACCGTGGTCGTGGCCGGACCGGTGACGCTCACGGGAAGCGTCATTGCAGCCATCGGGCTCGGGGGTGGTACGGCGATCACCGCAAGCTTCCTGACCTCGGTCGCCGGCGATGTGTTCTTCTTCCTCGTTACAGCCCTGATACTCTGGCTGTTTCCTCTCGGTATCTCCGCCAACTGGCGGCGCAAGATGTGAGGAGCGGACAGATGAACCTTTCTCAATCTTTCTTCAAACATGCCGGCATCATCTTCCCGCTTGCCGCGATCATCATGGGGCTCGGGTCGGCGGCAGTGATCGATCCCTATCTGGCCTATATCGCGACGTCCTGGGTGATCTTCGGATTGCTCGGCCTCAGCCTCGATATCGTATGGGGCCGCGGCGGCCTGCTCAGCCTCGGGCAAACGGCCTTTTATGGTCTCGGCGGCTATTTTGGCAGCGTCGTCGCGATCAATCTCCTTCCAGTCACGGGTGGGTCGGTGATATGGGCCATGCTCGCCGGCGCAATCTTCGGGGCCTTGGCCTCGGCGGTCCTGGGCGGTATCATTTTCTTCGCGAAAATGGGGCCGCTGCAGAGCACCATCCTGTCCTACACGCTGACCTTGCTGCTCTGGTCGCTCACGCAATCCCTGACGTTCAAGACCGGGGCAGCGGAAATCGGCGGCGACAACGGGCTTTCGAACATTCCCGGCTATGTGCTCGCCTTCCAGCCCGGCGCCGACGCGCTCGGACCGGCACAGGGACTCGTTCTTGTGATCGTGGTCTCGGCCCTCGTCTATTTCCTGAGCCGCTGGCTGATGAGGGGGACCTTCGGCAAGGTGATCGATTGCATCCGCATCGACGCGCAGAAGACCGAGCTTCTCGGCTACGATATCCGTAAATACCAGCTTGCGAACTTTGCTTATGCCGGCGCGGTTGCCGGCCTCGCCGGAGCACTGTTCGGTGCCTGGTCGAACTATCTCAGTCCCTCGATCTTTTCCGTTCAGGAGGCGCTCCTCGTGCCGATCTATGTGCTCGTCGGCGGCCTCGGCACGCTCGCCGGCGCCTTTGTCGGCGCGCTTGCGATCGGTGGCCTGTCCTACTGGCTCGGCGGTGGCGCGGTGAGTGGCCAGACCACGCTTATCCTCGGCGCTGTGCTGATCGTCCTGGTGCTCTTCCTGCAAAACGGTCTGGTCGGCACGATCGGCAATCTCTGGCGCCGCAGGCTTCCCGATCCCAACGACGCTGCACGGAATTGCAGGCCCGTCATTATCGACGAAAAGGTGCTGGATGGCATTCTCGAAGATGCCGCCCGCCGCGCAGGTCCTGCCAAGCGGCTCACGACCACCGATGTGCTCAAGCGCTTCGGCGGCATCGTTCCCGTCAATCGCGTCACAAGAAGCTTTGAGCCTGGCCGGCCCTATTCGCTGATCGGACCGAATGGTGCGGGCAAGAGCTCTTATCTCAAGACCTGCGTGGGCATCTATGGCCCCGATGCCGGCCGGATCGAGATGGGCGGCGGCGACGTCACCAGAAAGGCGATCTTCGCCCGCGTACGGGACGGCATGGGCGTGAAGAACCAGAAGCCGCAAGTCTTCGGCGCGCTGACGGTACATGAGAATCTTTGGATCGCCGCTTATGCGACGACGCGGGATTCGAAAGCCGCCGACCAAGTCAGCGGCAAAATCATGGAGATGCTCGGGCTTCCGGAACAGGCCGCTGTCCAGGCCTCGGCGCTGTCGCACGGCCAGCAGCAATGGCTCGACATCGGCATGGTCCTGTGCCTGGCGCCCCGCGTCGTCTTTCTGGACGAGCCGGCGGCGGGCATGACCAATGAGGAGACGCGGGAACTCTCTGTGCTCGTCCGTACGCTTGCCAGGCATATGACCGTGATCGTGGTCGAGCATGACATGGACTTCGTCCGAACTCTGGACGGCCATGTCACGGTGCTTCACCAAGGCGAGGTCTTTGCCGAAGGCGATATCGACACGCTGAGGGCAAACGAGCGCGTCCTCGATATCTATCTCGGGAGGCGTCAGCATGTTTAGCATCGTCAATGCAACCAGCGGCTACGGCAAGACGATCATTGTCCGCGATGTGTCGTTAACGGTGGGCGCCGGCGAGGTCGTCGGCCTGCTCGGCCGCAACGGCGTCGGCAAATCGACTCTGATGCGGCTTGCCACCGGGCTCCTGCCCGCCATGCAAGGCCGGGTCGAGATCGACGGGGCGGCAGCGCCGCTCTCGCCTGCCAGGCGGGCGCGGCTGGGCATCGGCTACGTCCCGCAGGGCCGCTACGTCTTCCCACGCATGACCGTCATTGAAAATATAGCCGTCGCCGCGGAGGCCAATGGCCACAACGGCAAGCGGGCAGTCGCGGAGGCGATGGAGGATTTCCCGATCCTCAAGAGGAAGGCAGACGATCTCGCCGGCGGCCTTTCCGGTGGGCAACAGCAGATCCTTGCGCTTGCCCGAGCGCTCGCGATCCAACCCCGGATTCTGCTTCTGGACGAACCCACCGAGGGTGTCCAGCCATCGATCATCGATGACATTGCCGGGATCCTCAAGCGCGTCAACAAGCAGCGCAAGATCGCCATCCTGGTTGCCGAACAGGATCTCGATTTCTGTCTTTCGATCGTGGAACGCCTCTACGTGATGGAAAAGGGTGCGATCCGCCTCGAGACGGATCGCGAGAGCTTCCGCACCAATCGCCAACTGCAGCAGGAATTGTTGGGAGTCTGACATGAACCGTCAAAACGAACTGACCGACGAGCAACTGAAAATGATCGAGGCGACGCTCAAGCGTATCCGCGGCGGGCTGAGGAAATTCACATTGCAATTGCCCGAGCCGGCACATGGCTTCGTGGCCGAGGATCGCTCATGATCACTGCGCCTCAATCCATGTCTTGCCAGATCGCAGCCTTGGCTGACGGCAGCCGGACTGCATCCTCCCTGGCCGAAGCTGCGCTTGGCCGTGCCAAGGCGTTTTCGGATCTGAACGCCTTCGTCGCCATAGACGAGCCAATTGTCATGCGACAGGCCAAGGCGGCGGACGAGCGACGGCGGCTGGGACGGCCGCTCTCCCTGATCGATGGTATTCCGATCGCGGTGAAGGACAATTATCTGACCATCGACTATCCAACCACCGCTTGCTCGAATGCCCTGCCATCCGAGCCGACGCGACAGGATGCGACCGTGGTTGCCAATCTCCGGCGCGCCGGCGCCGTGGTGTTGGGCAAGACCAATATGCACGAATGGGCCTATGGTGCGACCAACAGCACGTCGAGCTTCGGCCCGACCCGCAATCCCAACGACAAGGGCCGGATCACCGGTGGCAGCAGCGGCGGTTCGGGCGCTGCGGTGGCTGCGGGCATCGTTGCCGCAGCACTCGGAAGCGATACCGGCGGTTCCGTCCGCATTCCCTCGGCGGCCTGTGGGATCTATGGGTTCAAGCCGAGCTATGGCCGGGCGTCGCGCCATGGGATCCTGCCGCTGAGCTGGTCCCTGGATGCGCCCGGGCCGATGACGGCGATGCTCGCCGACATATCCCTGATCCTGCCGTATTTTTTCGGTCAGGATGCCCATGATCCGGCAACGCGCGGCGCGGCTCCCTTCGGAGAGGTGCCTCCCGCGGAGAGACCACGTTTGATCCATCTTGTCGGCTCCGGATTTGAGCGATCCGACGAGGTAGACGCCACGTTACGGTCGGCATTGGGTGCGTCAGATGCCTCGGTGCAAGAGCGCGCACTCGACCACATAGACAGTTATTTCGCGGCATGGGAAGCCATTCTGCATTGCGAAGCCTCGGCCTATCACATGCAGAGGAATGAGGCTGACCTAGGCGCCTATTCGACGGTCACGCGGGCACATTTGGCAGCGGGCAGCATGTTGACCGGTCTCGACCTGGTCAAGGCACAGCGCATCCGCCGTCATCTCGTGGAAACGCTGACGAAAACTCTCGGGGATTGGGATGCGCTTGTCCTGCCGACGCTGCCCGTGGTGGCTCCGCGGGAAGGAGAGGACTGGCAGGAATTCTCCGGCCGTCGGGTCACGACGCAGGACAGCATGACATGGTTCTGCTGGATCGGAAATCTCGCGGGCTTTCCCTGCATTTCGATTCCAATCCCGCGCGCGCGCGGTCTGATGCCCGTCGGCATGATGTTGATGGGCAGGCCTGGCAAGGACGAGGCCCTTCTCGCCGTCGCCGAATGGATCGACAAGAAACTCGAACGAAAGGCCTAGGGATCAAGACAATGGAGACAATCAAAGTCGGCGTCCTGTTTTCACAAAGTGGCCCGATGGCGGTCAGCGAAAACGCGCATCTGCAAGGCATTCTTCTTGCCTGCGAGGAGATCAATTCAGCCGGGGGAGCCGGCGGACGGATGATCGAGCCGATCATTCTCGATCCAGCCGGCAGCGATCAGCGCTATGCGCAACTCGCAACCGAACTCCTGCTGAAGCACCGCGTCGATGCGATCTTCGGATGTTGCCTCTCGACCAGCCGCAAAGCCGTCCTGCCGGTCGTCGAGCGCTTCAATGGCATCCTGTTCTATCCGTCCGTCTACGAAGGCTTCGAATATTCGCCCAATGTGATCTATGGCGGCGCGGTGCCGAACCAGGTCATCGTGCCCTTGCTCGAATATGTCTTCGCGAACTGCGGCGAGCACATCGCGCTCATCGGCTCCGACACGCTTTACGCCCGGGAAATCAATCGTATCGTGATGGAATTCGTCGCCGACAGCGGCGGCAGGATCATGGGGCCGAAATATTTTGAGTTCGGCACGCTGCCGGGAGAGTTCGCCCCATTCCTGCAATCGATCAAAGACCAAGGCGTCCACGCCATCATTTCAACGACGGTCGGGGACGAGAGCGTGCGGCTCTACGAGTGTCATGCACAGCTTGATGACGGAGGGATGCCGCCCATCGCATCGCTCACGACCACCGAATCCGAGCTCGCCAGGATGTCGGCCGCCGCCCGGAAAGGACACCTGTCGGTCCTGCCCTATTTCGGTACACTCGATCTGCCCGACAACAGGACGTTCCGGGACAGCTTCGCCCGGCGCTTCGGCGAGCGCTGCTGCCCGGGCGTATATTCGGAGGTCTGTTACACGCAATTGCATGTCTACGCCGAGGCCGTGGCCCGATTAGGCACGACAGACAGCCAGGCCGTACTTGCGGCCCTCCCCGAAATCGTGTTCAAAAGCCCGGGCGGCGAGGCGATGTTGGACGCGGACACGAACCATTTTCTGCTGCGGCCGCTGGTCGGCTTGTCGAACGAGGACGGCGCGTTCGAAGTGGTCTGGCGCGGTCCGCACCTGGTGAGAGCCGACCCCTATCTGGTTGCCTATGACCGATCGATTGGCCAGCGTGTTCCGGTATGAACGACAGTCTTCAAGTGGATAATGGAAGCCTGCTGCGGCAATTGCGCCGCGTGCGGATGCTCGTCATTCACCCTGAAGATTCCGAACGCGAGATCCTGCTCGCGCATCTCAAGCGCGTCGGCTGCACGGTCGAGTGTCGTTGGCCTCCGCCGGATAGCCTGCCCGACAATATTGACGTGGTTCTGTTTCTCCTCAACCGCAACCAGGGCGACCGATCGCTGTCGTGGATGTCGAGCGCACAGGCGATCGCCCGCATTGCCATCATCGCCTTCGAAACGCCGGAAATCCTGGGGGAATTGCAGCGCGTCAACGCGCATGGCGTGATCTCGAAACCCATTCGTATCTTCGGCATATTGGCAGCCCTGACGACAGCGATCGGCCTCGCCAACCACGAAAATCGGCTGAAGCAGCGTATCCGCAACCTGGATGAGACACTCAAGTCCCGTCGTATCGTCGAAAAGGCGGTCGCCATATTGTGCGAGACGCGCCAGATATCGGAAGACGAGGCCTATCGGCGGCTGCGGGACAAGGCGCAGAATTCGAACGTGACGATCGCATCCGTGGCAGCTGCGGTCATCGCGTCGAGTGGCGTCTGATCGTCAGGGACGTCGATTTTTGTCGCTTCTCCCCTCTCCTCTTCGAGGAAAAATCTGTGGTCGATTCAGGCTTCGTTTACCGGATGGCCTTAGCAGGCCACGCCCGGCATTGATGCCGGCAGAGAATCCGAACTCAAGAGTGCCATGAAACCCCAAACAACATCGTCTCTTCATTTCCAGCGCAAGATTTCCGACTTCTGCGATGTGCGCATCGCACCGATCGTGTCCAGGCGAGCGTTGGAGAATATCAGGCCGTACCTCACCAGCTTGGTCATCTATCGCAAGCACCCACCCATGCGAACGGGCCGCATCGATTGGCAATCCGTTTCCGATGCATGCGGCCTCGATGGCGAGTTGACAGCAGGACTCAAGATGAATCTGCAAGCCGGCCTCGAAGCAATCACGCGCTGGATCGACAGCGAGCGCTCCAAAGAGGTTGAGCGTTCGCCATCGGCCAGGAAAGCCAGATCGCCAGCCGGTGCATCTCACCTGCCCATCGCGAAGAAGAAAACGTCATCTCAAACGCGGGCGGCGGTGGCGTTTCTCCCAGCGCCTGCACATTTCATTTCCCCCGCGCTTTTGCCTGTTCGCGTATCTGCGACAGGCTCATCTTCGGCGTGAGAGCCTCGGGATCGATCCGGATCTCGATGAGAGCGGGCTTTCCCGAGGCCTGGGCGCGTTCGAAGGCGGGGGCGAATTGATCGGTTGCCTCCACGGTTTCGCCATGCAGTCCATAGGACCTGGCCAGCGATGCGAAATCGGGATTGGTGAGCATCGTGCCCGACACACGGCCCGGATAGTTCCGCTCCTGGTGCATCCGGATCGTGCCATACATGCCGTTGTTGATGACGAGGAAGATCACGCGGGCGTCGTATTGCATCGCTGTCGCGATTTCCTGCCCGTTCATGAGGAAGCAGCCGTCGCCGGCGAAGGCAACGACGGTACGGTCGCGGTCGGTGAGCTTGGCGGCGATCGCCGCGGGCACGCCATAGCCCATCGAGCCGTTCGTTGGTCCGAGCTGGGTGCGGAATGTGCGATACTGGTAGAAGCGATGCGCCCAGGCCGAATAGTTGCCGGCGCCGGTCGTCAGGATCGCGTCCGCCGGAAGGTGGGATCGCAGCCACGCCATGACGTCGCCCATCTGGACGCTGAAATGAACGCTATGAAACTTGGGGCTGACCACTGTGAGACGCAATACGCGCCCGGGACACAGAAGCGGCGGAACGAATCGCACATGAACATGCAATGCAGTTCAAGGGCCGATTTATTCAATTTCTCAACAGCAACGTGCGTGACGGCCTGCTGTCGACATGACATTTCCGCCGAGTTTTGCGCTTCTTATGCGACGGCCTCGGCTAGGGCTTTTGCAAACCCGCATCATCGACGAGAATCGCGGCGGCTTCGTTCAGCAAGACGTCCTTTATTTTGTGACGGGCGTTTTCGATGGCGAGATCAGCCTTGAGGCTGCGCTCATCTGATCGCATGCCGTCGTCGTCGCCAAGGTCCACGTCATCATTTGTCTGCTTGCCCGCCTGGAGACGATTTGCCTGGGCGGTCAACTCATTTCGACGTTCGGCCTCGTTAAGGGACACGACACCTTTTTCGCGTTGCGCCTTCAATTTGGCGATGTCTTCGACAATCTGTTGGAAATCCGGATCTTTCTGCGCGCGCGCGTCATGGCGGCTTTGCAGTTGCGGCAGCAATGCCGCTATATCACCGGTTGGCTTGTAGTTTGCGGGTTTGATCTGCGTCCACGGCAGCGCATTGTCATAGCTCGTCTCGCCAAAGCTCTTGGGGTCGAAATATCCTGGCAAGCTGATATCGGGCGTCACGCCGCGCAACTGTGTCGTACCACCGTTCACACGGAAGAACTGCGCAACCGTCAATTTCAGCTCGCCGAATTCCGGTTTGCTGTTATGGACCACCTGGTCGAGATCGACCACGGTCTGCACTGTGCCCTTGCCAAAACTGGGTTCGCCGATGATCAAGCCCCGGCCATAGTCCTGGATCGCTGCGGCAAAAATCTCGGAAGCCGAAGCAGAGCCGCGATTGATCAAGACTGCGACCGGACCTGTCCAGGCCGGCTTTGCAAGGTTGTCGCTTTCCACTTTTATCTTGCCGTCGGAATCGCGCTGCTGAACCACCGGGCCTTTGCCGACGAACAGGCCCGTCAGATTAATCGCCTCGGTCAGCGAACCACCGCCATTATTGCGCAAGTCGATCAGAACGCCGTCGACATTGTCCTGCTTCAGTTCACCCAGAAGCTTGGCGACGTCGCGGCTTGCGCTTCTATAATTCTTTTCGCCATTTCGCATGGCTTCGAAATCCTCATAGAAACCCGGCAGAGTGATCACACCGATTTTGCGCGTGGCATCTCCATCCTTCACGGACAGGATGTCCTTCTTGGCGGCCTGCTTTTCCAGGCTGATTTTGTCGCGCGTCAGGCTTATCAAATGATGACCGCCATCTGGCCCGACATCCGCCGGCAGGATGTCCAGGCGTACGATGGACTGCTTCGCGCCCCGTATCATCTGCACGATTTCATCGAGCCGCATGCCCACGACTTCCTTGATCGCACCGTCCTTGCCTTGACCGACGCCGACGATACGGTCTCCGACCGAAAGCTTGCCGGACAGCTGCGCCGGGCCACCGGGAACGAGCTCGCGGACCGTCGTGTAGTCATTGCGTTCCTGCAACACGGCTCCGATGCCGACCAGGGAAAGCTTCATGGAAATATCGAATTCTGCCGAAGCTCGCGCGCCGAAATAGTCCGTGTGCGGATCGACGGTCGTCGTGAAGGCCTCCATGAATAGCTCGAATACGTCCTCGCTTTTGGACTGGTAAGCGCGCTCGAGCGAGGTTTGATAGCGTTTGTCGAGGATATCGCGAATGACCGCGTCAGTCTTGCCGGCCAGTTTCAACCGCAGCCAGTCACCTTTGACGCGTTTGCGCCAGAGGTCATCGCTTTCGGCTTGCGTTTGCAGCCAGGGGCCTTTGTCGCGCAGAAGGGAGTAGTCTTCCTTCACATTGAAATCAAAGTTCTGCGTCAACAGGTTTCGCGCATAATTCATTCGGTCGACAGTGCGCCGGTCATAGGTGTTGAAAATTGAAAACGGGATCTGCAGGTCTTCTGCCTTGATGGCATCGTCAATCCTGGCGCTGTTGGCCATGAAACTATCGATGTCGGCCTGCAGAAATATCATTCGGTCCGGATCCAGGGACTTGATGAACCGGTCCATGATTTTAGCCGACAGGGCATCGTCCAGCGGAACGGGCCTGTAGCTGTATCGCGCAAGAAATTGTGCACTCAGGTCGGCGGCTTGCGCCTGCGCATGTAGCGGCACCAAGACAGGCGGCGATCCCGCGTCCAGAGCATATGCCGACGGTGCAATTGCCAGGAACACACCAAGCAAACCATAACGTGTACGCATTCAGCTTCGATCCTATTTACAATGTCGAGTCATCTGCAGGAAATTGGCGTGACAAATATGTTTTTTTAGTAACGGCAGACAAGTGCTGTGCCAACCCAGATCGTTCAAACTGGCGTTCAAATCGCTGCCACGCCTTGAGAATCGAGCTGCAGACCCTGCCAAAGCGTTGAAAATAGCTGGCGAAGCTCCTGCTATCGCGCCGCCCGGACCGATATCCTGGCGACTGCACGGCGGGAATCAGCTCCGCTTGTTCGACCAATTCGACTGTCGGAGAAGCGCTCAGCTTCACACCGACAGCGCGGTCATAGATTGCAATGCGTTCGGCTGCCGTCGGACTTGAAGAGTAAAGCAAGCCATCATCGGCGAAAGAATCATAGACTGCTTCGCTGGGCTTCCGGCTCTCGCGATGCGCCCCGGCGCACCGATCCAGCATGCGAATCCGTCGTTTGATCCATCCGGGACCTCGTCGATGGCCACGCGCCCGAAACGCGGATAGGCAAAATCATTAAATTGTTTTCGTTATAAACCTTCATACCAATCCGCGTGGTGTCGGATTCCAGGAGGTCCTTCAATGCGCCGTCCAAACATAAAGTCCAGTCTGCTGGTGATATTTTGTGGTGTAGCCGTTCTTTTCGGTCTCATCGCATATCTCGCAATCGATGGTCTCAGAAAAACAAACGGCTCTACCGAAGAGATCGCCAATCACTGGCTGCCGAGTGCGCAGGCTTCGCGCTTCATCAACTTCAGCATGGCGAATTTGCGCGTCGCCTACCGCGATCACATCATTGCACAATCGGAAGCGGACAAAAAAATCCGCGAAGAGGCCATCGTAAAGGCAGAGGATACACTGCGCAATGCGATAGATGCCTACGCCTCGCTCGCGTCGTCGGATCGGGAGCGTGAATTGATCAATGGGATCAAAGCAAGCGTCCAAGGTTATATCGGCTGTGCTCCGAAACTCCTGGCCCTGTCGCATGCCAACAAAACCGGAGAAGCCGGAAAATACCTCGGCGGGGAGATGCGCACGTTTTCAGACAAGCTGAAAGAGCTCACGATGGCCTTGGTGGACCTGAACGTCGAGGGCAGCAAAGAGGCTGATCAGCTCAGCAGGACGACCTACGCCTCCGTAGAGTTCGATCTGTTTGTCGCGATTGGCATTGCTGGCTTGGTCGTTCTCGGCGCAATTGCCTTCGTGCTGAAGAGCATTGCCAATCCCATCAGCCTGATTACCGCCGCCATGCGGCGACTTGCTGAAGGAGACAGCAGCTCTGATATTCCATTTGCCGGCCGCGCCGACGAAATCGGATCGATGGCGGCAGCGGTAGAGGTTTTTCGTCAAGCCGCAATCGCAAATAAGCGGATGGAAATGGAAGCGGAGAACAGCCGGAAGCAGGCAGACGCCGATCGCGCCGCCACCCAGCAACAGGCAGAGGCCGATGCGACCGAACGCCTGCGAATTGCCACTTCGGGCTTCGCCGGGGGGTTAAGGCAGCTGGCTGCCGGCGATCTCGCCTTTCAGCTCACTGAGGCCTTCGCTCCCGATTTCGAGGCGCTGCGCCACGACTTCAACCAATCCATCACGCAACTCGGCACGGCACTCGGGGCGATTTCCCAAAGCATCACCACGATGGATGATGGGACACGGGAAATTTCCTCGGGCGCGAGCGATCTGTCGAAGCGCACCGAACAACAGGCAGCATCGCTTGAAGAGACGGCTGCTGCCCTGGAAGAGATAACTGCGAATGTCTCGAACTCCAGCAAGCGAACCGAAGAAGCACGTATTGTCGCCACCGAGGCGAACCGGAGCGCCGTCAAATCCGCGGAAGTGGTTGCGCATGCCGAAGAGGCCATGGGTCGCATTGAGAGCTCGTCACAACAGATCTCCAATATTATCGGCGTGATCGATGAAATCGCATTCCAGACCAATTTGCTCGCCCTGAATGCCGGTGTGGAAGCGGCACGCGCCGGCGAGGCAGGCAAGGGTTTCGCCGTCGTCGCCCAGGAAGTCCGCGAGCTTGCTCAACGCTCCGCCACCGCGGCCAAGGAGATAAAGGGGCTGATCCAGAATTCCTCGAAGGAAGTGGAAAGCGGCGTCAAACTGGTGCGCGACACCGGCGAAGCCCTGAAGTCGATCGGCACATTCATTGCCCAGATCAACCAGCATATGGATTCGATTGCGACATCTGCGAAAGAGCAGTCCGTCGGGCTGGGCGAAGTCAATATTGCCATCAACCAGATGGACCAGACCACACAGCAGAACGCAGCCATGGTGGAACAGTCGACTGCGGCGGCCGCCTCGCTGGCGCAAGAGGCTCAAAAGCTTCGCGAGCTTGTCGGCCAGTTCAAGCTCGAGGTCTCGGCGTCCAAGCCGTCCGCAGCGCTTCGCACCATGGCGAGAACGATGGCCAGCAGCTCAGCCCGCCCGCCCTTGCAGTCGGCTGCGCCGCGCCGCGCACCAGCCGTGCAGGGAAATACAGCGATCGCCAAGGACAGTTGGGAAGAGTTTTAAACGCCAAACATCTATCTGACGCTGTTCTGACGGCGCGCGCTCGCAGCGCCGTCAGGTCGCCGACCCCCCAGCCGCCGTCCCTTCCAATATGTCGGCCGGGATATCGTCGAATGATGCGTAGTTCATGTTGTAGAGTTTGGCATAGAGCTTACGGTTCTTCATCAACTGCGCATGGTTGCCGCTTTCGATCAGCTCGCCGTTCTGCAGCACGATGATGCGGTCGGCTTCGCGGATCGTTGCGAGGCGATGGGCGATCACCAGGCCGGTGCGGCTTTCGAGCAGCTTGACCAGCGCCTTCTGGATCAGCATTTCCGTATAGCTGTCGATATTCGCCGTCGCCTCGTCGAGCACGAGGATCTTCGCGTCGGCGACCAGCGCGCGGGCGAAGCTCAGCAGTTGCCTCTGGCCGAGCGAAAGATTGCCGCCGCGCTCGCCAAGCATGCTGTCATAGCCCTCGGGCAGGCGCATGATGAAGTCGTGTGCGCCAACTGCCTTGGCCGCCTCGATCACCTGATCGCGCGTCGCATCCGCCTTGTGGTAACGGATGTTCTCGAACACTGTGCCGGTGAACAGGAACGGCTCCTGCAGCACCATGGCGATCTGCTCGCCGAGTGAATCCTGCGTGACATCGCGCACGTCATGTCCGCCGACCAGGACCTCGCCCTGCTGCACATCGTAGAAACGGTGGATCAGCGACATGCAGCTCGACTTGCCCGAGCCTGTCGGCCCGACAAGTGCCACAGTTTCTCCCGGATTCACCCGAAAACTGACATGCTTGAGGATCGGATGTGCGGGGTCGTAGCCGAAGACAACATCCTTGAACTCGACGGAGCCGTCCATGTCGCGCGACAGCGGCTTGGCATCCGGCGCATCCTTGACGCTGATCGGCACATCCAGCACTTCGGTCAGCCGATGGCCCGAGGCCATGGCGCGCTGCATCACCGAATATTGCAGCGTCAGCGACCGGATCGGGTCGAAGAAGCGCTGGATATAGAACAGGAAGGCGACCAGCACGCCGACGTCGAGAGCCTGTCCGAGGACGCGCGCGCCGCCGATGACGATCACCAGCGCCATGGCGACGCCAGTCAGCGTGTCGACGATCGGCACCATGACCTGCGCATAGCGCGCTGCCGTGAGATGGGCGCGGAGATTGGCATGCGCTTTGTCATCGTAAAGGGTGAAGTTGACCTCCTGCCGATGCATGCTCTGCACGGCGCGGACGCCATGGATGGCTTCCGCCAGTGCGCCATTGGCGACCGAATTGGTCTCGTGTGCTGCCATGAACGATTTGCGCGCCAGGGGTAGCCAGAACAGGCGGACGACGAACAGGACCGGCAGCACGGAGAGTGTCAAAAGCCCGAGCTTGAAGTCGAGCGACAGCATGACGAAGACGATGCCGATCAGCAGGGTGATGTCGCCGACCGAAAGCACCGAAGTTTCGAGGAATTCCTGCATCGAATTGACATCGCCTTGCAGCCGCGACATCAGCCGGCCGACCTCGGTCTTGTCCATGAAAGACAGCGAGACGCGCTGCAGATGGGCAAACATTGCCTTGCGGATGTCGAACAGTACCTCTTCGGCAACGCCGCCAACCAGCGTTTCCTGGGCATAGCTTGCGGCATAATTGATCAGGATCGCCACCCCAAAGGCTATCGCCGCATAGGTGAGCGTCCTGTGGTCGCCCCCCGGCCGCATGCCGTGGTCGATCGCATAGCGGATGATCAGCGGGATCAGGAGCTGCATCGCCGTGAAGGTGAGCACGGCGACCACCGACCAGGCCACCTGTCGCCTGTAGGGGCTGACGAAGGCCCAGATGCGCTTGACGATATTGCTGTCGAACGCGTTGCCGAATATCTCCTCTTCGATGCGGTGCGAGCCGACCACCGCGCGAGGCGGGCGGCGGCCGTCCTCGCGGACATCGCTGCGTTCGGTTTCCTGTTCCTCGGCCATGCTGGTCCCTTCCCCCTTGCCTTAAGCGCTCAAGGCGTCGTCGCCGGGCCGCACTTGCAGATCGTAAAGCGCCCGGTAGCGGCCGCCGGCGGCCAGCAATTCGTCATGCGTGCCGCGCTCGACAATGCGGCCATCCTCGACGAACAGGATCTGGTCGGCATGCATCAAGGAGCTCAGCCGATGGGCGACGATGATCGTCACGCGGTCGGCGGCATATTTGCGCATCGCGGCGCGGATGCGTTGTTCGGTGGCCGCGTCGATCGCCGCCGTCGAATCGTCGAACACCATCACCGCCGGTTTCAGCATCAGGGCGCGGGCGATCGACAGGCGCTGGCGCTGGCCGCCGGAGAGCGACACGCCGCGCTCGCCGACCACGGTGCCGTAACCGGTCGGAAGGCCAAGGACGTAATTGTGCAGCTGGGCACTTTCGCTGGCGCGCTCGATACGCGGCTCCTTCGCCCAGGGGTCGCCATAGGCGATGTTGTTTTCGATCGTGGTGGTGAACAGGAAGGAATCCTGCTGCACCACGGCGACCGACCGACGCAACGACTTCAGCGTCACGTCGCGGATATCCTGCCCGTCTATGGTGATCCGGCCACCGGTGGCGTCGTAGAAGCGTGGGATCAGATGCGCGATGGTCGACTTGYCGCTGCCGGGTGGGCCGACAATGCCGATCGTCTCGCCTCGCCGTGCCTCGAAGCTCAGGTCTTTCAACACTGGGCGCTGGTCGGCGCTCGGATAAGCAAAATCGACATGTTCGAAGCGCAAGGTCCCCTCGCCGACCTTCAGGTCGTTCGCATCAGGCGCGTCGCGGACGGCGATTTCCAGATCGAGCAGATTGAACAGACGCGTGCCGCAGGTTGACGCGCGGGCGAAGGCGTTGACCATCAGCCCGAGCTGCCGCACCGGCATTTGCAGGATGGTCATGAAGGTCAGGAACGATGCGAGCGTGCCGACGGTGATCTCGCCCGCCACGACCTTACCGCCGCCGACCCAGACCACCAGACCCATGGCTGCGAAGAAGGAGAAGGTCATGGCGCTGGTATTGGCAACGCGGATGCCGACGCGGTCATGCGCCAGCGATAGCGCGTGTTTCGACGCCGCCTCGAATTTCTCAAGTTCGTGAGCCTGTGCGGCAAAGGCGCGGACGACCCGGATGCCGCCGAGATTTTCTTCCATCACCCGGGTCAGCACCGAGAGCCGTTCCTGCAGGTCGAGCCAGGTGGCGCGCAGCCGGAGCTGGGTGATGGATGACCGCCAGGCGACGAAGGGCACGAAGCTCAGCGCCAGCAAGCCGAGCACCAGGTCGGTGGTCAACAGCATATAGGCGCCGATGCCGATCAGGATGGAGAGCAGGATCGTCCGGACCAGCGCGGTGGAGAAATACATCCGCACACCTTCGAGATCGAGCAGTCCCACCGTGATCAGGTCGCCGGAATGCACGG
The DNA here is from genome assembly GCF_056403475.1 of Rhizobium sp. P2_G9. Lineage (NCBI taxonomy): Bacteria > Pseudomonadati > Pseudomonadota > Alphaproteobacteria > Hyphomicrobiales > Rhizobiaceae > Rhizobium > Rhizobium sp. P2_G9. The sequence continues at coordinate 29,757 of NZ_JBFUFK010000039.1, read as the reverse complement.
TGTCGTGAAAGCTGAAGGACAGCCGCTGGATCTTCTCATAACAGGCGAGCCTGAGCTCGTAGCCGATATGGTGGCCGACCGCCTCGCTGTAATAGTTCTGCACCATGGTGAACAGGCCGCGCAGCACGCTCGCGCCGAGCAGCAGCAGCGCCGTGGTCAGCAACGCGGCCTCAGCTGCCTGCCCCGCCGCGCCGCCGGCTATCACGCCCTGCGTCTGGTCGACGGCATGGCCGAGGAGCCGCGGGATCATCAGCTRGAAAGTTGAGGCGACCAGCGTGGCGCCGATGGCGAAACCCGACTGCCAGGGGTGGCGGAAGGCCATGACGGTGATTCTGACCAGCGTATAGAGGCCCCTGCCCCAGCCCGCTGCATGGACATGCGCACGCGAAGCCGAATGCCTCGCCGCGCGAACTGACGTATCGCTGCTCACGCTGTGATTCCAATGGTGTGTATGTTTGCAACATGATCCGGAAAGACGACGATTCCGTGTTCAACAGCGCCCAATTCGTATATTTGTCAATTTTATCCTGGCTAAATTCTTAGATTGTATTTGGATGAAAATACTATCCATGAGGGAAATGTCTGGCGAGTTGGCTTGGTTGATTGTTGGTGGGCTGTTGTGGTGAATGGGACGTGCAAAACGCGGTTCTAGCGAACGGAGGTGTTCTCACTATCGGCGGCAGGCCAATGGTCCCGGCGATAGTGAAATGGTGCGGTATCGATAGCAGCGATTTACGCGAAATGGGGTTCGGGGTCCACGTGCCTTTTGCAGACACATTCTGCAGTGACGGGCATGAGCATGAGATGCTGGACAGCGAGAAGATTGTTCTCAAAATGCTCCAATACCGCTACGACCGGCCGATTGAGGATGAACCGCCATCCGGATCGGCCGGAGCAACCGCAACGCCGTTGGAGACGTTCAGCCGTGAACTTGATTAGTACCAGCATCGTAGCCGACCGCATCTTAGACTGCCTGGCGCGATATCGCTTTCTCACCATGGCGCAGCTGCTCGATACCGTAGCCGGGGATCAACAGACCGTGCAGTTTCGCCTGGGCGAGCTGGTGACGGCCGGATATGTCATGCGGCAAGAATTCCGCCTCGGACCGACCGCGGACCGTCTGCCCGATATACACTGGCTTTCCAGGTCCGGCGCTCGCCTGATTGAGGACGCGACCGGGGAGCCGGTGACGGTTCCAGACAGCAGCAAGCTCTCGGTGGCGCATATCGCACACCACACGTTGACGGTTTCCACGCTGATAGCGGCCGACGCCTGGGCGCGGCAAACGGGGCAGGCCGTGCCAGAGTTCCGGACCGGCATGGAATCTTCCCGCACGCGCCTTCAGCTCCTCGACAGAACGCCGAACGCAGACGCCGTTCTCGACATGCGTGACCCCGCCGGAAACCGCCGTGTCTACATCGTCGAAGTGTTTTGCAGCCAAGACAGCGAGAGCGGCTCGATGCACCCGATTGAGCAGCTCGAATCTTATGTGTTGAATGCTATGGGCAACACATTGGATGAAGCGGTAGGCGTCGAACAAGGGGGGAAGCCAGCGCGGGTTCTTGTGGTTTGTGATACCTTTGCCCTGCGCAACAGGATTATCAGCACACTGCCGACGCGGCCGGGACTGCCCCCAGTCGAATTTCGCACTTGGGGCAAGTTTCTATTCAAAACGCCAGACGAGCTGAAGGAGTTCGGACGGGGGTGGTGGAAGGTGGACGGCAGTTTGGCAGATTTGCCAATCTTGGAGCGCATATGAAGCCCGTAAACGCGTTTTCACAGCTCTGATATTCAAACGGGCACCAACGAGCCTTGAAAAACAACTCCCTGCGCTGCTCTGTCGGTTCTTGCGCAGCTACGAACAACAACTGAACCGCCATTTGTCGAGAGTGCGCCTGTTTGACTCATAGCATGGAGACTATGAAGCTCATTGCCTCTGCCCTGACCGTCGCTGACGTCACAGGGATTTTCACAATCAAGTGAGTAGGATGGCGGGGCCGAACCCGCTGTGATATCTAGCTTTTCGTAGCTTCATAAGTTTATCGCAACACATCTGGCTCCCTCGATCGAAAGGACGAACCCGTATGTCCGCGTTCAAGCCCTCTCTCGCCCTTGCCGCAGCCCTTGGTTTTCTCGCTTTCCAGGGCATAGCCTACGCCCAGATGCCGGCGCAGCAGCCGGAAGCCAAGGCTTTCAAGGTCGGCTCGCTCGATCTCGTTTCCCTTCATGATGCGCAGTTCACCCCTGCCAATGACGGCAAGACGTTTGGTGTCGGGCAGAAGCCGGAGGCCGTGGCCGATCTGCTGAAAGCCGCCGGCGAGCCGACCAATGTGGTGACGCTCAGTGTCGATGCGCTGCTGGTCAAGTCCGACAAGCGGGTCGTGCTGATCGATACCGGTATCGGTGGCGCCCTGCAGCAGAGCCTCGCACTTTCCGGCACCAAGCCCGAAGCGGTGACGGATATCCTGATCACCCATTCGCATCCCGACCATGTCGGCGGCCTCGTCAAGGATGGTAAGCTCGCTTTCCCGAACGCCACGATCCGCATGTCGCGCGCCGAGTGGAAATATCTTCAGGGCCAGAGCAACATAGCCGATCTGGTCAAGGCGATTTCGGACAAGGTCAAGCCGTTCAAGGCCGGCGCGGAAGTGGTGCCCGGCATCACCTCTGTCGCCCTGCCCGGCCATACGCCGGGCCATGTCGGCTACCAGATCGTTTCGGGCAAGGAGAAGCTGATCGACATCGGCGACACCGTGCATAGCTCGGTTGTTTCGCTCGCCGAGCCGAAATGGGACGTTGCCTTCGATGGTGATCACGCGAAGGCGGAAAAGAGCCGGCTGAAGATCCTGAATCGACTGGCGAAAAGCCAGGAAATGGTGTTCACGCCGCACTTCCCTTTCCCAGGCGTCGGCCATGTCGAGGCTGACGGCGACCATTTCCGCTGGGCGCCGACGTTGACGGCGCAGTGAGCTGAAGGGCGGGTGGGTAAGCCGCTTCACTCAACGAACGCATGAATGCGATGAGGCCCGATCAAAATGGGTGTTATCGGTGCGCCGACAGCGCGCTGTGCTCAGGTTTCCTCGTGCGTCGGCGCAACTGTGAGTTTGAGGCCCAAAGCGGCCAGCATCTTGCTGACAGTAACCATTTGCGGGTTACCGCTTCTTGACAAGGCCTTATAGAGATTGGCCCTGCCGAGATCTGCCTGCTCGGCGACCGCGCGGACGCCGCCCTCCTGAGCCTTTGCCACATGACGCAGACCCTCCTGGAATAGCTTCATATCACCGCTTTCAAGGAACTCCGCCAGATAGAGAGCTGCGTTCTCAGGATCGCGCAGCAATTCGTCACGTGAGCTGAAATCAAACGGTCTACCAAGACGGGTCATGACTTTAGCCTCCTGTTTGCTTCCTCAAGATATTCCCGAGCCTTCGCGATGGCTCGATCCTGATCGTGCTTCGTCGAACCTGCCAGCAACAGCACGATTTTCCCATCCATCACTGAGTAATAAACGCGAAATCCCTGACCGTATGGAATGCGCATCTCGAATAAACCCTTGGCACCAATGATCGATTTCCAATCCCCAAAGTTGCCTTCGGCTGCTCGCCCAAGCCTGGCAAGAATGATGATCTTTGCCTTGTTGTCTTTGATGCCGTCATACCAATCCTGAAACGGGGATTTTCCGTCCGCCGTTTCAAAAGCGATGACCTCGTAATGGCTCATAATATAGTGTCTCTCATGAGAGACACTATATTACAAGTTTTTTCTAGAAACAGATAGGCAATGCTGCTAGGTGCCGGCAATTCCATGTGGGGTCGCCGGTCGCAAGTTGGCGTGAGGATGGATGACGAGCCTTACCGCCGCCGGAATACCGGCTGGCGCTTTTCCTTAAACGCCGCCCTGCCCTCGGCCGCGTCAGCGGTCGCAAAGCAGATTGTCTGTAGATCGCGCTCGTATTCGATCGCCTTTTCCAAAGGCATTGCGTGTGCGGCCTTGAGATTGGCCTTCGCCGTCTCGGCGGCGATGGGTGCGCGCGAGGCGATGGTCTTGGCGATCGAGCGGGCTTTGTCCATCAGTTCGGCGGAGGGCACGACATCGCTCACTAGGCCCCAGGCAAGTGCCTTGGATGCCGGGATCGGGTCGCCGGTCATGATCATCAGGGCGGCGTTCGACATGCCGATCGAATGCGCCAGCTGCGCCGCCATGCCGCCGCCGCCGATCCAGCCGAGCTTGATTTCGGGCGCGGCGAACTGGGCGTTTTCCGACGCGATGCGGATATCGCAGGAGAGCGAGGTCTCCAGGCCACCGCCGAAGGCATAGCCGTTGACGGCGCAGATGGTGGGTTTCAGCAGCGCGCGGATGGCGTCGCAATAGTCAGGCCGGTTGCGGAATTCCCAGGGCGTTTCGTAGGTGTCGAGCTCCTTGATGTCGGAACCGGCGCAGAACGCGCGCTCGCCGGCGCCGGTGACGATGACGCAGCGGATCGTGTCGCTGTCATTGCAGGTCTGAACTGCCTCGACGATGGCGTCGGCCATTTCCGGCGTTACGGCATTGAGCTTTTGCGGCCGGTTGAGCGTGATGACGGCGATGTCGTCTTCGATCTCGAAACGGATATCTTCGGTCATGCGACCACTCCTCAAATCTTCGGCAGGCTGGTGCGGTAGAGCGTATTGAGTGCCTGCACCGTCTCGCGCGCCGGCATATGGTTGTCGAGAGCGTCTCGCAGGAAGGCCGACGCCTTGATCTGGAAGGCAATATAGCCGTCGAAGCGTGGCCGGACATAGGCCGCTTCCAGCGTATCGGCGGTGTCGGCGTAGAAATTGCCCCAGCGTTCGTTGACCGCAGGATAATGCCAGGCCGAGCGCCGCGACGGCTGGCCGTCATGGCTGGGGATGAAATTCGCCTGCGCATCCTCGCCCATCAGCCAGAGCAGGTGCTGCTTGAGCTCCGGCGTGATCTCACAACGCTTGGAGATGCCGATGCCGGTGCCGCCGAGCGTCGAGCCCGGCCGGCCGGCGTGCGTGTCGCGCGGTGCATTGCGGAAGGCGACGCGATGGCCGTTTTCCGGGGCGGAATAATTCACATAGCCGTAGATCAGCGGGCAGAGCGCCACGTCATCATTTCTTGCCATGTGGCCGAGAATGCCGATCGGGTTGAGCGCCCTGACACCCATCGGGCTCTTGTTGGCGAGCCGCTGCATCAGTTCGAAGACGCGGATGCCGGTGTCCTCGGTAATCAGATTGACATTGCCCTCCGGCCCTGCGTCTTCCCCGAAGGCAGCGCAGATCGACAGGAAACTCAGGGCGGCATGCGGGCCGGCGAGCGACAGCGCCACTTTGCCGGTGGAGGCCGACAGGTCCTCGACCTCATCCCACGTTTCCGGCGCCTCGCCCTCGATCAGATCAGGTCGTGTCGCCATCACCTGTGTCGCAGCATCGAGTGGCAGCGCCCAGTGTGCGCCGGCATAGCGATAGCTTTTCAAGCAAGGGCCGATCGTGGCGCGGCCGATCTCTTCCAGCATGTCGATGCCGAACACTTCCTCCAGCGGCCGCAGGCAGGCCTGCGCCACCGCCTCGCCGACATGCGGGTGGTCGAGCACGACGAGATCATAGCGGGCGCAGAGGTCGGCGATCGGGTGGGATTCGAAGCCTTCGAGCGACTGCTTGTCCCAGGCGATGCCGACCAGCCCCTCGGCCCGCGCCTTATCCGAGGCGGCGGCAAGCGCGTTGTAACCACGTGGGTGGTCCCAGGTCAGAGCTTTGTATTGCCGCATGATTACGCCTTCAGCACGCCGACGGCGCCCGATGCCTGGAGTTTCTCGATCGCCGCTTTGTCATAGCCCGCCTCGTGCAGGATATCGACGGTGTGCTCGCCGGTCTGCGGCGCGCCGCGATCGACGGTCGAAGGCGTCTTGGAGAACTTGATCGGGAAGCCCGGCGTCTTCACATGGCCTTCGGTCGGATGGTCATATTCGACGAAAGTGCCGTTGTGGACGATCTGCGGGTCCTTGACCAGATCGGCATAACCGTAGACCGGACCGCACCAGATGTCAGCGGTCCGCAGCGCTGCGAGCCATTCAGCCGTGCTCTTGGTCTTGATCTTGTCACGGGTCTTGGCAAAAATCTCGTCGCGCTTGGTCCAGGTGTCGACCTCGTCACTCATGGTGAGGAAGCTGTCCTCGCCGATGACCTCGCCCAGCGTCTTGAGCTTGGGGAAGGCAATGATGATAAAGCCGTCGGTGGTAGCAAAGGCGCCATAGGGTGCGCGGATGAAGACATGCGCGTGCGGCTCGGCCGAGCGCTTCTGCTGTTTACCGCCGACCGTATGCACGGACAGTTCCTGCATCTGGATCGTGGTGATCGCATCGAGCATGTTGACCTGCACGAGCTGGCCTTCGCCCGTGCGCTCGCGATGCAGAAGTGCTGCCAGCACGCCCTCGAAGGCGGTGTAGGCGGTAATCGCGTCGACCAGATATTGCCCCGCGGCCGTTGGTGGCTCGCCTTCGCGACCGGCGGAGAGCATGGCGCCGGAAAGGCCCTGCAGCACGAGGTCCTGGCCCGGCCAGTTCATATAGGGGCCGGATTCGCCGTAGCCCGACATCGAGACATAGATGATCTTCGGGTTGATCTTGCTAAGCGATTCATAGTCTACGCCCAGCCGCTGGGCGACGCCCGGGCGGTAGTTCTGCAGGAAGACGTCTGCGGTCTTGACGAGGTCGAGCAGCACCTGCTTGCCCTCGGGGTTTTTGAGGTCGATGGCCAGCGAGCGCTTGTTGCGGTTGAGCGACAGGAAGGAGACGTTGACCTTGTTGCCGGTGGCGCCGCCGGCGGCGACATGCCGCTGCCACTCGCCGGTCACCGGCTCGACTTTGACCACATCGGCACCGAGATCGCCCAGCCGCTGCGCGGCAAACGGCCCGGCCATGGCGATCGAGCAATCCAGCACGCGATAGCCAGTCAGAATTCCCATAATCTTCGTCCTTGTTTCAAAAATTCAATGCATGATCCAGCCGCCGTCGACATTCAGCGTCTGGCCGGTAATGAAGCGGGCGTTGTCGGAGGCGAGGAACATCAGCGCATTGGCGATGTCGGCAGGGCTGCCGCGGAATTTGACGGCCTGATGGTCGAGCACATGTTTGGTGTAGCCTTCCGGGTCCGGATGGATCTTTTCGGCATCGGTCGGAAAGGCACCCGGCGAGACCGCATTGGCGGTGATGCCGAAGGGGCCGAATTCCCGCGCCCAGGCGCGCGCCAGACCCACAAGCGCACCTTTCGACTGGACGTAGGGTGCCAGCAGCGCCCAGCCACCGTAGAAGGTGACGCTGGCGATGTTGATGATCCGGCCCCAATTGTTCGTCTTCATATGCGGCAGCGCCGCCTGCACGCAGACAATGCCGGCATCGACATTGATGCGCTGCACCGCTTGGTGCTCCTCGACGGTGAATTCCTCGAAAGGCTTGGAGGGATAGATGGCAGCATTGTTGATCACCACGTCGAAGCCGCCGAACGAGGCCTGGATCTCGGCCAGCTTGATACGCAGGCCCGAAAGGTCGGAGAGATCGAAATCGACGATCAGCAGCTTTTCCGCGTGATGGGCCTTTGCGGCCTCGGCCAGCGCCTTCATTTTCGCCCGGTCGCGGTCGATGACGACGACACGGGCGCCGGCATCGAGGAAATGCATGGTGGTCTCGAGCCCCAGGCCACCAGCGCCGCCGGTGTAGAGGATCGTCTTGCCGGTCATGTCGATCATACCCTGCCTCCGATCGGCAGATGCTTGCCCGACGGCTCGGGATAGTCCTCGTCTGGCTGGGAGGAGAGTGCGCGGATGCGCTTCTCTTCCCGAACAATATCCTCCTTGCTGCCGAGGATGCGGAAGACGGTGTCGTAGTGGCGCTCGTCGCCATGTTCGAGCCAGATCAGCTCGCCATGCTCGTCGGCATATTTCTTGCCGAACACGTGATTGGTCGAGGGCTCGATGCCGAGCGCGTACTGTCCGGACTGCAGGTTCTGCCATTCATACATGCAGGGGAACTGGTCCTTGTGGGTGATGACCTCGAAGCCGATGCCCAGCGCGTCGTTGACCAGCATGACCGGCACTTCGCCATTGGCTTCGGTCGCCATTTCGTGCTGCCAGACCTGTTCATGGAAATTGAGCCGCGGCTTCGGCATGCTGCGATAGCCGACACCTTGCTTGCGATAATCGGCGCCCGCATGGGCAGCCCAGACCACGTCCTTGACCGGCGCGACATAGCGCGAGCCTTCGGCCAGCACCGGGTGGCCGACATTGATGTGGTAGCAGAACATGTGCGGCGTGCGGTAGAAGCCGCGATTGATGACGCGGTCGGAAATCCTGATGTCGTTGGTGCCGGCCTTGATCTCTATGCGGCGGATCATTTCCAGATGCTCGCCGAATACCGTGCCCTGCATGACAGAACCTTCGGCCCAGAGATACAATTCGTCGCCGTCCCAGCGCTCGCCATAGCCGTTGAGGGTCGCGGGGATCGTCGCGACGCGGCCATGCAGCGAATGGCTGACCGTCTTGCGCGGCCCATAGACGAAATGCCCGGCCGGCTCGTCATACATGAAGAGAATATGGTCTAGGCCGCAGGTGATCATCAGGCCGGAAAAGGCTCGCATCCAGGCCAGGCCGCCCTCGCCTTCATATTCGAGCAGGCCCGGATGCTTGAAACCGGACGGCGAATTCCAGCCGATCGCCATGCCGCGATAGTCGCATTCGGCAATGTCGAAGGCACGGTCGATCAGCACGGTGAATCTGAGCCCGGTGCCGCTCCTGAATTCCAGCATGCGGATGCCGCGCTCGACCCCGTCGCCGAGCGTCATCAGCCGCACGCCGGCAAATTGCGAAAACGATCCCGCATGGGCCGCAAGATCACGCCGCGATCTCTGGCCGCCGTATAACTCCACCATGTCTCAACTTCCTTGTGAACCTGTTGTCCAGGCGGGCGGTCAGATTTGTGTCCGGCCGCCCAGTATTTCATTCCATTTGACGGCATCACAAAGGCACCCCCCTCTGCCCTGCCGGGCATCTCCCCCTCAAGGGGGGAGATTGGATGGGGCACTGTCGCGCCTCAAACTACCGTCCAATTCTGCTCCAAACCTTGGCTCAGCATATGATTGTGGCACCAAGCATGCCACTGGCCAATCTCCCCCCTTGAGGGGGAGATGTCCGGCAGGACAGAGGGGGGTATCACAAACTCCCCCGCTACCCTTAGAGCCCGTTCGCCCGCAGCTTGCCATCCAAAAACTGCTTGGCGCGCGGCACATCAGACTCTTCCAGGTGCTCGATGATCACCGGAATGTTCGGGTGCTTCTTCGACAGCAGCTTCAGATAAAGATCATAGTTCAGCGAGCCCAACCCCGGAGCTGGCAGTTCGATTTCGCCGACGCCGCGGAACGTATGGCTTTCGGACGCGTCCGCATCACCGATATCGGCATGCTTCTCGGTCTTGTCTGTGCCGGAGCGCTTGACGTCCTTGGCATGGCCGATCTTGATCTTGTCCTGCAGCGTGTCGAACACCTGGTGCAGGATCTTGTCCATGTCGTCGATATTGTGGGTCTCGAAATAGTTGGTCGGGTCCATCAGCAGGCCGAGACCGGGATGATCAACTTGGGCGAACATCTTGACCGTCTCTTCGACCGAGCCGACGACATTGTTGACATAGGTTTCGAGCAGGAACATCGCGCCGTGGTCATAGGCGAACTGCGAGAGGTCGGCGATGACCTTGCGGCATTCCTCGAAACCCTCTTCCGTCTTGTTCTTCGGGTGGTGTACCCAGTCGGATTCGGTGTTGTAGGTGCCGGTTTCGGAGATCACATAGGGCGTGCCGAGATATTGGGCGTGCTTGATGATTTCCTTGAGGTAGCCGACGCGGCGGGCGCGCTCTTCCTTGTCCGGATGGATGATGTTGGTATAGCCGGAAATGCAGCAGATCGGCAGGTTGTGGTCGCGGAACGTGTCGCGGATCGTCTTGCACTTCTCCGGCGTGATCTGGCCGGCGCTGAGGTCGATATCCCTAAAGTGCATGTCGAGCTGGACGGTGTTGAAGTTCAGCCCGCGGATCTTTTCGGCGGTTTCCTTCAGCGTGTAGGGGAAATAGGCGGTGAAAATACCAGTCTGCATCATGGCGGTAATCCTCCCTTTATGATGTCTCAGATTGCGATTTCGGAAAGTTTGATGGCCCGGCCCTCGTCCATGGAGCGATAGCCCGCTTCGACGAGCGCCATGGTCTTGACGTTGTCGGCGACGTTGAGCACCGGTGTCGTGCCGCTTTTGACGGCATATTGCAGCTGCTCCATCACGCCGATGAAGGCATGCGGGAACCACATCGTCTCCCAGGTCGGCGTGACCCATTTGCCGCCCGTGGTTTTCTTCGAGGCATAGGTGAGCGTCGAAGCGGCGCCATTCGGCCAGCCGATCGAGCCATGCGCCACGCCATCGGTGCCCTCGACGCGCCAGTGGATATAGAACTCGCTATCGAAGCCTTCCTCGCGCGGGCCGGCCCAGACGTCTTCCATCGACACGGCCAGCACGTTGCCGGGAAACTTGATAGTCGAGACGGTGATGCCGTCCTTGTGCTTGAACTTTGTGCGCGGATCGGTGCGGGTGGCGCAGTAGATTTCTTCGGGATCGCCGAACAGGAAGCGCAGCACGTCGAGATGATGGACGCTCATGTTCGACAGCGTCAGCCGGTCGAATTCTTCGAGGAATGTCTGCCAGTGCGGGATCGCGCGCATGTCGATCGTTGCCATGACGATATCGCCGAGCTCGCCCTTGTCGAGGATCTGCTTCAGCACCTGCATCGACTGGTCGTAGCGCATGTTCTGGTTGACCGACAGGATCTTGCCGGCGGCCTTGGCTTCGTCGCGCAGCTTCCTGGCTTCGTCGAGCGACAGCGCCAGCGGCTTCTGCGCCAGGATAGCCTTGATGTGCGGCTCCTTCAGCGCAGCGCGGATCAAAGCCGGCTGCTGGTCCGGCGGGAAAGCCAGGTCGACGATGTCGACATTGGTGTCCTTGATCAGTTCTTCCGGCGTGTCGTGGACCTTCGGGATGCCCCAGCGCACGGCCACCTTGGCGGCATTGGCCCTGGTGCGCGAGGCGATCGCCACGACCGGGAAACCTGCTTCCTTATAGGCGGCGAGATGGCACTCGGCCATGATCATGCCGGCGCCGATCGCGCCGATCCTGTATTCCCTGACCCGGACGTCGACATCCGGCTTGAAACCCTTGGCGTCTGCCATGTTCTCCTCCTCCCTATGCTCCGGCTGTGGCGGGCGCGAGCACCTGTCCGTCCGGCTTGAAAAAATGCACGTGGCGCGGATCGCAGGTCAGGGCGACCTTGGAGTCCACGGCAATCTGCGGCTGGCCGCGCATCAGCGACCTGAGCTTTTTGTCACCGGCCGAAAGCGTGACGACGGTGAAGCCGCCGAGTGGTTCGACTTCATAGACCGTGGCTGGCGCACCGGTCCTGCCCTCGCCCCAGGGCTCGGCCTTCAGATCCTCCGGGCGGATGCCGATGCCGCTGGCGCCATCCGGCACGCTGCCCAGCTGGATTGTCCCCTCCCCCGCCGTCGTACCGACGAGGTCGAGCAGATTGATTGCTGGGGAGCCGAGGAGGCGCGCGACATATTGGCTGGCGGGATGGTCGTAGATTTCCGACGGCTGGCCGGTCTGGCGGATGCTGCCCTCTTCCAGGATCGCTATGCGGTCGGCGATCGACATCGCCTCTTCCTGGTCGTGGGTGACATAGACCATTGTATGGCCGAGCTCGCGCTGGATGCGCTTCAGCTCGACGCGGGTTTCCTCGCGCAGCCGGGCGTCCAAGGCCGAGATCGGATCGTCCATCAGATAGGCGGCGGGATCGCGCACGAGCGCACGGGCAATGGCGACGCGTTGCCGTTCGCCACCGGAGAGATGCGCCGGCAGCTTGTGCAGGAGATGGCCGATATGCAGCTTTTCCGACACTTCGGCGACGCGCGCCTTGATCTTGTCTTCCGGCACCTTCCGCTCGACGAGCGGAAAGCGGACATTGTCGAGCGCCTTCATATGCGGAAAGAGCGCCAGGTTCTGGAAGACCATGGCGACATTGCGCTCGGCCGGACCGATAGCGTTGACCGGCTTGCCGCCGAGCAGGATTTCGCCGCTGTCGGGCGTTTCCAGGCCGAGGATCATCTTCAGGATGGTCGATTTACCCGAGAGTGGCGGGCCGAACAGGCAGAAGAACTCGTTATCCCGGATGTCGAAGGAGACATTGTTGACGGCAACCGTGTCGCCGAAACGCTTGCTGACATTGCGGAACGTGATACCAGCCATGCTCAAGCCTCCCTGATCGCGCGGCCGGTTTCGGCATCGAAGAGCCTGACCGAGCCGGGATTGACCGTCAGCTTGGCCTTCATGCCGGCTTCGAGGCCGTTGTCATTGTCGAGCACGACCTTGATCGTCGCCTTGTTGCGGCCGAGATGCACGATGGTGCGGGCGCCGATGCGCTCGACGAAGAACACCGGCAGGCCGGTTTCGCTTGCGGCAAGCGATGCCTGCTCCGGCCGGAAGCCATAGAATACCGAGCGGTTCGCAGCCTTTTTCGCCGCCCGGGTCAACGCTGCGTCCAACGCTTCGGACGTCCCGAAATCACCGAGTTCGGCATGGATGCCGTCGGCCTTCTCGATCAGTTCCGCCTTGATCAGGTTCATGCCCGGCGAACCGAGAAAGCCGGCCACGAACGTGTTGTTCGGATTGTTGTAGACCTCGACCGGGGCGCCGGCCTGCAGCATCACGCCATGGTCCATCACGGCGATGCGGTCGGCCATGGTCATGGCTTCGAGTTGGTCATGCGTGACATAGACCATGGTCTGCTTGAACTGCCGCTGCAGATGCTTGAGCTCGGTGCGCATGACGGCGCGGAAGGCGGCGTCGACATTCGACAAGGGCTCGTCGAGCAGGAAGATCGCCGGTTCGACGATGGCCGAGCGGCCGATCGCCAGGCGCTGCAGGATGTTGACCGAGAGTTTCGCCGAGGGCTGCTTGAGCAGCGGCCCGAGCTGCAGGAAATCGGCAATCGCCTTCACCCGGCGGTCGATTTCCGCGGCCGGCAATTTGCGCACGCGTAGGCCATAGGCGAGATTGTCGTAAACATTCATATGCGTGAAGATCGCGTAGTTCTGGAAGACGAAGCCGACGCCACGCCTGCCCATGGCGACACCGTTCATGTCGCGGGCATCGAACAGGATGCGGCCGGAAGTCGGCTCTTCCATGCCGGCGATCATGTTCATGGTCGTTGACTTGCCGCAGCCGGAAGGGCCGAGCAGCGCCACGAACTCGCCGTCGGCAATCTTCAGGTCCATGGTCTTCAGCGCCTGAAAGGCACCGAAACTCTTGGTCAGGTTTTCGAGATGGATCGAGGTCATACAGCCAGCCTCGCTCTGTTCATGCGGTTGATGGCGATGTTGACCACGATGGACAGTACAATGAGGATGGCGAGCGCGATGGCTGCGACATAGCCCCATATCAGATCCTGCTGGGTGATCTTGTAGATGTAGACCGAGATCGTCTCCGTCGCGACACCCGGGCCGCCGCCGGTCATGATGTAGAGCGTATCGAAGATCTTGAAATTCTCGATCACCCGGATCGCCAGTGCGATGATGATGATGGTCTTCATCTTCGGCAGGATGATGGTGTGGAAGCGCTGCGGCCAGGAGGCGCCGAGCAGGGTGGCGGCCTTGAGCTGATCATCCGGCACGCCCGACAGGCCGGCAAGCAGGATGAGGAACATCAGCGGAGTCCACTGCCAGATATCGGCCAGCATCACCGCCACCAGCGCCCAGTCGGGGCTGGAAAGCCAGGCGAGGCTGAAGGTCGCGCCGGTCAGGTGCGAGATGATGTTGTTGACCGGCCCGCCGGACTGGAACAGCATGAAGAACATATAGCCGGCGACCGCGGGCACGACCATCATCGGCATCAGCAGGATGGAATAGAACACCCGCTTGCCGCGGAAATCGTCCATGAACAGCAGCGCCAGGGCGAAGCCGAGCAGGAATTCCGCGGGCACGCAGACCACCATGACCAGCGCCGTGCGGCCAAGCGCGTCCCAGAAGCGGTCATCCGCTGCGAGGTCGGTATAGTTGGCGAAGGTGTTCCAGGATTTGTAGGCATCCCACCAGCCGGTGCCGTCGAGCGGCGACCAGTCGGTCATCGAGATATAAAGCTGCATCAGCAGCGGAAAGACGGAAATGAACAGAACCAGGATCTGCGCCGGCAGCGTCAGGCGGAACCCAAGACGGCGGCTTTCCTTGTCGGCCTTGACAGGCTGCGCCGGAGCGACCGGAAGGGTGACGGCATCGGTCATTGCTTCAGCGCTCCGAAGGTCAGACCACGCACCAGATGTTTCTGGATGGCAATGCCCATGATGACGGGCGGGATCGCCGCGATCAGGCCGAGAGCCGCCTTGGCGCCATAGAGCTGGCCGGTCATCGAGGAGGAGAGCGAACTCATATAGACGGGGATCGTCACCCAGTCGCGATTGGTCAGCAACAGGCCGATCAGATAGTCCGACCAGTTGAGGATGAAGACGAACAGGGCCGAACTCGCCAGTGGTGCGCGCATCATCGGCAGGGTGATGCGAGTGAAGACGCGGAAACGCGAGCAGCCTTCGACACGCGCCGCATCTTCGATCTCGCGCGGCATATCGTCGAAAAAGGTCTTCATCAGCCAGAAGGCGAAGGGCAGCGTGACGATGCCATAAATCAGCGCCAGACCCCACCAGGTGTCCATCAGGCCGAGGAAGGCCCACATGATCATGACAGGGATCATCACCGCCATCGGCGGGAAGAGGCGCAGCTGGATCAGCGCCAGCGGCAGGTTCTGGCCGGAACCGAAGCGCGACAGGCCGTAAGCAGCGGCCGTGCCGGCGCTCATGGCGATCAGCGTGCCGAACACGGCCGAGAGCAGCGAGGACAGAATGGGCTTGGCGGCGGTCTTGTCGAGCGCGACGATCAGGTCATTGGTCGAATTGCCGAACAGGAAACGGAAATTGTCGAGCGTCGGATTCTTCGGCCACCAGGTGAGGTCGGAGCCGGCGGCGGACCATTCGGCGATCGGCTTGAAGGCCATGGAGGCCATCCAGGCGATCGGCACGAGCGTCACCGCGACAGCGAGCACGATCGCCACGTAGCGGAAGATTTCGAAGAGAGGTGAGCGGTTCATTTGTTCAGTCAGTGTCTCAAGGCGTCTAAGAAATTGCTGGTGGTCGGCGCTTGTTCCCTCTTCTCCCCTCGGGGCGAAGGTGGCCCGTAGGGCCGGATGAGGGGGCTTCCCGGGTGGGGTGGCCCCCTCATCGCCTCGCTTTGCTCGGCACTTCTCCCCGAGGGGGAGAAGTGGGAGCAAGCGGTTATCCGCTCACTCCCACCGGTTCTCTCCGGGTCAGGCGATCGGGTCAGTCACTGTCGGCCAAGCCGCCTTGTTGGCCTTGATCGCCTCGTTGAGCTTATCT
Source organism: Rhizobium sp. P2_G9 (assembly GCF_056403475.1). Lineage (NCBI taxonomy): Bacteria > Pseudomonadati > Pseudomonadota > Alphaproteobacteria > Hyphomicrobiales > Rhizobiaceae > Rhizobium > Rhizobium sp. P2_G9. The sequence continues at coordinate 14,261 of NZ_JBFUFK010000039.1, read as the reverse complement.
TCGCCGATGCGGCGTGCGATGCGTTTCCACTGCTTTTCCGTGTCGGCCATGGCCTGTTCGGCCGTCTTCGACTTGGTCAGTGCGGCCATCAGGTTTTCATCGAGCGCGTTGTGGAAGGCGGTGGCGCCCGGATAGTTGATGGTCGGCACCGTGCGGGCGACGGAGTCGCGCACCACGTCCATGTGGTAGGCGTGATAGGTCTGGCGCACGAGCGGATCGGAAAAATCGTTGAGGCTGAAGGGGTCGAAATAGCCGCCCGGATTGGCCGTCATCCACGAATAGATACGGCTCGAACCCAGCCATTGCAGCAAGAGATAAGCGGCTTCCGGGTTCTTCGCCTGCGACGAGACCATGCCGGTGAGCGAGAACCAGAGCACGGTGCGGCGCACCAGCTTGCCGTTGATCTCGCGCCCGGGCGGCAGCATCGAACCGATCTTGCCGGTGACCTTGGAGCCGGTATTGCCGGCATTGTCGAGGAATTTTGGCAGGTTGGAGAAGGCGCAGGTCATCGCGGCGCCGCCAGCGGCGAAATTGCCATATTGTTCCGGCCAGCCCCAGGAGATGGCGTCCGGCGAATGATGCGACAGCGAGTCGACATATTCCTTGGTCGCGGCAAAACCGGCATCCGAATTGATCAGCGGCGAACCGTCGTCAGCGAACAGGAACTGGTTGGGATCGCCCATGGAGACATAGCGCTGGTACCAGTTGGTATAGCCCCAGCCCTGGTTCCGGAGATCGGTCGAGCCGTACATCTTCTGGTCCGGGCGCTGGAAGAAGGCAGCGATTTCGTCATGCTGCTTCCAGGTCTTCGGCGGAGCGAGATCATAGCCGTACTTGGCCTTGAAATTCTTCTTCTCGGTCTCGTCGTTAAAGAGGTCGGCGCGGTAGTTCCAGATCTGAAAGTCGCCGTCGAGCGACACGCCGTAGGTCTTGCCGCGATACTGGTTGAGCAGTGACACGCCGGCCTTGCCGTTGACATAGCCACGCTTGGGGTCATCCCATTCCGGCTTGTGGGCGGCGACGAAATCGTCGAGCGCCATGATGCCGCCGGTTTCGGCGAGGTCGCCCAGGCGGTTCCACTCGGTCGAGTAGATGTCGTAGGCGCCGCCCTTGGTGGAAATATCCTGCATCGTCTTGGTGAATTCCTGCCCGTTCGGCAGGCCGACGATCTCGATGGTGATGCCGGTTTCCTTCTCCCAAAGGTCCTTGATCGACGGCGCACCAGCCGGGAACGGCTTGGTCAGCTGGCCGATCGAGCCATCCGAAAGACCGAGCACGATCTTGTCGGCCTTGCCGGAGGCCTTGAGCTGTTTCGCCGCCTCGATGGCGCGGCCTTCCGGCGTGTCGGCGCCATACTGGTAACGCTCGGCGCCATCGAACCCGGTCGGGCCGCCGACCATGCCATCGGCCAGCTTGTCGGCCGCAAAGGCGCGGCCCGGACGAATGAACTGCGGGGCAATGCCGACGGCAGCGGTGACGCCGGCCAATTTTGTCGATGCGGACAGAAAGCCGCGCCGCGACATGCGGTCAAAACTGATCATCTTGGAAATCCTCCCTGAGGGCAATTTTATCCTCACCAGCCCTTCGTGCCGCATACTGATGTGTTTTGATTTGTTGTCAACGGATTTATTGATGTGTTTTGATTTCTGTACGTGTCATTTTTGATTGACAATCTGGTGTAGCTATGACGCAATAAAACGGGAACCGGGAGGATCTTTGGCTAAAAGTGTTGTTTTTCAGGCGCGTAGCGACGCAGAAAGATGTTTTCATGCTGATTTGCCGATCTTCTGCCGTTTTGCGCAGTACAAAGATGAGATGATTGGAGGAGTGCAAATATCAATCAAAATACATCATTTTGTGACTAGGCGGTAAGCCGGCCTTCGGCAATCGGAACACGGCGTGTAAAATCGCCAACAGCCCGTCAGCACGAGCTGGCAGGCTTGTTTCCTTTGTTGCCACGCAATATCAGCCGGTCTCTAATCCCTAAACATCAGTCGAACCGAATCAAGTCATACCAATGCGCTCAACCCTCATCGATGTAGCCCGGGAAGCAGGCGTCTCCAGCGCCACGGTGGATCGCGTGCTCAACAATCGCTCCGGCGTCAAGGAGCGGACGCGCAGCATCGTCATGGATACCGCCCGGCGACTGGGTTACATCAGCATGGAGCCGATCAACGATGGTCGAACCAAGCTCGATTTCGTCCTGCCAACCGGCACCAATTCCTTCATCGTCCATCTGCGGCGCCAGCTGGAGCGCCAGTGTTCCGCCAACGACCAGGTCGATTTCCATATCCATGACGTCGAAGGCTTCAATCCGCAGTCACTGGCACAGAAGCTGATCGAGTTGCAGGGCTCGACGCAAGGCGTGGCGCTGATCGCCCAGGACCATCCGGCAGTGCGCGATGCGATGAACCAGCTGATCGAACGCGGCGTCAAGATCGTCACGCTCGTCTCCGACATCCATCACGTCCTCCGCACCCGCTATGTCGGCGTCGACAACCGCGCCGCCGGCCGTCTCGGCGGCTACCTGCTTGGCCGGTTGCTGACCTCGCCCACGCCGCGCAAGATCGCACTCTTCGCCGGCTCGCTTTCCTATCGCGGCCACGAAGAGCGCGAAATGGGCTTCCGCCACATCATCTCGGAGGAATTCCCGCATCTCGAAGTCGTGCAACTGCGCGAAGTCCGCGACGACCGCCAGCGCGCCTATGACGAAACGCTGTCGCTGCTGAAAAGCCACCCGGACCTCGCCGGCATCTACAATATCGGCGCCGGTAATTCCGGCATCGGCCGGGCGCTGGTAGAAATGGGCCGCAAGGATTCCGTCATCTTCATCGGCCATGAGCTGACGGAAACGTCCAAGACGCTGCTCTTGTCGGGAACGATAGATGCGGTCATCGACCAAAATCCCCGGGTGGAGGCGCGCGAGACGATTGCGACGTTGCTGAGCGCGATCAATGATACGCCGCTGGAATACAGCGTGCCGCGCATTCAGGTGATTTTTCGGGAAAATATTCCGGAGATGTAGGCAAAGTTCGAAGGCGGGTTCAATTGACGGCCGCAGAACAAGGGGCACTCAGTTATCGGGTGTATGATGGCGGAGCGAGCATCAACGGCGTTTTATTCAGCGCCACCCACTCGACTGCCAATTCGCATAGCCGCCGGGGCTCTCCGCCCTTGCGTTTGACCTCGCTGACAAGTGCGGCAGCCTCTTTCAACTCCGGATCAGACAAAGGTTGGCCAGATCCTATATGCGCCAAAAACGCATCGGCCATTTTCTTGTAGTCAGCATCCCAATTCATGCCTCCGTTGCCGTCCAGCTCATTCGCGATACGCCCGGAAATGCGGATAACCTCTCCCTGTACTGTGACAGCGGCTCCGCCTGACGGCACCAGAAGATCCCAGAGTTCCTGGTGGCGGTCTTGCCATCTCGTCGACTTGGCGATGATGGGTGTTTTGCCGTCGTGCATGGCACGACGCGGAACGGGTGGAACATCGAACAGTGCGTAAAGCTGCTCCAGCGCCGCACTCGTTGCGCCCACAGATTCCCGGCTAAATCGATCTCTAAAAAATTCGAAGTCGGTTCCGATACGTGTAACGAATTCCTTCATTCGCGGCGTCTTCTGCGCTCCAGCGTCTAGCAGGATCGCAGCCACGACGGCTATACGTTCGATTACGGCATTGCTGCACCGCTGAAAAGCATATTCAAGTGGCGTAAGCCCGTCGTCATTCAGCGCGTCTACCTTTGCGCCATGCTGCAGCAGCAGTCGGACATTCTCGGCGATTCCGCGCTCGGCCGCCCTGTGCAGTGCTGTACCTCGCGCGCCTTCACCAGCATTCACATCAGCGCCAAGCTCCAGCAGGACATCAATCCGTCCTTGCCAACTGCCAGCGCGTGCATGAAGAGGGGTTTCCCCATAATTGTCTTCCGCCGAAATGGTTGCGCCTTGCTCGACAAGCCATCGTGCAACGTCATCGGGAAGCTCTTCAAAGGCCAAGGCCGTTTGCTTGGAATAGCCTCCTCGCGCATCGACATCGCAAATCTCAAAGACCGCTTTTATCGTATCGGAGTTGCCTTCCTTCAGCAGCGTCGCGAAATTTTCCGGCAGAAGTTTTTTCTTGGTCTTAGCCATACGACGCGGCTCCAACTAGGTTGTAACAAAAAGGTGATCACCAACAGATTGGCAGGAACCAATCGATTTGGGAATACGTCGCATCACTACAATCTAAATCAGCCCCAGGCTCCGCTGCAGTGCGGCTTGGAAATGCGCATCCAGCGCCGCCTCGGCTCTGTCCGCATTCCGCGCCTTGCATGCCTCGATGATCTCCACATGTTCCTTCAGCGTCCTCAGTACGATCGGCGCCGTCAGGCGGCGGTCGAGGCGCAGCAGGCGGAGGTAATTATGCATGCGGCGGTAGCTCGTCTCGATCAGCGGATTGCGCAGTGAACCGATCACCGCGTTATGCAGCAGGTTCTCCAGCGCCTCCATCTCCTGCAACTCCGTCTCGCCGAGCCCGTGCACTGCGATCCTCTCGATCAGCACCGCATGGCGGTGGCTGGTGTCCTTGATCTCAGTTTCATCCCCTTGCTCGGCATAGATCCGAACGGCCGCGCGCTCGAGGATCAAGCGGAATTGATAGGTTGACCGCGTTAATTCGAAGCCGGGGCGGACGAACTGGATGCCGGATCGTGGATGGATGGCGAGGATGCCTTCCGCCTCCAGGACACGCAGCGCATCGCGCAGCGGCGCCACCGGAACGTCAACGATTTCAGACAGTTCGCCCTGGGAGACGAAGGCTCCCGCCTGCACCTTCCTGTCGAACAAAGCTTCCAGGATACGGTCATAGGCGAGATCGCTCAGCCGCTGGGCCGGGATCGGTTCGTCGATCAGTTCGATGATTTTTGTCTTGCGCGCCACTTGCATAATTTCCATTGCTGCCATATTAGATACGACAACTGATCGATCAGTTCAAGATTTTAATCTATCAAGCGGCTAAACCATGCGCATCGAAGCCTTTCGCATCACTCGTTTCCAGTTCGCCCGGGATCGCATCATCGGCGATAGCCAGGTGCGCGCGGACGATGTGAATGTAGCAGCATTGGAACTGATCTCCGAGAGCGGCCAGGTCGGCCTGGGGTTTATCCAGACCCTTTTTACGCCGCTGCCGGCGCAGGCCGAGATCAGCCGCGTTTTCGCCAGTGAAGCCTTCCCCGGTTTGCAAGGCCAGCCGGCGATCGGGCTGGTGCATCGCGTCTCGCGGCCGCGCGGCGGCAACCAGCGGCCTTTCTCGCTGCCTTTCCATGAAGCGATCCAAGTCGCGCTCTGGGATCTCGCGGCTAAGGAGGCTGGCCTGCCGCTTTATCGGCTGCTGGGCGGCACACGCAACAAGGTGCGCGCCTATGCATCCGGCCTAGATTTCCACCTCAGCGACCAAGATTATTCTGCGCTCTTCGCCTATGCGGCGAGCGTGGGTTATACCGCCTTCAAGATCAAGGTCGGCCACAAGGATTTTGCCCGCGACCTGCATCGTGTCGAGCTGCTGAAGAAGGTCATTCCGGCAGGTTCAAAAGTCATGGTCGACGCCAACGAGGGCTGGTCGTCCAAGGAAGCCCTGATGAAAATGGAGGCGATCCGCGCCACCGGCGTCGATCTTCTCTGGGTCGAGGACCCAATCCTGCGCAACGACTTTGCAGGCCTTCGCCTGCTGCGCAATTCGGCGCCGTGGACGCAGATCAATTCCGGCGAATATCTCGATCTCTCCGGCAAGCGGGCGCTGCTCGAAGCCGAGGGCGCCGATATCATCAATGTGCATGCCCAGGTGGGTGACGTGATGAAGATCGGCTGGTTTGCTGCTGAAAAGGCCATTCCCGTCAGCCTGGGTAACACCTTTCTCGAAATGGGCGTGCACATGGCCTGCGCGCTGCCCGAGGTCGAATGGCTCGAATATTCGTTCCAGAATTTCGATCATCTCGTCGAACAGCCGATTGAGATCACCGATGGCTGGGCCTATGCGCCGGATCGGACGGGGCACGGCCTGGTGCTGAGCGAAACATCTCGCACCGAATGGGGGCGGCCCGAGTTGCTGGACCGCGCCGATCTTGGCCCGGCGCCGAAAAATCCGCGCCTGCCGATATTCTGACGGCCGCAAAAGCTGCCGCCGTCCATCTTTTCCAAGGGAGGAAAACCGATGCGCATGAGCTTGAAAATATTTCTGATGGCCGGCAGCGTGCTGGCCGCCGCACCTGCCTGGGCGCAGGAAATCACCGTCTGGGACTGGAAGTCCGGCGATCCGCTCGCCCAGCCCTATTACGATAAGGCCAAGACCGATTTCGAAGCGGCCCATCCCGGCGTGACCATCAACTATGTCATGCAGCCGCATGACCAGTACTACACGCTGCTCGGCACCGCGCTTTCGTCCAATGCCGGCCCCGACCTCTTCCTGATGAATGGCGGCGCCCAGGCCAAGGCCCGTTTCGGCGCGCTGCTGAAGCTCGACGACAAGATCGCCGACATCAAGAAGGACCTGGTCGGCTGGGAAGAGTTTTCGGACGCGAGCGGCAGCTATGCCATCCCGCTCTCCATCCAGGGCTTTGTCATCTATTACAACAAGAAGCTCTATTCCGACGCCGGCCTCGACCCGTCCAAGCCGCCGCACACTTGGGCAGAACTTTCCAAGGTCTGCGATGCGATCAAGGCCAAGGGCGCGGTGCCCTGCTTTGCCATGGGCAACAAGGAAGGCTTTGGCATCGAATTCTGGTTCTCCTCGATCGCCGCGACATCGTGGACGGCTGAGGAGCAGGCCGATTTTGCCGCTGGCAAGCTGAAATGGTCTGATGCACCGGTCAAGGCCATCCTGCAGAGCTGGGTCGACGCCAACAAGGCCGGCTGGTTCCCGCAGGGCGCCAATTCGACGGCCAAGTTCATGGACGAATATGAAGGCTTCATGCGCGGCGAAGCGGCCAACACGATCGGTCTGATCTCCGATGTCGCCCACTGGAAGCAGTTCGACGACATGCTCGGCGCCGACAATGACGGCGTGTTCATCATGCCCTCCCCGACCGTAGCCTCCGACAAGAAGGAAGGCGAGCCGAAATTCCCGCTCTCCGGCGGCATCGGCTATGGTGTCAACAAGTCCTCGCCGAATGCGGCGCTTGCGGTGGAATTCGCCAAGCTGTTGGCCTCGCCGCCACTGGAGCAGATTTTCTTCAACGATGCCGGGGCGATCGCGGCCAATTCCAAGGTCGACACCAAGGGCATCAAGAGCCCGGCGGCGATCGATATCCTGAAATGGATGGCAGTTTCGGGTGCTCCGACGGCGCATGCGAATGCGACGGCGAAGGAACTGGAAGAAATCCATCGGTTGAGCCAGCTGTTGCTGAATGGTGAGACGACGGTGGACGAGGCTGTGAAGCGCATGGATGATGTGCAGGCTGAGGCGCATAAGTCTTAGTCAGGAGTCGGTAGTTAGTAGTCGCAAGGGCTGTGGTTGCGGCGACCCCCCTCTGCCCTGCCGGGCATCTCCCCCTCAAGGGGGGAGATCGACTTGCGGCAGCCACTTGCCTAGATCTCAACGTCTCGGATGAGGCGGGGAGCCCGCCTCCAGCCAATCTCCCCCCTTGAGGGGGAGATGCCCGGCAGGGCAGAGGGGGGTATGCCGAAAACGACTGCCATCAATAGTGAATAAAGTCCGACAACAGAACCGGATGATCACCAGACTGGCCTGCAATGATAAGCCGGCTAACTTAACCAAGGAATGACCATTTTGGGTAGCGCGGCGGAAAAACGGATCGCCTTTCTTTTCATCGCTCCGGCAATCCTGCTGGTGGCGATATTCCGCATTTTTCCGCTCGGCTGGGGTTTCGTCCTGTCCTTCTTCGACAGCGACGGCATGACCAAGTTCAACTTCATCGGCTTCGGCAACTATGTCGCCATCACCCATGACTCTGCTTTCCGCGACAGCCTGGAAAACACGCTGATCCTTATCGCGACACTCCCCGTCTGGGTGGCGCTGCCGATGATCCTTGCCATCCTCATTCACCAGGGCGTGCCGGGCGGCAAATTCTTCCGCGCCGTCTATTTCTTCCCGGCCGTGCTCTCCTCTGTCATCATCGGCTCGATCTTCAACATGGTGCTGCGTTTCGACGGCAGCTTGAATGCCATGCTGAAAGCCATCGGCCTCATCCCCGTCGACTGGCTGGGCTCCGGCAAGACAGCGCTGTTCGTGCTGTTTTCCGTCCAGCTCTGGTCGACCTTCGGCATGAGCCTGCTGATCTTCCTCGCTGGTCTTTCGACCGTGCCGAAGGAACTCACCGAGGCTGCCCGCCTCGATGGCGCCAAGCCGCTGCAGATCTGGTGGCATGTGATCATCCCGGTGCTGCGGCCAATCATCGAATTCGTCGGCGTGGTCACCACGATCGGCGCGCTGACCTCGATGTTCGGCCTGATCTATGTACTGACCGCCGGCGGTCCCGGCACCTCGACGGCGCTGCCGGAATTTTTGATCTGGCTCGAACAGGGCAAGATGAACCAGCCGGGCTATGCGGCGGCGATTTCCATGCTGCTCTTCGCGGTCATGGCGGGCCTCGCCTACTTGCAGATCCGCATCATGTCCCGCAATACCAATCTCTGAGGCGACGATGGCAATCACCGGCAAACGCGAAAAGACGCTTCTGCGGATCGCCTCGATCCCGATGGCGCTGCTTGCGCTCTCCTGCCTCTATCCGATCTATTTCGCCATCAACAATGCGCTGAAGACGGACAAGAACTATATCCTCAACCGCTTCTCCGTGGTCACCGAGCCGACGTTCAACAATTTCGTCAATGCCTGGAGTCGCTCGCATCTTGGCGATTATTTCTGGAATTCGCTGATCTGCACCGCGGGCGCCGTGGCACTGCTGCTGACCGTCTCGTCGCTGGCCGGCTTTGCCTTCGCCATGCTGCGCTTTCCCTATCGCAAGCTGCTGTTCATGGTCATCCTGGCCTCGCTGATGATCCCGGTGCAGGTCGTGCTGGTGCCGTTCTACCGCACCATCATCGCGCTCGACCTGGTCAATACCCGCATCGGCCTGATCATCTCCTATACCGCCTTTTTCCTGCCCTTCTGCGTCTACCTGATGACCGCCTTCTATTCCGGCCTGCCGCGCGAGCTGGTGGAGGCGGCGCGCATGGATGGCGCCAAGCTGATCCAGATCTGGTGGCATGTGATGCTGCCGCTCGGCAAACCGGCACTGATCACGCTCGGCATTCTCAACACGCTCTATTGCTGGAACGACGTGCTGATCTCGCTGCTGGTCCTGCAGAAAAACCGCACATTGATGGTCGGCATCGCGGCGCTGAAGGGCGAATATACCACCAATATTCCGCTGCTGATGGCCGGCATCGTCATCGCCGCCGCCCCCATCGTCATCATCTACATCGTCTTCCAGCGGCGCATCGTCAACGGCATCGCCACCGGCGCCGTCAAGGGTTGAGCACCATGCATCAGATCGAATTGAAGAATGTTTCCAAGGCCTTCGGCGCGACCAAGGTGATTCACGGCGTGTCGATGGCGATCGAAAAGGGTGAGTTCACCGTCTTCGTCGGCCCATCTGGCTGCGGCAAGTCGACCTTGCTCCGGATGATCGCCGGCCTCGAGGAAATCACCGGCGGCGACCTGATGATCGGCGGCCAGCGGATGAACGATCGCGAACCATCCGAACGCGGCGTCGCCATGGTCTTCCAGTCCTACGCGCTCTATCCGCACATGACCGTGTTCGAGAATATGAGTTTTGGCTTGCGCATGGCCAAGGCCCCGAAGGCCGAGATCGATGCCAAGGTCAACCGCGCCGCCGAAATCCTGCAACTCTCCGCACTTCTCGACCGCAAGCCGGCCGCTCTTTCCGGCGGCCAGCGCCAGCGCGTTGCCATCGGCCGCGCCATCGTCCGCAACCCGGATGTCTTCCTGTTCGACGAGCCGCTTTCCAATCTCGACGCCGAACTGCGCGTCCAGACCCGGGTCGAGATCGCCAAGCTGCACCAGACGCTCGGCAATACCATCATCTACGTCACCCACGACCAGACCGAAGCGATGACTTTGGCCAACAAGATCGTCGTGCTGCGCGCCGGACAGGTCGAACAGATCGGCTCACCTGTCGATCTCTACGACGACCCGGACAATGAATTCGTCGCCGGCTTCATCGGCTCGCCGCGGATGAATTTCTTCAACGCCACGGTTTCTGCGGATGGCAACCAGCTCACCTTTGGCGGCATTTCCCTCCCCTCCCCTCGCCTCACCGACACATTGAAACCGGGCGATACTTTCCGCGTCGGCATCCGTCCCGAACATCTCGATGAGCAGGACGGTATCGGCTTGACGGCCTCGGCCGAGGTGATCGAGCATCTTGGCTCGACCGCCTATATCCATGCCACCCTCTCCTCGGGAGAGGTGGTGGTGGCGGAAAAACGCCGAACCCAGGCCAAGCCCGGCGAGACGGTCAGTCTGCGCTTCGACCCCGCCCAGGCGCGCTATTTCGACCGCAGCGGCAAGCGTCTACGCTGAGCGACGGCGATCCATGAACGCCGTGAATCGGTCGGCTCGGATCGATTCAAACTTGTCGTTGGACGAGAGTCAGCGCAATTGCGACTCTGCTCTTCATGACGACACGAGCACATTCCCCGATCTACATGGAACGCAGGGACCCCGCCCACAACATGGCACGGTTTTATGCACTGGAATTCGAAACCGATCTCTTCGGCGGCATCTGCGCCGTGCGCCGCTGGGGCCGGATCGGATCATTTGGCCGGCAACTTTCCTCCCTCTGCCCTACCCCGGAAGCAGCGCTCGCCGAGATCGAGCAGCGCGCGGCGGGAAAACGCCGGCGCGGCTATCGGGATTGCTGAAACCTGGATGCCGCAGCTACTTGCCATTCCAGCGGCGAATGACTGGTTCCGTCAAATCGTGCTCATAGCCCAGCACGCTAATGCTCGTCGTATCGAGGACGAAATGTGTCCCGCCCTCCGGCGGCAGGCCGAGCCAGCGGGCGCCGAACACTCTCAGGAAATGCGCGCTGGAAAAGATCAGCAGCGTCGCGTTGACGGCACGGACCCGGGCGATGACCGCATCCGCTCTCACCCCGACATCCGCCGCGGTCTCGCCATTGGGGCAGCCATCGCGGAAAAGCTGCCAACCCGGACGGGTGGCGTGGATTTCCTTGGTGGTCACGCCTTCGTAGTCGCCGTAATTCCACTCGGCGAGATCGGGATCGACCACACGCCTGTCACCGAAGCCGGCGAGTTCGCAGGTCCGCCGCGCCCGCTCGGACGGGCTTGTCCAGACCGTGGCGAAGGCGATCTGCGGCAGGCGTCCGGCCACCTGCCGGGCCGCCTCTTCACCGGCTTTGGTCAGGGGAATGTCGCTGCGGCCTGTATGTCTGCCAGCCACGGCCCATTCCGTCTCGCCATGGCGGACTAGGTAGATTTCCGGATATGCACTCATTCTGCCCCACCTTTGGCCGCATCGCTTTTGTCCCGTTGAAACGGTGGTTCAGGCCGCCTTCTCGAGGTCCTGATTCCATTCGCCCTTGGCGGCGAGGCTGTTCATTTTGGCGCGATGCGCGAAGGCGCGCTGGCCGGCGGCGACATTTTCCGCTTTGCCATTCCAGGCCTGCAATGCATCGTCCTGCAGTGCTCGGCCATAGGAGAAGGTCACGGCCCATGGCAGCTTGCGACCGGCGTTGATGGCCGAGAGATGTGCTGTGGCCTGCTGCGGCGTCTGGCCGCCGGAGAGGAAGGCAATGCCAGGTACGGCGGCGGGCACTGTTTCCTTCAGTACCTTGACGGTGCGTTCCGCCACTTCCTCGACCGAGGCCTTCAGCACCTTCTTGCCATCCGACACCATGCTCGGCTTGAGGATCATGCCTTCGAGATTGATCCGCTCTTCGTTCAGCGCCTCGAAAACGATCTGCAACACCCAGCGCGTCACCGTCTCACTGCGGTCGATGCTGTGCGTACCCGGTTCGCCGTCCATCAGTACTTCCGGCTCGACGATCGGCACGATCTGCGCCTCCTGGCAGAGCGCGGCATAACGGGCGAGCGCATGGGCGTTGGCGCGGATCGCACCGTAGCTCGGCAAGCTGTCGGAAATGGCGATCACGCCGCGCCATTTGGCGAAGCGGGCGCCGGCATCATAATATTTCTTCAGGCGTTCACGCAGACCATCAAGGCCCTCCGTCACCGTCTCGGCCGGAAAGCTGGCCATCGGCTTGGCGCCGGTATCGACCTTGATGCCGGGAACGGCATCGGCGGCGCGGATGATGTCGGCCAGCGGTGTGCCGTCGGCCGCTCTCTGGAACAGCGTCTCCTCATACAGGATGACGCCCGATATGTAATCCCGCATCGCCTCATTGCTGCGGAACAGCATTTCGCGATAGTCGCGCCGACTCTCTTCGGTCGAAGCGAGGCTGATCTTGTCGAAGCGCTTGGCGATCGTTGCCGTGGATTCGTCGGCTGCGAGCAGGCCCTTGCCGCTCGCCACCATCTTCTCAGCGATGTCTTCAAGGCGTTCGCTCATCGTCGTTCTCCTCGCTAGATCCTCCCGGCCGCGAAGGGCCATGATCGAGAACCTGATCGTCCGATTGAGCATTGTCAAGCGGCGCCATATCGGCAAGATTGGGTGCGAGGAGAGAGGCCGGATGGCGGTTATCCAAGCCGCCCGACGCCCTGAATCTGGAAGGAAGATGCCGCTCATGACGATTGAACGATCCGACACGATGGTGCTCTTCGGGGCCACCGGCGACCTCGCGCGCAAGAAGATTTTTCCTGCCCTCTATTCCATGGTGGCGCGCAACCATCTCAGCGAACCGGTCATCGGGGTGGCGCTCGAAGATTGGGACGTGTCGCAGCTGCAAGCCCGCGCCCGCGAAAGCATCACCCAGGCGCTCGGCACGATTGACGAGGCGGTTTTCGCCAAGCTGGCCGGATTGCTGCGCTATGTCGGCGGCGACTACCGCCTGCAATCGACCTTCGACAAATTGAAGGACGAGCTCGGTTCCGCCCGCCATCCGCTCTATTATCTCGCCGTGCCGCCTTCCATGTTCGAGCCGGTCGTCCAGGGTCTCGAACAATCCAATGCCGCCGCAGGCGCCAAGCTGATGGTGGAAAAGCCGTTCGGCCGCGACCTGCAATCGGCGCGCTGGCTCAATCGCGTCCTGCATATCGCCTTCGATGAACACTCGATCTACCGGATCGACCACTATCTCGGCAAGGAAGCGATCCAGAACCTCATCTATTTCCGCTTCGCCAATTCCTTTCTCGAGCCGATGTGGAATCGCAACTATATCGAGAGCGTGCAGATCACCATGGCCGAGGATTTCGGCGTCCAGGGCCGTGGGCGCTTCTATGACGAAGTCGGGGCGATCCGCGACGTCATCCAGAACCACCTGCTCAACATTCTGCTGCTGCTCGCCATGGAGCCGCCGGCCACGAGTTCGGCAGACGACCTGATCGACGAGAAGGTACAGGTGCTGAAATCCATCCGCACCCTCACCAAGGACGATGTCGTGCGCGGTCAGTTCAACGGTTACCTGCAAGAGGCCGGTGTCGCCCCGAGTTCGCCGGTGGAAACTTTTGCCGCCGTCCGCTTCTTCGTCGATACCTGGCGCTGGCAGGGCGTGCCCTTCTTCATCCGCGCCGGCAAGAACCTGCCGGTGCGCGCCACCGAGGTCGTGTTGCGGCTGAAACTGCCACCGCTCGGCATTTTCGAGGACTTGAAGCCCGAGCATGCGAACTATGTTCGCTTCGGCATCAGCCCCCAGGTGTCGATCGGCATTGGCGCCCGCCGCAAGGCCGCCGGCGACGCTATGATCGGCGAGCAGGTGGAATTGAGCGCCGTCGATGACGCGACGGGGGACATGGACCCTTATGAGCGGCTGATCGGCGATGCCATGAACGGCAATAGCCAGCTGTTCACCCGCCAGGATGCCAGCGAGATCGCCTGGCGGATCGTCGGCCCGGTGCTCGACGACAAGACGCCGCCGGCAATCTACGAGCCGGGAACCTGGGGACCTGCCGAGGCCATGGCCGGCTTTGGTCCGCCGAGCGGCTGGGTCAATCCGGTTGGTTGATCAATCGGGATAGGGGGGAGCCAATCAGCTCCGCCCCTCCCACACCACCCGGCATGCGGGTCCGCACCGGGCGGTTGGAGCGGTTGAAGTCGTCAGGCTTATAGTTCTCCCGGCCCGACGCTTGGGTTTGCTTATTCTGGTTCGGCGGGTTGTTCGGCGGGTT
>NZ_JBFUFK010000038.1:0-154010 GCF_056403475.1 Rhizobium sp. P2_G9 | reverse complement strand
TGGGAACACCGACGCAATCAAAGTGGAGCCCGCATCAAATGGATGTTCTCAACCGAGCAAGCCCGCGCCAAACTTGCCAAAGCATACCCAAACCCAATCGCCAAAGAGTCATAATCTCTGTGCAGAGGTACTAGGTCAGATTCGACTATCGCCTTATGCAATTGATCGCTGCGATCCAGCAATGTTCGAAGTTGCACGTGCCGGCCATATCGTTCAGTATGAAGTCCTCTGCCGCCATTTTCATCATGACCTGACGCTGATCGATGAGGTCCCGGGGCGCGATAGTCGCTGTGTGTGAGACTAATCAACGAATCCGAAACAATACGACTGACCAGCGGCATTCAGCCTCAGGAAAAACAATCAACCGAAGCCGCCAGACGACCGCATCAAGTCCGCCCGCGTTGGGGGCCCTTGCTCTCATTAAGGAACATTGATGGATCAACAGCTTCTCCAAGACATTGCAGAGATCTTGAATACGGATTCGTTGAACTACTCCGTTTTCCTGCAGGTGCATGAAATGCCCTTGCCGAAGCCGCCGGGTACGGCGGCTCTTATCAAAATGGCCTTGGGAACGGAGGCAGTGCTGGGCGAAATCAAAGACGTCCAAAGCACGTCCGTTTGGCCGGTGGTGGAAGAAGCTTTGCTTTACAGGGGCGACGATAGTGCTGGCCCCTCGGCCGCGATTATCAAATCTGAAAAACTTGCCACCGCGATCGGGATGCTCAAGGGGCAGGTCGCTGAACTTGTCTCGACAGCGACCAGGATCGAGTCTTTTGGGTTAAAGGACGGGCATCCTGCTTATCCTGTGTTCTGGGATTTTGCATTCCTCTTCAGCAGCGATGCAAGTGCAACCATTCTGATTGGGTCAAGCTCAGACTAACTATCTGGCGTATCGCCCGCACTCACTCCGCCTCCGGCGGATCCTCCATCAGCGCATCGGCAAAGCGACGCATCAGCCGCACCAGGTCCTGCATGTCCTGCTCGTCCCATGTCTCGAACACGGCGCGGCCGAGTTTTTCGCGTGCGGCGTCGAGTTTTTCGGTCATCGCCTTGCCCTTTGGCGCGATGACGGCCTCGCGGACCCGCTTGTCTGCTGCGCTTGCCTGTCGCGTCACCAATTCGAGGCTTTCGAGCTTGGCGACTTGGCGGCTGACGGTGGTGTAGTCGCGGCCGATGCGGTCGGCGATTTCGACCACGCCGATTGGGCCGAATTTCTCGATCCCGACAAGCAGGGGGAAAAGCGCCCGGTCGAGCGGGATTGCTGCCTGCCGGATCAAGAGCTCGTCGCGCTGCGGGCGGTTCATGACGCCGACAATGTCGAGCACTGCAAGGTGAAGCACGCGCAGTTGCTCGGATATATGTGTATTTTGCACATTTTCTGTTGACGGCATTTCTGTCTCCCTTTATATGTGCATTATACACATAGTTTGGAGAAAGGAAATCCATCATGAAAGCCGCAATCGTCGAAGCGGCGGGCAAAACGCCCGTCTATGGAGATTTTCCCGAGCCGGCGATCGCCGCGGGCGACGCGCGCGTCACGGTCACTGCCGCAGCGGTGAGCCAGGTGACGCGCAGCCGCGCCAGCGGCACGCATTATACGTCGTCCGGTGCGTTTCCCTTCGTCCCCGGCGTCGATGGCGTCGGCCGGTTTGAAGATGGCCGCCGCGTCTATTTCCTGGCGCTGAAGCCGTCCTATGGCGCCATGGCAGAGACCGCGCCGGTGTCGGCAGGGCATTGGATCGCGCTTCCCGATGCACTTGACGATGTCACGGCTGCGGCGATCGCCAATCCGGGCATGTCGTCCTGGGCGGCCTATGTCGAACGGGCGAAGCTCAGGGCAGGCGAGACGGTGCTGGTCAATGGCGCCACCGGAGCATCGGGGCGTCTTGCGGTGCAGATCGCCCGTCATCTTGGTGCCAGAAAGGTGATTGCCACCGGCCGCAATCTCGATGCGCTCAGGGAGGTCGCGGCGCTCGGCGCTGATGTGACAATCCCGCTCTCCGACGACGGCGACGCCCTCGAAGACGCGTTCAAGGCGCAATTCGCCAGCGGAGTCGACGTGGTGATCGACTATCTCTGGGGCGTGAGCGCCGAGCGCCTGTTGATCGCCGGCGCCAAGGCGGGCGCTGATGCGGTGCCGATCCGCTTCGTCCAGGTCGGATCGATCAGCGGTGGCGACATCGCGCTGCCGAGCGCCGTGCTCCGGTCATCGGCGATAGAACTGATGGGCAGCGGCATCGGCAGCGTTCCGCTTTCGCGCATGCTGGCCGCGATCGATGGCGTGCTCAATGCCACAGTGCCGGCCGGCTTCCGCATCGCTACGCGGACGGCTCCGTTGCAAGAGGTGGGCAGCGCCTGGCTCGAAGACGATCGCTCCCATCGTCTGGTGATGACCGTAGGTTAGCCCTCGAACCACGGCGGCTTGCGCAAAAGCGCCCTTGAATCATCGCTTGCCGGATTGCGAATCTCTCCGGTAAGACTTCGAGAAAGGTTGTTACAAAGTCAGCAGAGAGCCGATGTCGCCTGAGCGATTTCGGCCGGAACGCTTCTGGCTGCTTTGATTTATCGGTGGGGCCGCATTAACCAGGAGCCATCAGGCATTCCGCCTGCCGTTTCTGGAGGAACCGCCGCACAGCGGGGTCTATTTCCAGCGCGATTGCATGCCCATAGGCTTCGCGCGCCGCCGGCAGATCTCCCATTCTTGCATGCAGTTCGGCGCGCGCTGCCCAATAAGGCTGGTAGATGAGAAGCCGGCTGCCGAGGGCGAGTGTCGGCAGTGCCGCGAGGCCGGCGGCGGGGCCTTGCGTTTCGGCAACGGCGATGGCGCGGTTGATGGCGGCGACTGGCGAGCCGGTGATGGCGCAGAGCCCGTCATAGAGGCGCTCGATCGCTGTCCAATCCGCGGTGCCGGTGCGGCGGCGCACGACATGGGCGGACTGGATGGCCGCTTCCAGTTGGTAGCGGTCGAAGGCGTTGAAGGCGCTGGCGCGGATGAGCAGGTTTTCGGCTTCGTCGATCAGTCCTTGATCCCAGAGGGCAGGGTCCTGATCGGCGAGTGGCACGAATTCGCCTGATGGGCTGCGCCGGGCGCCGAGGCGCGCATGCGAATAAAGCATCAGCGACAGCAGGCCGAGTGCTTCTGGCTCGTTTGGCAGCAGGGCTGCGATCAGCCGGCCGAGCCAGATCGCCTCCTCGGCGAGGTTGCGCAAGCTGGCATCGGCACCGGCCGGGTCGCTCCAGCCTTCCGCATAGGCCGCATAGATCGCCTCCAGCACTGCACCGAGGCGGAGACGCATGTCGGCTCTCTCCGGCACGCGCAGGGGAATCTTGCCGCGCCGGATCCTGTCCTTGGCGCGCGCCAGCCGCTGGCCCATCGCCGCCGGCGAGACCAGGAAGGCGGAGCCGATTGCCTGGGCATCGAAGCCGAGGATGGTCTGCAGGATCAGCGGCGCTCTTATGCCGGGCTCGATCTCCGGATGGACGCAGGCAAACATCAGCGCGAGACGCGCGTCGGGAATGTCAGGCGCCTCTTTCGCCGTTGCCTCAAATTCCTCCGCCATCAGCCGCAGATGTTCCGCGGCAAGCGTGCCGACCTTTCTGTGGCGGATGGCGTCGATCATCTTGCGGCGGGCGGTGGCCAGCAGCCAGGCTTCGGGGCTTTTTGGCACCCCCTTGGCCGGCCAATCGGCGAGGGCGGCGGCAAAGGCCTCCGACAGCGCGTCTTCGGCACCGGCCACATCGCGGGTGCGCGCCGCGAGAATGGCGACCAGTTTGCCATAGCTGCGGCGCGCCACCGCTTCAGCGGCCTGGATGGCGGACTGGTCGTCTGCTCGCGGCACGGCAGTCCCTCAATAGACCATCAGAGGACGGACCTCGACAGTGTCATGCGCCGCGCCTGGGCAGCGCGCCGCCCAGGCGAGTGCTGCATCGAGATCGGCCGCCTCGATGACATAGAAACCGCCCAGTTGTTCCTTGCTCTCGATATAGGGGCCGTTGAGAACCGAAGGCTTGCCATCCGGCGCCCGCACCACCGTGGCAAGGGAGGAATCCTGCAATCCGTGTCCCATGACGAACGAGCCGGCTTTTCTCAGCGCTTCGGAATAGGCGGCGTAGGCGGCGAAAGTCTCGGCCTTGCGCTCCTTGGTGGCATTCCTGTGTTCGGCTTCATTCCAGTAGACCAGCAGCATATATTGCATGACGCGTTCCTTTCGCTCGACAGGCGGCGCCTCAAGGCCCGCCGCGCCAAAGACGTTCGACCTGGCGGGATTTTGACAGGGTGGGGGAAGAAAGTTGGGCGGGCTCCTGGCGCGCGATGCATATTTCGGGATCTGAGTGATTTGGATATTCCGCATTGTCAGTCGATGATTGCTGGCAACTGCCGGATAGCTATGCGTTCCGAAATTCTTGGACACAACATACATTGCGATAGCAAATGTAGTCGTCTTTCGGTAGACGATTGCACATGTGCGCAAGTGAAGCCGTGAGTTAAGCATGTACTATCTGTTCCATTTCAAGCTCCCGCCTCATGCCGGAAACAAGAGAGTTCTGTTCTGGTGCAAGGTGAGAGCGTGGGGAGCAGTTCACACAGGCGACGGGGTATACATTCTACCCAAATCCGAAGAAGCCTCTGACCTATTGAAAACGCTAAAAAAAGACATTGTGGAGGCTGGCGGTGAATTTGTGCTCCTCACAACCGCCGACGCGCCAGCTGATAAGCCAGATAAAGTGCAGGCACTCTTCGTGGTGGACCGCAATCAGCACTACGAGACTTTCATTGCTGAATGCGACAAGTTTGAAAAAGACGTAGCAGAGAAGCAAGCTACGGGTGGGCTAACCTTCGCACGCTTTCAGGAAAAAGATAGCCATATTCGAAGCTTGGAGGATTGGTTTGAACGCATCCAATCCGTCGACTTCTATGGGGCGCCACTCGCCCCTAAAGCTGAAAAGCAGCTTCAGAAATGCCTGCAGCTTTTTCTTGATTACCTTGATTTGGTGTACGACGCCAACGAAGGAAACGCACCCACAGAGGATTAAGATTTCAAAACTCGATTGTCCCGAAATTCTTGTTTCCTGCAATTGCGGCTGGACCGGGCCGCGTTGCTTGCAACGTGCGGTCAGCTCGCCCTGTAGGTCGCCGAAAGGGAATTCGATGAAATGACCACTGAAAGAATTACAGTCGGCGCTCAATTAGGAGGCCCCGATGTATCCGACGCCACGACGGCGGTATACCAAGCTCTGAAACGCCAGTTATGGGCGCATTGCACCCGATCTTATAGCCCGATTATTTCCGAATTTGCCATCGTTCTTCGAATCGATGGCTCTTTGGTTGAGTTTGGTGGCGAGGGTGTTCAAGGGCTCAGAATCCGTCGCAAGGACGCCTATGTCACAGCGGACTACGTCATTCCCGTAGCGCGTTGGAAAGATGTCCCGCTTCCGGCGCTGAAGGCATATTTTGCTGCTGCGGCAGTGATGACCATCGAGGCAATGGCCGCGCATCTGAAGAAACTCAAAGTTGCCGTCGACGCGGAAATGCTGACCGAGGACGTCAAGATGGCAGCGGGCGCTTTTCTCGATGCGCCCGTTCCTGCGTGAGTTCCACCCCGTAGCTGGGGTATTTGATAACCGCAGTTCGGAAGACTGTAGCTCGAGTTGGAGTCTCGCGACAGACAGCTACGACAATATTCCGCTCCTATCGCGAGGCGACAACCACCACGCCGGCGATGACCGACAAGCCAAAAGCTGCCAAGGTCAAAAAGACCAGAATGCCAACAACCGTTCCTGCCCCATAGGCGATGGCGGAGGCAGCGCCATGGGAGATCGTGTGGGCAATGATGGCCATGTTATCAGGACCGGGGCTGGCGGCGAATACGAAAAAGGCCGCGGTGAAGGCAATTAAAGTGAAAAAATCCATGGAATCCCCGAAAGTTATGATTGCTCGCGGGATTTCAGGATGCGCGCTTTTCTTCTGCGCGAAAGAGGTGGTGGGAAAAATCAGGACGCCCTGGTAAGTGGCTCGCTTTGGCCAACAAAACGGTTCCAGATAGGTGAGACTGGCTTGGGATCGATCGACAGTCATTACAGTCCCATGCTAGCCATGCCAGGCCCTGGAGCGTAAATCCGGGCAGATCAATGGGTTTCGGCCGACATGGAGATTTCGATGTGGACGCATGAAGAGACGATTGAAACCTCCGCCTCTGCTGCGCGGGTGTGGGCGTATTTCTCCGACGTAGCGCGGTGGAAGGATTGGAACGCGGGCATCGAGGCGATCGAAATCCATGGGCCATTCCAGGCAGGTACCTCCTTCACCATGCAGCCGCCCGGTCAGGACGCCTTCAACAGCACGCTCATCGAGGTCACCCCGAACGAAAGCTTTTCGGATAAGACAGTCGTCGATGAGACATGCGTCGTCGTCATTCACAAATTGGTTCCACTTGCTTCGGGAGGGACCAGGATCATCTATAGAACAGAAATTTCGGGGCCAGACGCTGACGCCGTCGGGCCGATGGTCACCTCTGATTTTCATCAAGTCCTGACCGCGCTGAAGCAGGTCGCGGAGCAGAAGTAGCGCTCATTCGGTCAGTCGTATTCAGGGCAGGATAGGCGTGCGGGGGGAGGGGCAACCCTCGCAAGAGGGGTCGGAGGCTGTCCGCGCCCGGGGACTTGCGCAAGGTGTGCGTGATTTTCGCCATATATTAGAAGCTGGACAAGCTGGTCATCTTGATCACATCGAGATTCTACGATAACAATTTCTGAGGTACGTACGTCATAGTGATGCCATGCATTTATCCCAGTATCGAAAGCGAGTTTTCATGGGGCAGAAATGTCAAGGCGCTGACATTTAAACCCGACCGCTCAGGGGGCTGATTTATCCGACACGCAACTTGGAAAGGCGAGACCATGAAGGCGTTCAGGCTTAATCCAGAATTTGTGATAGCGGAAGAACAGTCTCTTCGAAGCCTGTTTGAAGCCACGCATGCTCTGGCGATATTGAAGTGTCAGGACACCCTTGGCGAGCACGCGCAAGACTTTATTCGACGCTCGCCATTCTTGTGCATAGGCACACAAAATCTGGATGGAAAGGCGGATGTCAGTCCGCGTGGCGACCCCGTGGGTTTCGTCAAAATTCTCGATGAGCGCACATTGGCGATACCGGATCGACCCGGCAACAATCGCCTTGATACTCTGGTCAATATCATAGCCAATCCGAGCGTTGGGCTGATGTTCGTTATTCCAGGGTTCGACGACACATTGCGCGTGAATGGGCGGGCGACGCTGGTGAACGATCCTGATCTGCTGAATAGCATGAGCGTCAATGGTCGCGTCCCTAAACTTGCGATTGTGGTCGAGGTGGCTGAGGTCTTCATGCACTGCGCCAAGGCATTTCGGCGCTCTCGGTTGTGGAGCCCGGATCACTTTCAAAACCGTGCCGAGATGCCGTCGCTGATCAAGATCATTCTTGATGAAACGACGGGTGCGCCAAGCGACAAGGATGAGATGCGCGAAATGGACGACGCCTTGGAGGAAGATTACAAACGGACGCTCTACTAGAGCGTGTCGCAAAAATCTTGCAGACAGTCTAAAACGGATGCAAATTAACGTTTCGCGACAGACAGTTGCGACAGTATGCAGCGTCTTATCGCGCGGCAACAACTGCGACGCCGACACCGACCATGACCCCTCCGGCCGTTCGGTTGACCCGGCGTACAATAGCAGATGTTCGCAGCAGGTTGCGCGCACGGCCGGCGAGCATGACATGCCCGCCAATCACGATGACTTCGATGCTCAGGATCACGGCCGCCGGTGCTGCGACATGGCCTGGCGTGAGCGATGCCCCGACCACGTTCGGCAGCAGCGCCACATAGAACAGCGGCATCTTGGGATTACCGAGGTTGAGCGCAATTCCCGTTACGAAGACCGGCAGCAGGCCGCGCGGTTCGGACGTGGGTTGCAGTTCGGGCACGACGGGCTCGGCGGTCCAGAGCTTGACACCCATCCAGATCAGGTAGGCCGCGCCAGCAAAGCGCAGGATCGTCATGACAATTGCCATTTTGGCGGCGATGACCGACAAGCCAAAAGCGGCCAATGTCAAAAAGATCAGGATACCGGCCACCGTTCCGGCCCCATAGGCGATGCCAGCGGCGGCGCCATGCGAGATCGTGCGGGCAACGATGGTCATGTTGTCCGGACCTGGGCTGGCGGCGAACACGAAGAAGGCCGCGGCGAAGGCAATTACGGTCGAAAAATCCATGGAATCCCCGAAAGTCACGATTGCTTACGGACCTTCAGGATACGCGCTTTTCCTCCTTGCGAAAGAGGTGCCGGGAAAAATCAGGATTTCCCGGCAACATCGAGACTGCTCGCCCAGCAATGATCAGCCGAAGCCGCCGGCGCGGTCGATATAGGGGCCGAGAAGGCTGAGGTCGGCCGCACTCAGGCGGTCGCGGGCGGTGTTGAGCTGGTGCCAGTAGGGATAGAGCACCGGCAGTTCGCTGACGCGATCCAGCCGGCCGCGCTCTTCGTCCGTCAACTTCAACTCGGCGGCGGCGAGATTGTCGCGGAACTGCGCCTCGGTGCGGCCGCCGATGATCACCGAGGTGATGCCGGGCCTGCCGATCGTCCAGGCCAGCGCCACCTGTGCGGCCGAGACGCCGCGGCTGTCGCCGATCTCGACCAGCGTGTCGACGATATTCCACAGCCGGTCCTCGTCGCGGATCGGCGGCTCGGTCCAGCCGGCGAACTGGCGGGTGCCTTCCGGCGTCGCCTTGTTGCGGCGATGCTTGCCCGAGAGCAGGCCACCTGAAATCGGGCTCCAGACGAGCACGCCGAGGCCCTGGTCGATGGTGATCGGGATCAGCTCATATTCGGCTTCGCGGGCTTCGAGCGTATAGTGGATCTGCTGGCTGACGAAACGGGCGCGGTGGTCGCGCTCGCTCACGCCGAGCGCCTTCATGATGTGCCAGCCGGAATAGTTGGAGCAGCCGATATAGCGCACCTTGCCCTGGCGCACGAGTTGGTCGAGCGCTTCCATCGTCTCTTCGAGCGGCGTCTGCCCGTCCCATTCATGGATCTGGTAGAGGTCGATGACATCGGTCTTCAGCCGCTTCAGGCTGGCTTCGCAGGCATTGACGATGTGGTAGCGCGACGAGCCGCGATCATTGGGGCCGTCGCCCATCGGGAAACGCGCCTTGGTGGCGACAAGCACGCCGTTCTTGCGCGTGCCGCCGAGGATTTCACCGACGATTTCCTCCGAAACGCCGGCGGAATAGACATCCGCCGTGTCGATCAGGTTGACGCCTGCGTCGAGGCAGATGTCGACCAGGCGGCGGGCGCCGGCAGTGTCGAGATCGCCGACCGTCTTGGCGAAACCGACGCCGCCAAAGGTCATCGTGCCCATGGTGATGGTTGAGATTTTCAGGCCGGAGCGGCCGAGCAGACGATATTCCATCCTATCCTCCTGACAAATTCGGAGGCATTGGTATGACAATTACCGTCCGCTGCCAAGCCAAGCGAGGCCGGTCCGGCAAATAAAAAGCCCCTGCCGAAGGTGTCGGCAGGGGCCTTGAGCGCGGTGAAACGCAAGTGGATTAGTGCACGTTATCCGTGCACTTGGTAAACTCGATCTTGCAGCCGCTCGACACGTTGTTGCACTGAGCGATGGCCTTGTTTTCAGCCTGGGTGCTGTTCTCGCCCCAGTTCATGCCCCAGCCGCCGTCGCTGCCGATGGCCAGCGCGCCGCAGGCATTGCTGAACCAGATGTCCTTGCAATCGCTACCATAATTGTAGCACTGGTTCATGGCAGCGGTTTCTGCCTCGTTCTGCGAATTCATGTTGACGGACCAGCCGTAGTGTTGCGACTGCTGCGAATAGGCGATCGCACCAAACTGGTCTGCGGCCGACGCGGCGAGCGGTGCGGCGAACGGAACGAAAGCGACAGTGGCTGCGATAAGATACTTAGTCAAGGTCTTCATGATAGTCCCCCTCATCAAAGTGGTTGGCAGTTCCACAGGTATAACGAACTATGTTTCGTGAATATTCTGAAGTCCAGCATTTTTTGCCAAATTGTATGTCAAGCGTATGAAATTGATGGGGTTTCCTTAATGGAACATGCTGCAGTGCAGTGAATTTCGCTGCCTGTGATGGATGTGTGTTGGTCATGTGCGCGTCTTGGTTGCGTGTGCGCCCGGGGATCAATTCCCGACCCGCCCGATCTTCCCAGCGCTTCGTTTGATGCTATAAGCGCTTTCGCAGGCTGGAGGCGGACATGGCGGTCAGGATAGGCACATTCAACATCGAGAACCTGCTGACCCGCTTCGATTTCACCGGATTTCGCAACCAGTTGCGGCAGGATCGCGTGCTGCGCCTCTATGCGATCGGCAATGAGGCCGAATATCAGCGGCTCGAAGAGGCGCGGATGATCGCTTCGACCGACGACACGCGGCAGCTGACTGCGCTGGCGATCGCCGATACCGATGCCGATATCCTCTGCCTGCAGGAGGTCGAGAGCCTGGAGGCGCTGCACGCCTTCGAATATGGCTATCTCTACCGCATGGTCAACGCCGGCTATCGCCAGAAATACCTCATCCAGGGCAATGACTCTCGCGGTATCGATGTCGCCATCATGATGCGGGAGACAACCCGCGATGGTGAGCCGATCGAATTCGTCGATTTGCGCAGCCATGCCGCAATGACCTTCCGCCAGCTCGGCCTGTTCAACGAAGCGCTCGCCGAAACCGAGAAGCAGGACGACCGGATCTTTCGCCGCGATTGCCTGGAGGTCGATGTGCGCATCGGCGGACGGCCGCTGACGATCTATGTCGTGCATTTCAAATCCATGACCGCGCCGCCGCGCAACGGCATGGATGGGCGAACGGCGACCATGCCGTTGCGCCGCGCCGAGGCAACCGCCGTGCGCCGCATCATCGAGGAGCGTTTCGGCTCGGACGCGACCCAGCACAAGAATTTCGTCATCTGCGGCGACATGAATGATTACCAGGAGCGGCTGCTGATCGCCGGCAGCAAGCGGACTGGCTTCACCTTCACGCCGGCGCGCGAGACAGAAAGCGCGCTCGACACGTTTTCGCATGACGGTTTTGCCGAAAACGCCATGCTCCGGCGCCCGGTCGAGGACCGCTGGACGCTCTACCACAGCCGCGGGCTTGCCGAGCAGCATCTCTGCCAGCTCGACTATATCTGGCTGTCGCAAGCGCTTGCCGCCGCCAACCCGAAGGCGTTGCCGGAAATCGTCCGCAACGGCCAGCCGTTCCGCACCGTCTTTCCCAAGGGCCAGGAGACCGAGCGCTATCCGCGCACCGGCTGGGACCGTCCCAAGGCCTCCGATCATTGTCCGGTCGTCATGGAACTCGATCTCGCATGAGCCAGGTGTCAACGCTCGAAATCCAAGGCTTTCCCCGGGAGGGTACGATCTTTCCGGTGACATCGCTCGACCTGCATGTGCTGGAGGACAACCATCCCTGGGTGGCAGAGAACCGGGCGGAGATTGCCGTCAACTGGGAGGACGAGGTCACCCGCAACCCGGCGCTCTATGACGGGCGGATGGTGTTCCAGCGCGAGCTCCGCTTTGCCGAGGGACATATCGAGGGCAGGGCGCATATGGCACCGTTTTCAGCCTTCATGTATTGGCGCAAGCTGGCGCGGCGCGTGGGAGGCTTTCATCTTTTCGCCCTGCCGCTGGTCATCTCCTCCGATGATGCGCTGATCGCTATCCGCATGGCCGAGACGACGGCCAATCCGGGCCGGGTCTATTGTGCCGCGGGCTCGATGGACGCCCACGATGTGGTCGACGGACGCTGCGACCTCGATCTCAACATGCGCCGCGAAGTGCTCGAAGAGACGGCGCTCGATCTCCAGGACGCCGTGCGCGACGCAAACGCTTTCGCCATCCATGCGATGAACACGGTCATCGTGTTCCGCATCTTCCGTTTTGCGATGACGGCGGATGCAATCGTCGATAGGATCGCCCAACATATTGCCACGGAAACCGAGCCCGAGATCACCAATGCCGTGGCGATCCGCAATGCCGACCCCTCGGCGCATGATTATGCCTTCTTCATGCCGTCGATCCTCACATGGCTGTTCGAAGGCGGGGAGTGAAATATGGCGCGCGCTTACGCGATCTATGACGTGTTTACCGCCGAGGCGCTGTCCGGCAATGCGCTGGCGGTCGTCTTCGATGCCGAGGGGCTTTCGGGGGAACGCATGCAGGCCATTGCCCGCGAGTTCAATCTCTCCGAAACCGTCTTCGTCCTGCCGCCGGAAAACCCGGCGCATTCGGCGCGGCTGCGTATCTTCACGCCGGGCCGCGAACTGCCCTTTGCCGGCCATCCGACGGTCGGCACGGCAATCGCGCTGGCCGAGCGCGATGGCGCGCATAGCGAGCTCGATACGGTGAGCGTGCTCGAGGAGAATGTCGGCCCCGTGCGCTGCGTCGTGCGGTTGCCCGCAGGAAAGGCTGCCTTTGCCGAATTCGACCTGCCGCGCCTGTCGCAGCGGCTGACGGCGACGTTCGACACGCAGAAAATCGCCGATGCGCTCTGCATCAGCGCCGCCGATATCGGCTTCGAAAACCATCGCGTATCGCTCTGGAGCGCCGGCGTGCCCTTCACCATGGTGCCGGTGCGCAATCCCAAGGTCGCCGGCCAGATCGCCTTCGATGCGCAGCTCTGGCAGAAGGCCATGGCCTCGGCCGGCGACAAGACGCTTGCAGCCTTCGTCTATAGCCGCGGCGGCGAGGACCACAATGCGCATTTCCACGCGCGCATGTTCGCGCCGGATATGGGCATTGCCGAGGACCCGGCGACAGGTGCGGCGGTGGCGGCGATGAGTGCCGTAATCCATCATTTCGACGCGCTCGGCGACGGCCGGCATGCGCTGATGATCGAGCAGGGCGTGGAGATGGGCAGGCCCTCCCACATCCACCTGCATATCGAGGCGGAGAACGGCAGGATTGCCCGCGCACGCATCGGCGGACAGGCGGCGAAGATCGCGTCCGGCCAGCTTTTTCTTTGATTTTGCTGGATAATCCGGTCATCGGAGAAAAAGTCCAAGTTTTTTGCAACAATATGACGACAGGGGCTTGCCAAGGGAAATGATCCTCTTTATATGCCCCGTCAGACGCCGACGACAACGGCTTCTCCGGGTGATTAGCTCAGTTGGTAGAGCAGCTGACTCTTAATCAGCGGGTCCACGGTTCGAGCCCGTGATCACCCACCACTCTCTTCTTATTGCCGAAATTGGCATTTCGATCTGCCGCGATTTTCATCGCGCGGCAGGGGCTGTTGGTAGCGTTGAAAAATCTCGCATCAACACGGTTACGGGAAGTATCCTGCCTCGAAGAGGTCGCTCAAGTCATTTTCGTGCCTGACGGGCGGCAGCGCTTTCAGCCCGAAAATTCGCTTTACACTCAATAGCATCGAGCCGTTATGCAACCAGTTGCTGTGTGTGGAGCAGGCTCCACTGAGTGAAGGATATGATGCATGCCCTGCCGTGACGACGGGTTGCCGAACAACCGCGTCGACAGCGATTTGCGCAAAGCGTCAAGGGTGCTGCGGGCGCGGCGGCCGCTGTGGAGCAGGCCGCTCAGTATCGGTTCTACCTCGCCGAAGGCGTTTGATGTTACGGCGTCGGCCTCTGGCAGCGATTGGGAAGAGTTCCGCTGGGCCAGGATCGGCAGAAAGCGCGTCGCATATTTTGGCTGCTGCCGACGCGTTTTTTCTCTTTGCGCCCCGGCAAGTCGGGGGGCTGGTCACGCAACGAAGCGATCGTTCGTATGTCCGCCTCACGTCACGTCGACATGATGTAATAAAACACCCCGCCATGCACAGCGACGATCACCGCATAAAACAACGCCATCGCCAATGCCTGCCGGCCCGACATTGCCGGCAGATAGGAGTGCGAGGGCAGGTTCCTCAAGCTCATCAGGCAGAAGATGCCGACGTATGTCGCCATTTCGTAGTAGCCGTAACCCAGGAGCACAATGAGGCCGGCGACTGAGAGGCCGGACAGGTGCACCAGAAGCGAGGACGGCAGGAAGGAGCGCAGGAAGCTTTCGGCCGTCTGGCCACCATCGAGCGGATAGATCGGCAAGAGGTTCAGCAGGTTCAGGATCGAGCTGAAAAGCAAGATGTGCCAGAACCACTGATCATAGTCTGGCGCCACGTCATAATACCAGAGCGCGAAACTGCCGAGGCTCAGCGGCGCGCAAAGGCCCGGACCCATGAGGGAGCAGAAGGCTTTCTCGAACTCGCTTTTGTGTGGTGCTCCCGCCACGGCAACGCCGCCGAAGAACGGCACCAGCATCAGCCGGTTGCCGGTCTTGCCCGTCAGCCTGTAGGCGACGAGATGACCAAACTCGTGCCAGAGGATGACGCCTGCCAGCACGATGGCGGACTGCCATTTGTATTGCGTCAACAGGTAGGCAAAGGCGAGCAGCGACATCGCCGCTTCCCGGCCGTAGTGGGAGGGCAGGCGGGCGGGCGTGATCCTGCGCGGCGCTTTCGCCGCAGCATTGCCGTTCGGACCGTTTTCGGCGGCAGGGGTCGGTCGCGCATCGATATCGGCTATGCGCTGGCCGGCTTCCGGCGAGGCTACGATGCCGGCCTGTTTCCAGAGTGCCCGGAGGTTCTTGATCGTGCCGGCGAGGTTTGCGCGAAAACGCGTCTCAAGGATGACACGTGAACCTGCGCCATCGGGTTCGACCCGCCAATGCTCGAAATGCTGGATATCCTTGGCCATCGGCAGGCCATAGGTGCTCTCGACCGCAAAGACGATGGAATGCTGCCCGGGCGCGGGCAGCGGCCGCATGATAATCGCGTCAATTTCGGGGGAGTGGCGCGACCTGATCGTGCATGTGCCATCCTCGGCGACAAGAACATCGCTTGGCGCGAAAGTCAGGCCGGTCTTTTCCCAGGCGTGCTGGAGATTAGCCCAGGTCGTCGCGACATCTGCAGGGGAACGGCGGCTGATCGTGACGATCGCGCGGCCGCTGCCGGCCCGGAGCAGCAGTTGCAGGCAGAGCAGGAGGAGGATGAAGAGGGCGGTGTGCAGGAGAAACGGGAGAGAAATCATCAATTGTGCAAATGGTAAGAGAGCCTCAGTCAGTAAAGTACGCATAGATTGAAATGGATATCGTGTGCAAGGGGCATCCAGGGCAATCGTGTGAGCGAGCGATGCCCCCGACGCAAGTGGGGCCATCCGAAGTTCAGCCGCGTTGGTTCTGCAAAGGCTTCGATATGCTTACTGCACGAAGTCCGAGGCATCGAACTGGTCGAGCGTGACATCGTCGCGCGTGAGCGTGTCCGTGCCGGACGAAATCACGACATCCGTTCCCGATCGAACGGCGTGATGCTTGATGAGTTCGGCAAAGCTCGCCACAAAGTCGAAGGCGGTGAGGCCGATCTTGTCGTGCCGTTTTCTAGGTCGCTCCTATCGACCCATGCGTTGCCATTCGCTTTGCAGCCAATGTGGCTCAGGTGAATCGTGATTTGCCGCGCTTCCAGTTGTGGCATTCTGCACAAGCAGCGGCAGCGACTTTGGATTTCCTGAACTCATGACAAGGGAAATAGTATTTCGCCGGACGCGGCAGGCTCGGCCTCGGCGAAGGTGGGTGAAAGAAACCGAGTGCACCGGTTTGTCCATGCTTCAAATTGCCGAATATCTTTTGCCGCAGGCGCGTTGATTAGCCTCAGCCTAAGCCGAGATGAGAAAACTGCGACTTTACCCTTCGCCGCTGCCATGGATAACGTCGGCAGATATTCGCGCCAGCGCGTGCGGCACGAGGGGAGGTTGCACATGTCAGGCTGAACGGCGCTTCTCTTCGGCTTCGGCAAGGGGAGCGAAAATAATTGTCTCCGACATCAATCAACGCCACGATCCCGCAGGCAGGGACGTTTTCCGCCGATCGTGAAATGGAAGGGCAACATGCAGCACCACAGGCATCGCACATTCAACACCAAGGACACCTATCCGGAACAGAAGCTCGACAATGACCTTTGCCAGGCTGTCGTCGCGCGCGGCACGATGATTTTCCTGAGAGGACAGTGCCCTCAGGATCTGGACACGGCCAAGAATATCGACAGCCATGACCCCGTCGAGCAGACGCACAAGGTCATGCAGAATATCAAGCAGCTGATCGAGGAGTGTGGCGGCACCATGGAGCACCTGGTCAAGGTCGTCGTCTACATCACCGACATCAGGCACCGGGAGGCTGTGTATCGCACCATGGGTGAGTATATCAAGGGTGTGTATCCCGTCTCGACGGGCCTCGTCGTCCAGGCGCTCGCCCGGCCGGAATGGCTTGTCGAGATCGACGGCACAGCGGTAATTCCGGATTAGGATGCTTCCATGACCTTCTCGATCGTCGCTCGATGCGCGGATACGGGTATGTTCGGCGTGGCGGTTTCGTCGTCATCGCCGGCAGTGGCGGCACGGTGTGCCTATGCCCAGGCCCATGTCGGCGCCGTCGCCAGCCAGAACGTTACCAATCCCATGTTGGGACCGCAGGCACTGGACCTGCTGGCGCGAGGCGCATCGGCGTCCGAGACCGTGGAGATCCTGCGGCGCGCGGAGCCCTACAGAGACTATCGGCAGCTTCTTGTCGTCGATGCGCAGGGCGCGACGGCGATCCATTCCGGTTCCAAGGCGCTGGGCATCTGGGCAGGGGCACAGGCCGGGGGCGTCGCCTGTGGCGGCAACCTTCTGGCCAATCCGTCCGTGCCGCAGGCCATGGTCGATGCCTTTCTTTCGAGCTCCGGCCATCTCGGGGATCGGCTCATATCCACCATGCGCGCCGCATTGAAAGCGGGTGGCGAGGCAGGTCCCGTCCGCTCCGCCGGGATGCGGCTGGTGCGGGACGTGCAATGGCCGGTCGCCGACCTTCGTTGCGACTGGAGCGAAAACTGCCCGATCGAGGAACTGGCGAAACTCTGGGACATCTACAAGCCGCAGCTCGACGCCTATGTCACGCGGGCGCTCAACCCTTTGGAGGCGCCGAGCTACGGCGTTGCCGGCGACGAATAGTATTGGGAGAGGACGAGGGCATGGCAGAGCTTAGCCATCGGGATTGGACTGAGAAGGCGGCGGCAATCCGCTTCCGCGACAAAGCCTTCATCGACGGCAAATTCGTCGCCGCCCGTTCGGGGCGCACATTTGCCAGCGTAAACCCGGCAACCGGTGCGACATTGGCGGAGATCGCCTCGTGCGGCGAAGACGACGTTGATCTTGCCGTCGCTGCCGCGCGGCGCAGCTTCGAAAGCGGTGCCTGGTCGAGAGCCGCGCCATTGCATCGCAAGGAGGTCCTTCTGCGCCTGGCGAACCTGTTGCGCGAAAACCTGGTCGAGCTTGCGCTGCTTGAATCTCTCGGCATGGGCAAGCTGGTGCAGGATGCCGCCACCGTCGACGTGCCGGGATCCGCCGCGATATTTCAATGGTATGCGGAAGCCATAGACAAGCTTTACGGTGAAATCGCCCCCACCGGCGAAGGCGATCTGGTTCTGATCAGCCGAGAGCCGCTCGGGGTCGTGGGCGCGGTCGTGCCGTGGAATTTTCCCCTGGATATGGCGACCTGGAAATGTGCTCCGGCGCTCGCGGCAGGGAATTCCGTCGTGCTGAAACCGGCCGAGCAGTCGCCGCTTTCGGCGCTCAGGCTGGCGGAACTGGCTTTGGAGGCCGGCCTGCCGCCGGGCGTGCTGAACGTGGTGCCGGGCTATGGTGAAACCGCCGGCCAGGCACTCGGGCGGCATATGGATGTCGATTGCCTGGCATTCACAGGCTCGACAGCCGTCGGTAAGCTGTTTCTCACCTATTCCGGCCAGTCCAATATGAAGCAGGTCTGGCTTGAGACAGGTGGTAAAAGCCCCAATCTCGTCTTTGCCGATTGCAGCGATCTGGATGCCGCCGCGGATATGGCCGCCTTCGGCATATTCTTCAATCAAGGTGAGGTGTGTTCGGCCAATTCGCGTCTTCTTGTCGAGAGAAGCATCAAGGATGTGCTGGTCGACAAGCTGGTGGAGCGCGCATCTGCGATGCAGCCGGGCGATCCGCTCGACCCTGCCTCCAGGATGGGCGCCATGGTCGATGCGGGCCACGCGGCCAATGTCATGCGCTTCATCGAGGCCGGCAAGCAAACCGCCCGTCTGGTCACCGGCGGGCAGCAGGTGACGGTAAATGGCCTCGGCAGCTTCGTCGTGCCGACAATCTTCGACGAGGTCTCGCCCGACAATCAGCTCGCACGCGATGAGATTTTTGGTCCGGTGCTGGCGATCGTTGCCTTCGACGGCGAGGAAGGGGCGATCCGAATGGCCAATGACTCGGCTTACGGCCTGGCGGCGTCGGTGTGGACCAGCAATCTGTCGAGAGCCCACCGCGTCTCCAGCCGCCTGCGCGCCGGCACGGTGTCGGTCAACACCGTGGATGCGCTCAGTCCGATGACGCCGTTCGGCGGCATCAAGCAATCGGGCTTCGGCAGGGACTTATCGCTGCATTCGCTGGACAAATACACGGCACTGAAGACGACCTGGATCAAATACCAAGCGACGTTGCCTTGATGGGACCGGAGGGAGCAGCGTACGACAACGCCCTTGCGGTTCCGGCAAGTGTTAAGTCCCGTTGAGGAGAGGCGCATGCGCGATCCGCGCTACGATATCTTGTTCGAGCCGATGAAGATTGGGCCGGTCACGGCAAAGAACCGGTTCTACCAGGTTCCACACTGCAATGGCGGCGGCTATCGCGACCCGTCGGCGGCAGCGGAAATGCGCCGGATGAAATCCGAGGGCGGCTGGGGGGTGATCTTCACCGAGCAGACCGAGATGCACCATACGTCCGAGATCACGCCGTTCATCGAGCTACGGCTCTGGGACGATGCCGACATTCCGATGCTGGCGAAGATGGCGAAGGCCATGCATGAATATGGCGCCCTGGCCGGAATCCAGCTTGCCTATTCGGGCATCAACGGCCCCAATCTCTACACGAAGGAGGTTCCGCGCGGCCCCTCTGCACTGCCCATCCGGACATTCACCAATGATCCGGTACAGGCGAGGGCGATGGACAAGCAGGATATCCGCGACCTCCGTCGCTGGCACAGAAACGCCTATAAGCGGGCAAAACAGGCCGGTTTCGATCTTGTCTGTCTCTATGGTGCCCATGGCTTCGGCATCATCCAGCATTTCCTCTCGGCAGCGACAAACCAGCGAACAGATGAATATGGCGGCTCCCTCGAAAACCGCACCCGTCTGATGCGGGAGCTGATCGAGGAGGGGCGCGACGCGATCGGCGATACCTGCGGCTTGACGCTCAGGATTTCTCTCGACGAAATCATCGGCGAACTCGGCTTTTCCAACGCGGAAGTCCGCGACATGGTGGAAATGCATGCCGATCTGCCCGACCTCTGGGATCTTGCGCATGGCGCCTGGGAAGACTGTTCCGGTCCCTCGCGTTTCAAGGAGGAGGCGGCGCAAGAGGCTCTGGTGAAGGGCATCCGGGAGCTGACGACCAAGCCTGTGGTCGGCGTCGGCCGGTTCACGTCGCCGGATGTCATGGTTCGGATGATCAAGTCGGGAATACTTGATTTCATCGGCTGCGCCAGGCCTTCGATCGCGGACCCGTTCCTGCCCAGGAAGATCGAGGAGGGGCGGATTGAAGACATAAGGGAATGCATCGGCTGCAATATCTGCATTACCGGCGACATGACCATGTCGATCTCGCGCTGCACGCAAAACCCGACATTCATGGAAGAATGGCGCAAGGGCTGGCACCCGGAGCGCATGCAGGCGAAAGGGGCGAGCGAGAGCGTGCTGATTGTCGGCGCCGGTCCTGCCGGATTGGAGGCGGCTCGCGCTTTGGGCCTGAGGGGGTATCGGGTGGCGCTGGCCGAGGCCGGTACGGAACTTGGCGGCCGCGTCGCACGCGAATGTCGGCTGCCCGGTTTGTCGGCATGGGGACGCGTGCGCGACTATCGGCAATATCAATTGAGCCAGATGCCGAATGTCGACGTCTATTTCGAGAGCCGGCTGTCGGCGGAAGATATCCTGGCCTTCGGCTTTGACAATGTCGCGATCGCGACGGGTTCGAGCTGGCGGCGGGATGGCGTTGCGCGGGCGCATGTCGTGCCTATGCCGATGGATCCCGCCATGAAGGTCTATACGCCAGATGATCTCATGAATGGAGATATCCCGGCCGGCAAGGTGGTGCTGTTCGATGACGACCATTATTACATGGGTGGTGTGCTGGCCGAACTGATGGCGCGCAACGGCGCCAGCGTGACTTTGATCACACCTGCTGCCTATGTGTCGGACTGGACGCGCAATACGCTGGAGCAAGGCGCCATCCATCGCCGCCTTGCCGAACTCGGCGTCGAGATCGTGCTCAACCAGTCCGTTGCGCGGGTCACGGCGGGAGGCGTCGTCTCTTCTTGCGTCTACACCGGCAGAGCGAGGGAGATTGCGGCCGATGCGGTCGTCCTGGTGACATCGCGCCAGGAGAATGACGGCGTCTGGCGCGATCTTCAGCGGCGTCGAGGCGAGTGGGAGCAGAACGGCATCCGCTCCATCAAGGTCATTGGAGATGCGGAAGCGCCGGGTCCCATCGCCTGGGCGACATATGCCGGCCATCGGTTTGCGCGTGAACTGGATGAACCGGACATCGGTGATGCGCTGCCATTCCGGCGGGAAGTCGCGGCGCTGGCAGCGGAATAGGATGGTGCCGGCGCACGGTCGCGGCAATTGGCGATCCAGTGACCGCTCGCCGCCAGGGCATCGCCAATCGAGCACCCGACGTCCTCGGCCTGCTCCGCGTGATCAAATTTGCCAGGTGGAAAAGATCAAAAAGTGATCTATTTCTGCCTGGCAGCGGCGACGTGTTGCGGTCCAAAGCCATGCGGCGCGCTTATGATCGTCTGGCGCTTTCCCCCATGCGCCAATCCGATTGCAAGGTCGGTGGCTTTGCCAATTCCGGATGCGTGGGTCAGCAACAGGTTCTGCGCTGCCGCGGCGTCTTCGTCGGTGAGCATGCTCTCCAGCTTTTTCAATTGCCGGCCGCGCCGGTACTCGGCGGGGCTGCAGCCGAACCTGGAACGAAATTTATTATAGAAAACGGCTGGGTTGCCGAAGCTCTGTTGCTCCATGATGGTACTGATCGTCCGTTCGGTCGTGCGCAATTCCTCTGCAGCCCGGTCGAGCCTGATATTTTGGGAATAGTCTCTGTAGCCGATGCCGAGATGGCGTTTAAACAGCCGTGAGAGATGACTGAGCGTCAGTCCCTCGGCCTCGGCGATGGCGCCGAGCAGCCGGTTGTCGTCTCTCCCATCGAGCTTGTCCATGATCTTCAGGATCCGCCCGCGGCTGTCCGATCGAAGCTGCGCGTTCGAATGATCGGCATTCTCGTAGGCAATGTGTCGATAGACATAGCAGGCCAGGAGATTGGCAGACGTCAGTCGGACCATGGCCTCTTCCRGATGGTTGGTCTGGTCAAGGATCATTCTGGCCATGAAGGCCTTGATCGGCGCCACGCGGCTCATGAACGAGCGGCTGTGCAGAAAGGTGCGGCAGAGGTAGTGGCGCGTCGCAAAGCCGGGCAGCCCCATGCGCTCGAAATGGCCGACATCGAGGTGAACGCCGCAGATCAGTGCATCACGCGAAATCGATGCCGAATTGTGCGGCACGTCGGCGTTGATGATGATCAAATCCTCCTCGTTCATCTCGCATGTCTGACCATCGACGACCAATCGGAAGCTTCCCCTGAGGACGAAGAGGATCTCCATCTCCCGATGCCAATGATATGGCACATCCGCATATCCGTGGACGAAGGGACGGCAATGGACATCCGCAGACGGTTCATGCGCCTCGAAACCGCAGCTCCGTCCGTCCTGCCAGGGTTCGACCTTCAGAAAAGCGGTGTTCATTGTCGTGCTCCTCACTCAAAATCGATTAAATATCAAAAACTGTCGTAACTCCAGAGCAATTTTCGCGGCTAGATGAGGTGTGTTTCCTATGTCATCAATCCATTCATCATTGAGGCGGCTGGCAATGCCGCACCGGGAACCGGCCGGCAAAGGCCGCCACAATAGCCAAGCATTGGAATGGAATGGCAATGACGTGGGATCTCACCGATAAAGATCTAAGCCAGTTGGTCGATCAGATGACGCTGGAGGAAAAGGTGGCGATGGTCAGCGGCAGTGGCCTCTGGCGCACCGCCGCCAACTATCGCCTGAATATCCCCGAAGTGCTGATGACCGACGGAACATATGGGGTTCGCTATTCGGTCGAACAGATCGACGGCCCGCAGGATCACGACAGCCAGCTCGCATCGTTCCTGAGCGTCGTCAACGCGGATGCGGCCGAAGGGGTCGAGACTGCCTTCGGAACGACGCGTCCGGCGACGTGCTTTCCGAACGGCTCGTCATTTGCCTGTTCCTGGGATGTCGATCTGGCGCATGAACTGGGCGTGGCGCTCGCCCTCGAATGCCAGGCCTTCGGCGTAAACATATTGCTTGGACCCGGCATCAACATCCGCCGCACACCGCTTGCCGGACGGAGCTACGAATATTATTCGGAAGATCCGGTTCTGACGGGCGAGATCGCCGCCGCAGTGATCAATGGCTTGCAGAAGAACGGTGTCGGTGCGGCGCTCAAGCATTTCGCCTGCAACAATTCCGAAGTCCAGCGCACGACGATGAGCTCGGTGGTCGAGGAACGGGCGCTGCGCGAAATCTATCTCGCCGGCTTCGAGCGGGCCATCCGCAAAAGCAATCCGTGGACCGTCATGAGCTCCTACAACAGGCTGAACGACGTGCAGGCGGCGGAGAACCACTGGCTGCTTACGGACGTCCTGCGCGACGAATGGGGCTATGATGGTGTGGTCGTCTCCGACTGGCATGGCATCAAGGACAGGCCGGCGTCGCTGAATGCCGGCAATGATCTCGATATGCCGGAGAGCGGCGCCCGCAAGCAGGAGCTGCTGGAAGCAGTCGAGGCTGGACGCGTGCCGGTCGAGGTCCTCGATCGCTCCTGCCTGCGCCTGCTCAAACTGGTTCGCACGGCCCGCAACAGCATCCAGCCGAATGCCGCGGCAGATTTAAAAGCGCATCACGCGCTTTCACGGCGCATGGCGGCTGAATCGATCGTTCTCCTGAAGAACGAGGGCAACCTGCTGCCGCTCGATGGTAACAAGCTCCGCAAGATTGCCATCGTCGGTGCAGCCGCCAGCGAGCCGGTCATCCAGGGCTCGGGTTGCGCGACGACGCGCCCCACCGAGGTCGATATTCCGCTCAATGAAATCCTCCTTATGGCGCCGGGCGCCGCTGTGAGCTTCCATGCAATTGCCGATTTCGAAGCCGGCAGCGCCATGGAGCGGGCCGCCCTTGCCGATATCGATGCCGCTGACATTGTCCTCTTCTTCGGCAATACCGAAGTCGGTTACGACGGTGAGGGCTCCGACCGCACGCATCTCAATCTGCACGACGGCCAGGATGCGCTCATCGAGCGCTTGTCACGCCGCAACGGCAAGTTCGCAGTGATCCTGGCGACGCCGGATGCGGTCGTCATGCCCTGGATCGACCAGACAGCGGCGGTGCTTGCCGCCTTCTTCGGCGGACAGGGGGCGGGGCATGCCGTTGCCGAAGTGCTGTTCGGCAAGCAGAATCCCTGCGGCAAGCTGACCGTCACTTTCCCGATGCAGCTCGAAGATACGCCCGGCTTCCTCACCTATCCGGGCGAGAACAACCGGCACATCTATAGCGAAGGTATCCATGTCGGCTACCGCTCCTATGACAAGCGCCGGCTCGCGCCGCTCTTTCCTTTCGGTTTCGGCATGAGCTACACGTCGTTCGACTATGCGAACGTCACGGTCGACACCGACAGGATCGGCGCCTCAAGCACGTTCACGGTCTCCTTTGACGTGACGAATACCGGCGGCGTTTCCGGCAAGGAAATTGCCCAGCTCTATGCACGGCCCCATAATCCGCGCCTGATCCGTCCGATCCGCGAGCTCAAGGGCTTCGCCAAGGTGTCGCTGCAGCCGGGTGAAACCAAAAGGGTGGAGATCCAGATCGCGGCGCGCGACCTGCGCTATTACGATCCGGCTTATCGCCAATGGTTGTTGGACGCAGGCAAGCTGGCGATCGAAGTCGGTGCCTCCTCACGCGACATACGCCTCGAAACGGTGCTCGAGGTCCAGGCCGCTGCCTTGCCGTCGAGCCTCCTCGATGTCGAGAGCCAGCCCTTCCTGCTGCTCGAGCAGGAATTTGCCCGCAACCGCTTCGGCGCG
Organism: Rhizobium sp. P2_G9; assembly: GCF_056403475.1. Taxonomy (NCBI): domain Bacteria; kingdom Pseudomonadati; phylum Pseudomonadota; class Alphaproteobacteria; order Hyphomicrobiales; family Rhizobiaceae; genus Rhizobium; species Rhizobium sp. P2_G9. The sequence goes on along the minus strand of NZ_JBFUFK010000038.1, from coordinate 129,737 downwards.
TTTCTGCAGGAGCAGCTCGACCTCGACGATGAGGAAAGCGAGAAGATGCTGGACTATTGCGGCGGCTCGTTCCTCGGCATTTACAACACGGTCGCCTGGGTTGCCGGCGACAAGATCTCCAAATCCGACATGGCGGCATTTCTCGACAGCCTTAACAAGGAAATGGGGGGAGCCGTCGGCAGGGCGGCGTGACATCGAGGCGCTCCGGTTAAACCGTCGCGCCCATTCAAATCAAAATGGGAACTCCAAAGGAGGAAATTGACATGAAATTCAAGCGAGTCTCTTCAACTGTCGCGTTTCTGGGGCTGCTCACAGCCTCGACCTCGGCCTTTGCCCAAACCGTCGACGTGTTGCAATACTGGACCAGCGCCAGCGAATCCAAGGCGATGAATGCCATTGCCGATGCCTACAAGGCGCGTGGCGGCAAATGGATCGACAGTCCGGCTGCCGATTTCGATGCGGCGATTGCCGCGGCGACCAGCCGCATTGCCGGCGGGGAGCCGCCCTCCGCTCTGTTGATGACGCCGAACGCCGCGATGAAAGACCTCGCCACGGCGGGCCAGCTTCGCAATTTCGACGATATTGCCTCCACTGGCGCCTGGCAGAAGGTCATGCCGCCGCTCATCTGGGACAAGCTGGTCGTCAACGGCCATCTCGTCGGCCTGCCGGTGGGCATTCATGCCTCGAACTGGGTCTGGTATTCCAAGTCGGCGTTCGACAAGCTGAAGATTGAGGAACCAAAGACCCTCGACGAGATGTTCGCCGCCGCCGACAAGCTCAAGGCGGCTGGATATACCGCCTTTGCCGTGGGCGGAGAGTCTTGGCAGGAAATGTCGGTCTTCACCAACATGGTCATCGCCCTCGGTGGTCCCGACTATTGGAACCAGCTGTTCGTCAAGCGTGACCCCGAGGCCATGAAGTCGCCCATCCTCCCCAAGGCCTTCGACCTGTTCCGCAAGGTTTCGACCTATGCCGACCCTGCCAGCCCGGGCCGCTCGTGGAACGACACGACCAATATGGTGATCACCGGCAAGGCCGGAATGCAGTTCATGGGTGACTGGGCACGCGGCGAGTTTCTCGCGGCGGGCCAGGTCGCAGGCAAGGATTTCGGCTGCTTCCTCGCGCCAAGCGAAAAGCCCGCCTATGCCGTGCTGGTCGATATCTTCGCCTTCCCGGTGAACAAGGATGAGGATCGCATCAAGGGGCAGACTCTGCTGGCGCAAACCATCATGGACCCGGCAGTGGAAGCCAAGATCGCCGCGGTCAAGGGCTCGATTCCGTCGCGGTCCGATGTCGATACCAGTATGCTCGACATCTGCGCGACGAAGGGGGTAAAACTGCTTGCCCAGCCGGGCGCCGTCGTTCCGGCTTCCTATGACGCACTCGCGGGGGATCTGAACGGCCAAGTGACCGATCTTGCGACGCAGTTCTGGACCGATCCGTCGATGACATCGGCAGCCGCCGTCGAAAGCCTGAGCAAAATCCTCCGGAGCGAATGACGAGGGGATGTCGGGGCGGACGGTCTTCTGTCCCGGCGCTCACCTTCCGTGGACCAGGAGGAGGATGGTAAAATGACGACGTGGCTCAATCGTCAGGCCTTCAGACCAGACATGACAGTCGCGGTGTTCTTTGCGATCATTGCGCTGTTCTTCTACGGATCGATCGCCTGGACGTTCTACATGTCGCTGACGCGTTCGACATTGATGCCGACCTATCAGATCGTCGGTTTCGATCAGTACCTGAAGCTGTTCGCAAACCATCGCTGGCTCGTTTCCTGCCTCAACATGGCAATCTTCGGCGTGCTCTACATCCTCGGCACCCTTGCCTTCGGCATGTTGCTCGCGGTGTTCGCCGATCGGCAGATCAAGGCGGAGTCGCTGTTCCGCACTATTTTCCTCTATCCGCTTGCCGTGTCGCTGATCGTCACCGGTCTTTCCTGGCGCTGGCTCCTCGATCCCGTCAACGGATTGCAGGCCTTGGTGCGCGCAAGCGGCTGGGACAGCTTCACCTTCGACTGGCTGATGCGGCCCGACCGCGCCATCTATACGCTGGTCATCGCCGGCATCTGGCATTCGGCAGGTCTGATCATGGTCATCATACTTGCAGGCCTGCGCGGCATCGACAACGATCTCTGGAAGGCGATCCGCATGGAGGGCATTCCGATCTGGCGCGCCTATCTCCAGGTGATCTTTCCCGGCATGCGGCCGGTGATCGCCTCATGCGTCGTGCTGCTGATGTCGGACGTCATTCGCGGTTATGACCTGATCATCTCCATGACAAAGGGCGGTCCTGGCATTTCGACCGAAATGCCAGCCAAGTTCGCAGTCGATTTCTATTTCGCGCGCATCAATCTCGGCCTTGCCTCGGCGGCGTCGATCATGATGCTGGTGCTATCGCTGCTGATGCTGACGCCGTATTTTCTCAGCGAATTCCGGAAGCGGACCTGATGACTGTTGCTCAGAAATCCATATTCGGTCCGCACGTGGCGCGTCTCGGTCTCTACGCCTTCCTCACCGTGTCGGCGATCTTTTTCCTGCTGCCGCTGCTGCTCGTGATCATCAACTCGCTGAAGCCGATGGAGGAAATCAGGCAGGGCAACCTGCTCGCTCTGCCGATCCATCCGAATTTCGATTCCTGGATAGCGGCGTGGAAAACGGCATGTACCGGTCTTGAATGCGAAGGGGTTCGTCCAGGCTTGTGGAACTCGATCAAGATCACCGTTCCGGCTGTGGCGATATCGACTTTGGCCGGGGCGCTCAACGGCTATGCGCTGGCGCAGTGGAGGTCGCGCCATGCCAATGCCATAATGTTCCTGGTCACTGTCGGCCTCTTCATTCCCTACCAGGCCATGCTCTATCCGACGGTCAAGATTCTCAGTAATGTCGGGCTGTTCCGCACCTATGCCGGCATCGTCTCGATACACGTCATCTATGGTCTTCCTTACACGACGCTGCTGTTCCGAAATTTCTATGTCGGCGTGCCTGAAGAAATAAGCCGCGCGGCGCGGATGGAAGGAGCGAGCTTCCTGCGCACCTTCTGGTCGATCATCCTGCCGATCTCGATCAACATCCTGGTCGTCGTGGCGATCCTGCAGTTCACCGGTATCTGGAATGATTACCTCCTGGGTTTCATCTTCGCCGGCAACGACAATCTGCCGATGACGGTGCAGTTGACCAACATCGTCAACAATACGAGAGGTGCGGCCAATCCGAACATCAACATGGCCGCGGCCCTGATCACCGCCATTCCCACGCTTATCGTCTATTTCCTCTCCGGCCGCTATTTCGTCCGCGGCATCGCCGCCGGCGCCGTCAAAGGTTGACCATGTCCAGTATTTCTCTCCGCCAGATCAAGAAATCCTTCGCTGAATCGGTCATTCTGCAGTCGGTCGACATGGAAATCGAAAAGGGTGAGTTCATCGTCATCCTGGGGCCGTCAGGATGCGGCAAGTCGACCTTGCTCAATGTCATCGCCGGGTTGGACGACTGCGATGCCGGCCAGATCATCATCGACGGCCGCGACGTGAGCGGCCTCGAGCCGAGCCAGCGCGGCCTGGCCATGGTGTTCCAGTCCTATGCGCTTTTTCCGGCCATGACGGTGCGCCGCAATCTCTCCTTTGGGATGGAAATTGCCGGAACGCCGAAGCAGACCATCGCCGACAAGGTCGCCTGGGTGGCGAAACTGTTGCAGATCGGGCCTCTGCTCGAACGCAAGCCGGGCCAGCTTTCGGGCGGCCAGCGCCAGCGCGTTGCCATCGGCCGCGCACTCGTGCGTTCATCGAGCATCTGCCTGTTCGACGAACCGCTCTCCAATCTCGACGCCAAGCTGCGCGCGGAAACCCGCGTCGAGTTGAAGCAACTGCACGAGACGCTGAAATCGACGATGATCTATGTGACGCACGATCAGATCGAGGCGATGACCATGGCGGACCGAGTTGCGGTGATGCACAAGGGCAGGGTCGAGCAGTTCGCCCATCCGCAGTCGATCTATGAGAAGCCGGCCAGCCTCTTCGTCGCGGGTTTCGTCGGCTCTCCCACGATGAATTTCCTTGACGGCAAACTTGACGGGGCAGGCCAATTCGTGACGGGTGATGTGTCGATCGACGTCTCGGCCTACGCATTCGAAAAGCAACGAGCACCCGGAGAGGCGGTGCTGGGTGTCCGATGTGAAGATGTTTCCGTCGTCGAGCCTGGGTCAGCCGACAGCATCGCCGCCACATTTGCCCTTTCAGAGCTTCTCGGCGCCGATGCCTTGGGCTGGTTCGACTGCCTCGGCAAACGTTTCAGCGTGCGATTGAGCGTGGACGAGGCGCGGTCGATGCGAAAGGACGTGGGCTTGCGCTTCAACATGGCCAAGGCATCGATTTTCTCTCGGGAAACCGAGCATCGTCTTTGATGCGCTGCCATGACTGCCGCCTTACCCGCCCATGCCAGAGGGGCAAACCCATCGAGATCTGGTCCCAGGAGTGAGGCGGACGAACAAACGATCCCGAAAATCCGTTGCCCGCCAAACGCGGCGCAAAAGATGCGCCCTCCGCTTGCGCTCGAACGCTGTTCTTCCAACGCGGTTATGGAAAGTATCCGGCCTCGAAAAGGTCGCTCAAGTCATTTTTGTGCGCGACGGTCGGCAGCGCTTTCAACCCGAAAATTCGCTCTATACTCAATAGCATCGAGCCGTGGTCATAACGCACCGCGCCGGCATAGTGCGGCTTGACATGCTCGCCGATGGCCAGGAACGGCAGCTTGCCGGTTGCCGAGCCTTCGTCCCATGTAATGAAAATCACCCCTTTATTGGCCTTGGCCCAGGCGATGAGACGCGGCATTTCTGCCTTCAGCCACAGGTTCCCCCCAGTGTTTCGGCCAACATTGTTACAGGTGTTGTGCATGTCGTGACAGAGGTCGGGCGTGATGAACACATAATCCGGCATGTCGTTCCTGGCGAGATCAGCCGCGAATGCGAAATAGGGCCTTATGTGCTGCTCGCAAATGCGGGTGGACTTCTGTGGCGGGGTGCCGGAGACATCCTGGAAAAAAATGAAAGGGTTGTGTTTGGGTGCGTAATCTCCAAGCGAGCGGATCAGGCATGATCCTGCTTGCCTGGTCATCTGCACCTCCTGGTATGTGCGCCAGGAGAGACCGTTCCTGGTCATCTGGGTGACGAGATGGTCCGTGCTTTTGGTGCTGTTGGTCGCCGAAGGCGAACTGTCGCTGGTGAAGGTGTGATCGGCGAAAACATTGGTCCCCGCCTCCATGTAAATGTAATGCGGCTCGCTGGGTACATCGAGGCCATGCACCTTGTCTTCCAATTCGTCGACGAAATTGTCCGCATGGGCGTAGGTGGCGATGAGATCGGCCAGATAGTCCTTGCCTGGGGCACTCTTGTAAACGACGTGAGCGTCGGTGTTTTCCATGGCAATGACGAAGACATGCTTGATTTTTGCAGCCGAGGCGGCCGTTGCCTGAACACACAAAGCCGCCAAACCGATTGTTATGAAGAGAGAAAAACGCATCATCTCTGGTCCTCTTGGGGAATGTGGGATGGCGGTGAGATGAGCCTCGGGCACCGAAACGTTCGCCTCATCCGGATACGTGAGATGCAAACTCGCGTGGTGGACGGCTATTCTGCCGGGATGAAGTTTTCAAAGAATTCCACGTCGGTGGAGGTTTGTGCCCACGGCAGGACTTCGTCTTCCAAGCCTGATCGAACAATGCACAGAAATCTAGAATATGCAACCAGTTGCTGTGTGTAGAGCAGTTTCCACTGAGTGGGGGATAGGATGCACTCCGTGGCCCGGGCGATCTTCGCGGCGATCCACAGGCTCGCCCGCTATCGGCTCCGCCTGCGCGACTTGGAGGCCTATGTCGCGATCTCCGTATTGACGTGGCAGCCTATATTCCTACCCGCTGCGGCTTTCCTTCAGGACCAACAGCCAGACGGCCGCGTTGCCGAGCGCCGAGACGTCATTCGCCTCGGCCGGCAGCAATTGGGACAGGCGCTCGGCCATGGTGCGATATCCGGTCGTTTCCAGCCGCGCTACCAGCGATTTGCCCAGGGCGGAGAGCGTGCTGCGGGCGCGGCGACCGCTGTGGAGGAGGCCGCTCAGCATGCGTTCGATTTCGTCGAAGGCATCTAACCTGCCTGAGGCGGCGAGCGGAGATACGATATCATCCGTGATGTCCGACGTATCGAGATCGGGGACGATGAAGCGGTCGGCGGAGAGCGACCAGGGTTCGCAGACGAGCACGGCGCCATCGCGCTTGACGGTGCCGGCGATCTGGCGAATCTGGCCCCATTTCCCGTCCATGGCGGTGGTGAGCACGGCGATGGCAGAAGGGGCGCCGGCGTCGTAGCTGCGCTCGAGATGCAGCATGCCGCCATCGCCCTTGAGTTTCACCGCGGCTTGCCAGAATTGGTCGCCCGGCGACCAGGATTGGCCGGCGACGTCTTCGACGTCGAAGACATGCACGTCCTCGACCTGCTTTCGCGGCCGGATGAGCGAGATCGTGCGCTCAGCGAAAGCCTGTTTGAGTGCGTCGACGTTCACCGCTGCCAATGGCGGGCGGAAGGCGAAGAGGGCGTCGCGCGGCATGATCTGCGTCCGTCCGCCCGTGCCGCTGCCGAGCGCCAGCAGGCCGTCGGCGCGACGGCGGGCGACGCTGGTCAGGAGCTGGCCGCGGCCGATGCCGGTGAGTGCGATGGCCGGCGCCATCTGGCGGCGGAGCACGGATGTGTGGAAGGCTTCCCTGTCGGTGGGCTGCGGCGAGAACAGCTTTTCCATCAGCATGGTCGCGCCGGTATCGGTGTCGGCCAGCAGGACCGAGGCGCGGATATCCGTGCCCTCCTGCCTCAGCCGTGCGCCGAGCGAGATCAGCCGTGCCTTGGCCATCGCCGTTTCGAACGGCTCGCCCAGGCCGAGTGCGGCGGATGCATCGGCCGCGCGGGTGCGGGCGAAAAGTTCTGCCGCGAGGTGCAGCACGGCGCGTTCGTCATAGCGGGCGCTGCGGGCCTCGTAGGCGTGGATCTGTTCGGCAAGTGCGTCGAGGGTGAGCAGCGCCTGGGCCGCGCCGAGCGCTTCGGCTTGCTTCCGGGCGCGGTCGATGAAGGCGACATGCGCCGAGGGACCGGCGGTCACGCCGACCTCGGCCAGATGGGCGACGAGCGCGTCGCAGGCATTGCGCAGCGTGTCGAGGCCGGTTGCGGCTTCGGCGGGGGCGGTGTCGCCGATCACTGCTTCCGCCGCGCCATCGGCGGCTCGGAAGGCGCGGATCGCCAGCGCCACATGGGCGCAGGCGCGTCCCGTTGCACAATCGCATCTGGCATAGCCGATATCGCCGGGCACCAGGAAGCGGACGGAGGCCATGGCGAGCCGTGCCGATGGCGTCTGGCCGTAATCAAGACGGACGGTCTGGCGGGCGGCGAGCAGGCGCGTGAGCGTGGTCTTTTCGGATGAGGACAGGGCCGCTTCGAAGGTTTCGAGGTCGAGTGTCGCCGGATTCCACGCCTCCGGCTCAGCGGCTTCAGCCGAGGTTTGCCCAGCCTTTTCCTCGCGATAGGCCATGGCCAGCATGACGCGGTGACGGCAGACGCCGGAGGAGGGGCAGGTGCAGGTGGCGAGGGCGATTTCGCGGCCGGCGGCCAGCCGCGTCAGCGTGCCGTCGGCAAAGCGGGCCTCGATCGTGCCGTCGTCGAGTTCGGTCAGCGTTGGGCCGGTGCCGGCGGCGAGCTCGCGCTGCGCGCGTTTGACCAGCCCGGCATTGGAGAGTTGGGTCAGCCCGTCATCGGTGAGTGCGAGGAGATCGGCTCTGGGCATGTCTAGCGTCCGATCTTCTCGGCCAGCCAGCCGGCGAGTTCGCCCGGGGTCATCGCGCCGATCTYGGCGCCGGCGGCGACCAGTTTGCGGGCCATTTCGCGGTCGTAGGCCGGCTCGGCGGCGGAATCGAGGGCGGCGAGGCCAAGCACGAGGGTGCGTTGCGATCTCAGTTCCGCCACCCGCTGCACCAGCATGGCCTGGCTGGCGCCCTCGTAGAAATCGGAAATCAGCACGACCACGGCGCGCTCCGGCGCCTCGATCAGGCTTGCCGCATAGGCGACCGCCTTCTGGATGTCGGTGCCGCCGCCGAGCTGCACCTTCATCAACAGTTCGGCGGGATCGTCGACGTCGCGGGTCAGGTCGACGATATTGGTGTCGAAGGCGACGAGATGCGTCTTCACCCCCGGCAGGCCCCAGAGGCAGGCGGCGGTAACGGCCGAGTGGATGACCGAATCCAGCATCGAGCCGCTCTGGTCGACCAGCAGGATCACCTGCCAGGTCTTCATCTGCCGTTTGTTGCGGGCGAAGAAATGCAGGTGCTCCACCGTCAGCCGGCGGGTTTCGGGGTCGTAGTGTTTGAGATTATCGCGCAGCACGCGGCGGAAATCGAGGTCGCTGGCGATGCGGAAGCGGCTGTGGCGGCGGCGGTCGACAACGCCGGAAAGGGCCAGCGCCAGGTCGCGCGACAGCTTTTCCATCAATTGCCGCACCACGTCCTGCACCAGCTTGCGGGCCATGATGAGCACGTCGGGCGACATCAGGTGCTTGGTGCGCAGCACGGCCTTCAGCAGCGTCTCGTTGGGCTCGGCGCGGGAGAGCACATCCGGATTGGTGACGACGTCATCGATCGCATAATGCTCGATCGCATCGCGCTCCAGCCGCTCGATCGTCTCTTTTGGGAAGAGGCGGTGGATGTCGTTGATCCATTGCGGCGTGGTCAGCGCCGAGCCTTCGCGCCCGCCCTGGCGGCTGATATTGCGGGCGCCGTCCTCGTCGTCGCGGCCATAGAGCCAGTCGAGTGCCGCATCCATGGCGATGGCGTTGGCCGACAGGCTGCCGCCCGCCGCCCGGCAGGCGCCATCCGCCGCCTCGCCGAGCACGAGGCGCCAGCGCGTCAACTCGTCCAGACCATCGGGCACGGTCATCGCACCGCCGTTTCGGCGAGCAAAGCCAGGCCGCGCAACATTTCGCTGGCGGTCACCGGATCGAGCTCGCCGAATTTGCGGCCATTGCCGGCACTGCGGCTATAGGGCTCCTCCAGCGACAGTTTGCCGAGTGTCTGCAGCTTGTCCTCCCAGTCGCCGCCGCCGGTGAAAATGCCGTCGCCGAAATAGAACATGGCATTGCGCATCGAACCGTCGATGAAACGCACCTGCCGCTCCAGCCACCAGATGGCGCCGCCGTCCTGTGGCGAGCCGAGAGACCAGCCGCGCGAGCCCATGCCGCGCAGGCGTGGCGACTCGACCTTGAGGCCGTCGAAACGGCTGATTTCCCATGTGGCTTTCTCGGCCTCGGTCAGTTCGTGGATTTCGCGGCCGAGTTGTGGGAAGGGCTGGGCGATCTCGTAATCGCCGAACAGCGCGCCCCATGCATCGAGCCCGCCGGGCGGCAGGTGCAGCGGATGCACCAGCCCGATCAGGCCGGAGGCATCGGCGGAGAAATCGAGGTCGAGCGTGTCGTCATTGGCATCGGTGACGGAGAGATCGTCGGCGACGCGGAAGATGGTTTTCGGCGGCGTGCGCGGGTCGCTGTCCTCGTAGACGCCCCAGACCAGGCGCTGCGTCAGGTGGCGAATCAGCGGATGGCTGGCGAAGAAGGTCCAGAAGACGTCGGGTGCGGCACGGCGTGAGGTCGAGAGCATGTTTTCCAGCCGGGTGATCTGCAGGCTGGCGACGGCGCGGGCATCCTTCTTCAGCGCTGCCCATTGCTTGACTGCCTCGGCGGACAGTTCCGCATCGTCGGATTTGTTGGGCTTGGGCAGGTCCTTCAGCCGGTTGCCCGTCGCATCCTTCACCCACGGCTTGAGGAATTCATCAAAGCCCGCGCGGAAACGCCGTTCGCCGAAGACGAGGTTGAGGCCGCCGCGCTCGTCGAGATCGAGGTCGGGGGCGAGCCGGTCGGCCAGTTCTTCCGGGGTCAGGCCGCGGGCCTCGGCAAGGGCGGCGATCTTCTCCCGCGCCTTTTCCTGCAGGCCCTTGAATTTCAGCTTCTCGGCAATGCCGTTGAGGTTCATCAGCGCCACGTCCGTGCCGATATCGGCCAGCACGTCGAGGCCGGTGACGGCGCGGGCATGCGCCGCCTCGCCGGGCCATTTGCGGATCAAGCGGGTCAGGCGGCGGGCACTCTCGTCATCGCCGATCCAGCCGAGCGCACGCATCGCCCAGCCATCCTTGGAGGGCGCCCCTTCCGCCAGCCAGGCGGAGAACAGGTCCCAGGCGAAACCGGCGAGACTGTCCGGTGTCGTCTCCTGCTTGATGATGTCGACGCCGGCATAGATCGCCTCCGGCGTGCTGAAGGAGAGCATTTCGGCCAGCGCCGCCATGGCCGCATCCGAGAGCGCGCCGCCCTGTTTCAGCACAGGCCGGGTCAGGCTCGCCGGCCTGAACCAATCCGGCAGCTTGGCGATGCGCGCCGGATAGCGGTCGAGCGGATTACGGTCGAGAACTTCGGTGACGGCTGTCTCTGCAGTTGGATCCTGCGCGGAATATTGCCTGGCGATGGCTTCGATCGCTGTGCGCCCGTCTTCCTTGGCATTGGCCAGCCAGCGCAGGGCATGTTCGGCAGTGTCGCGTGTCGCACCCTTCTTGCCCACGGCATCCGGGATCAGCCCGGTTATCGCTGTGGTGCGATGCTTGCGCAGCCAGCGCATGGCCGCTGCCCGCGCCTTCTTGAGCTTCAGCAGGGCACGGGCGGCATGCGGTGCGATCTCGGCGGCGTCGACATCGTTGGCATGATCGAGCATGGTGATGGGGTCGGCTTCGATCTGCCGGAGCAGACCCGGCAAAGCCCGTTCGCCGAAACGGGCCATCATCCCGGCATAGATGTTGCCCATGAAATAGGTCTGGATCGGCCCCGGGCAATTCCACAGCGTCAGCGCCAGCGCGTCCGGCTGGCGCTCGACGGCGGCGAACAGGGCATGCCAGCCGCTGTAAGTCACGCCATAGGAGCGAGCGCGATAAATCTCCATCGCGCGGTCAGTGACGAAGTTCAGGACCTTCCTCTCGCTGTCGCCGATTTGAGGCAATGGCTGAGATGCGGGCGGAACCTTGAGCCAGGACGGCAGCTGTTTTGCCTCGAATTCGGCGATCGCCGCCACCAGGTCGTCGGTGCTGGTGATGATGCGGGCTCGGGAAAGCCGCCACCGGTTTTCGTCGGGCGCCGGCCCGGTCGGTTCATAGCGGAAGGGCGTGGCGATCGGTGTCAGCGCGATGACCATGTCCTCGCTCTTCTTCGCCTTCTTGCGCCAGGGTGGATCACGCAACACCAGAGGCAGGCTGTCTTCGGCGGCGAGTGTCACGTTCTGGGTTTCGAGTAGGCGGTCGAGATAGGTGAGGCTGCGGGCGTCGCCGTCAGCCCATTGACGGAGCGTGGCGGCCGGATATTGCTTGAGCATGTCCATGACGCGGGCGCGCAGGATGGGCTCGCTGCGGCCGGCGGCAAGCGCTGCCAGGCATTGGCGGAAGCTGAGCGCCGGATCGGCTTGGCCCATAGTGTCGAGGGCGGCGCGTATCCACTTTTCGTGCAGGCTGGGCAGAAGCGCGGTCACCGCGCCATCCTCGCCGGTGGCCAGCATGATGCTGGCAATCAGCGTGCGGTTTTCCTCGTAGGCGTAATGCAGCATCCAGTCGAGCGCGGCGAGCGGCGACTCGCCATAGCGGCGCGCCGTGGCGATCAGCGTCGCCATGATGACCTTTGGCTCGATGCCGAAATAGCTGAAATAGATGAAATAGGAGCGTTTCGTGCGCCAGCGGTTGCCGGCGGACGGGGGAGCCTCGGCGATCAGCGGCACGAAGGAGACCGAGGCGCCGATATCCTCGCCGGCGGCTTCGGCGGCGGAGAGGACGGCGAGCGGCTTGAGATCATGCTCCGTCGCCCGGTCGTCGGCGAGGATGAAGGCGTAGGAGGCGCGTGTCTGCCACGGTGTCTGGGCATCGCAGGCTTTGGTCAGCATGCCAAGGGCGGCCTCGTATTCGTCCTCGGGCGCCCTGACCAGTGCGATGCGCAGGCCAAGGTCGATCGGCGCGCTCCAGGAGGAATTGGTATAGCTGCCTCTCCTGCGGGATTCGGTGCCGATCAGCGGCAGCGCCGCCTCGATGGCGAAGGGGGCACCGGCGCTCGCCACCAGCCAGTGCAGGAAGGCCATCATGCAGATCGTGTCGCCGGTGACCTTGCCGCCGCCGACGAGCGGGCCGCTGATCTGGGTATTGTCCATCGCCGCCAGGATATGCCTGATCCACTCGCGCGCTTCCTCGAGGCCGATGGAAGAAGCCGGCTTGCCGCCGAGCTTCGATTTCAGCCAGCCGACCGCGCCGCCGTCGCCGGATTTCGGGCCGCTGTCGCCGAGATGCTGCATGAGCCAGGTCAGCGATTGCCCCTGCGTCTCGTTGAAATCGGTAAATTCGATCCTCAGCAGCGCGACCAGGAAGGACCAGGCAGCGGCGGCGTCGAGTACGCCTTGCGGCTGGGTGCGGGTGGGCAGCGGCTGACCCAGCAGTTTTTCGAGCTGTTCGGAGGGGCCGCGCGGTGCTGCCGGGGCGGAGATGACGGCCGGTTCTTCTGCTACGGCTGCGGCGGCCACGGGCTCGGCTACAGTGGCTGCGGGCGCAGCTGCGGCCTGTGCTGCCGGTTCCGGTGCGGGTGCCGTTTCCTTCGCCTTCTCTGCGGCGGCCGGCTTGGGCTTAGGGGCGGGGGATGCCGAAGGCGTCGTGCCGGCGCCGGCGAGCACATAGCCCTTGCCGGTCTTTTCCTTGATCAGCTTGTCCTTTTCCTTGGTGGCGGCCTCGGCACTGTCAAAATCCTTGTCCTTGGTCTGGCCGGCAGTGCCGATCCGGCCGTAGGTGACCGTCAGCGTCTTGCCCTCTACCGAGACTTCCCAGAATTTCGATGACGTGCCCTCGACGAGTTCATAGCGTTGCATCCGTCTCTCCTCAGCTTTGTTCGTCACATCCGTTGTTCGTCACATCAGTCCAGCACGCATGAGCCGCTCAGCCACCACCGCTTCCAGCGCGATCGCCGCAGCCTGGTTGGTGATGTCGGCGTGCTGGCGCATCCATTGCAGCGCCTCGATCTCGGCGCGCGCCTCGCTCCGGCCATGGGCGCGCAGGAGGGTGCGCGCCAGCCTCTCCCGCTCGCGCGGAGGGAAGAAGACGAAGGCCTGGCGCAGAGCGGGGAGCGCGCGTAAAAATTCGTCGTCGACCCAGCCGGTGACCAATAGCCTGACGGCCTCGATCAGCTTTTCCTCCGTGGCAATCTCCTCCCGCGCTAGCGCGAACAAGCCGGCGAGGAAATCGCCCAACTGGTCGGGCCGGCTGAACTGGCGCATGCGGCCGGCAATGCCCGATGTGTCGTTTTCGCCGCAGGCGACCAGCGTGCCAAGGGCTGCGCCGGCCAGTGCGGGCGCGGACTGGCGATCGGCCGCCGCGCGGGCGAGGGCCGCGATCAGTGCGGCGCGATCGATAATGAGATCGGGGCAATCGCGGATCATGTCGCGGCAGGCGATCAGTGCGTTGATGCTGCGCAGGCCTTCCTGCTGGTTATGGATGGCTTCGATCAGCCAGAGCACGCGGGCAAACAGGGTTTCGCAGAGCCGACCGAGGCCATCGCGGGTCTGGTCGCCGAACACGTAGCCGAAGCGGTGCAGCCTGACCGAATCCAGCCCCACCGCGCCAATGGCGCCGATCTCGTGCGATTGCGCGATGCCGGCGGCGATCCTGGCCGTCAATTCGCCCTCGACATCGAGCAGGCCGGCGAACAGGCAATCCGCCAGGCAGGCCGAAAGACGGGCGAGATCGCCGCCCGCCTGCGCCACGCGATCGGCAAGCAGGGCGGAGGCCGCCATCGGCAGCGTGCCGCCCCAGCGCGACGCCTCGATCAGCATGCCCTCGGCATCACGGTGGCGCACCAGGCGGAAAACTTCCTTCGGCGCTCTGGTCTGCGGGCGGGTCGGGCCTTCGATCCGTTCGAGGCCGGGCAGGCCGAGCAAGCACAATCCATTGAGCATCTGAGCGCGGGCGCGGCTTTGCGGATCGCTCCAGTCAAGCGCCACCTGACGCGGCGTGTGGCCGGGCGTCAGATCGGCATCCGCCAGCCGGGTTTCGACATCGGCAATCAGCGGCGGGCGCCGCGTACCCACGGCCAATTGCCCGGCGCGGTCGCCGGTCAGGGCGCGCAGCATGGCGACGAGGGCAGGGTGGGTGCCGGGGCGGACCGCGCCGGCCTCGGTCCAGGCGGCGGGGGCATCGAGGCCATCCTTCACCAGTGTCGCCAGGGCCGCTTCGAGCAGGTCGGCGCGCAGGATGGCGTGGTGGCCGCGCGCCATCGACAGGGCCTGCGCATGCGCCCGCCAGGCGATGCGGTCGGCGGTGGAGACGACTTGTCCGGCGGCGCGCAATGCCTGGGATATGGCCATCTCCGCCCAATCGGCGGCAGGGCCGAGGCCTTTTGCCCGTACCTGTTCGTAATAGGCCGGCGAGGGCATGCCGGAGGCGTAGCCGGTGAAGCGATCGAGCCGCCGGTAATCATAGGGTACGACATAGCTGCCGACGCGCTCGCCCTCAGATGGCTGAGGGATTTCCGGCCGCGTGCCATCCGCCGCAAGTGTGAGTCGCCGGATCGCCTCGGCATGCCAGCCGCCGCAGACCAGCACGACCTTGCCGCTCCCGGTCTCGTGCAACGCCCAGGCCGCATGTGCCGCCATATGGGTTTCGCGCGCCCATTCCTGCGTGTCTTCCGCGCCTTCGGGCCGTAGCAGGTCGAAATAGCGGTCGAGCCGTTCGGCAAGTTCGGCAGGCGCCGCTTGCTCGGCCAGCGCGTCCCAGACGGCGTCGCGTCCATCCTCGCCCAGCGCCTTGCCGAGCGCCGTCTCGGCTGCGGCGGCGCGGGCGGTATGCGGATCGGCATAGCGGTTGGCGCGGTCGCCGAAATCGCGGTGCCAGGCCGGCAGGTCACAGAACAGCGGCGTGGCGCCGACTGCCCATGCCGCCTTGAGCGCCTCCCATTCCGGCGAATAGTCGCAGAACGGCGTATAGGAGGCGAAGATGCGTGCGGGTGTCGCATGATAGCTGAAGATCGCCACCGGCAGCTGCTGCTGCAGCCGGAGATCGCCGATATGCGGATTGAAGTCCGCAGGGCCCTCGATCAGCACGAAGGCCGGCTTGAGCCGCGCGATGGCATCCGAGACCATGCGGGCGCAGGCCGGCGAATGATGGCGCACGCCCAGAACTGTGAGCCTGCCGTCGCCCTCGCGCGCTTTATCCCCGTCAGGGCGTGAGAAGATGCCGAGCCGCATAGAGCGCCTTCCATGCTTCGCCGGTGCGTTTTGCCGCCTTCTGCTCCAGATAGCGCCTGAGCTTGGTGAGGTCCTCGGCATTGTCCTTGGCGGCGGTGCCGGCCAGGCATTCGACGATATCCTCCGACCGGCCGCGGTCGCCGCGCAGGAAATGGCCGCGCACGCCGACGGCATGGGCCACACTGACCGCTTCGGCCGTGCTCATCACCGAGCTCAATTTCTCCATACCGCCCTCGATCGACAGGCCGTCGCGCAATTCGCGGAAGCAGGTCACCAAGACTTCCAGCACGTCGTCATCCGGCACCGAGGGCACGCCGGAGCGGGCGAGCAGCTTGCCGGCCTCGCGTTTGACCAGATCGAGCTCCTCCTGCGGGTCGCGGATCGGGAAGACGGTCTCGAAATTGAACCGCCGCTTCAGCGCCGCCGACATTTCATTGACGCCGCGGTCGCGGGTATTGGCCGTGGCGATGATGTTGAAGCCTTCGCGGGCAAACACCATTCCATCCTCGCCCGACAATTCGGGCACGGCGAGCACCCGGTCTGACAGCACCGAGAGCAGGCTGTCCTGCACTTCGAGCGGGCAGCGGGTGATCTCCTCGAACCGCACGATCCGGCCGTTCGACATGCCCTGGTGGAGCGGCGCCGGCACCAGCGCCCGCCGCGACGGACCCTCGCTGACCAGCAGCGCATAATTCCAACCATATTTGATCTGGTCCTCGGTCAGCGATGCGCCGCCCTGGATCGTGAGTGTCGACTCGCCGCTGACAGCTGCCGCCAGGAGTTCGGAGAGCAGGCTCTTGGCGGTGCCGGGCTCGCCGATCAGGAGCAGCGCCCGTGATGTCGCCAGCGTCACCATCGCCCGCTCGACCAGCGAGGGCGAGGCGACCAGCTTGGCCGTGGCACCATTGCCGCCGAGAATGAAGGCTTTCACCGCCTTGAGCGACAGGTTCCAGCCAGGCGGCCGCGGCCCGCTATCGGTGCGTTTGAGTGCTTCAAGTTCCTCTTCATAGGCGATTTCTGCGGGCGGGCGTTGGATGGAGGCAGTGCCGGATGGGCCGAGCATGGGGCGTTCGATCCTGACTTTTGCGATTCATATCTTGGGCGTTTTGAATGTGCGGGCGCAGATTACACGCTTGAAAAGAGACGCATATGGGGATGGATTTATTTCCGCCAATTGTGCTTTCCGGATGACAATCTTATCGCAGGTCCGCACGGGTAAATCCCCGTCCAGCCAGTTCTGCATGGACGCCAGAATGATGAATGCGCCATCGCTGACGGTGAAACCGTGGCCGATCTCGAAGCGCCGATTGAAAGTCATGTCTTGACCGCGTGAGGACATGCACCGCAAATGGCGTCACCAAGCCCTCTTCCCGAGGCTGCCGCGTGGACGGCGGACCAGGGCAGCGGCCCGGAATTTCTCCTCTGGGCCGAGGTGATCACAAAACCAGTGGGCCGTCCGGTCGCATCCGGTCAATCCAACGACAAGGTATCAGGCAGGACGAAATGACAGTGCGAATGGCAATCATCGGCGCGGGGCTCATGGGAGCCGACCATGCCAGGATCGTGGCGGAAGAGCTTCCCGGTGCCCGGCTTCAGGTCGTGTGCGACAGGGACGACGTGCGTGCGCGGCAGGTGGCCGATGCCCATGGTGCCGAGGATGTGGCAACCGATCCCGGCGTGGTGATCGCCCGCGCCGATGTCGACGCGGTGATCGTCGCCAGCCCCGATTTCACCCATGCGCCTCTGTCGATGGCCTGCATCGAGGCGGGCAAGAAAGTGCTTTGCGAAAAGCCGCTATCGCAATCGCCGACGGAATGCCTGGATGTGATGCGGGCGGAGCAGGCGGCCGGCGCAAGGTTCGTCCAACTCGGCTTCATGCGCCGGTTCGACCGCTCTTATTCGGAAATGAAGCAGGCGCTGGCGGATGGCACGCTGGGCCGGGCGCTGATGATGCACAATTTCCACCGCAACGTGGCAACGCCGGCGGCGGATTTCACCGGCGCCATGGCGATCACCAATTCGGCGCCGCATGAATTCGACGTGGTGCGTTTCGTGCTCGGCTGCGACTATGTCTCGATTTCCGCCTTCCAGCCCAGGCGCTCCGACGCGCTGGTCGCGCCCGTGTTCATGGTCCTGGAAACCGCGGATGGGCAATTGGTCAATATCGAGATCAACAACAACGCCGCCTATGGCTATGACGTGCGTGCCGAACTGGTCGCGGAAAAGGCTTCCATCGCCATCAACCCGGTCGCCTTTACCAAGCTCGATCGCGAACTCGGGCAGAGCACCGGTTATGACACCGACTGGCGCGGCCGCTATGCCGACGCCTATCGCCGCCAGAACCGGGCATTCCTGCGCTTTGTCGAGACCGGCGTGTTTCCCGACATCGCCTCGACCAGTTGGGATGGATATTGCGCTGCCGTGGTCGCCGAAGCGGGCGTCAAGGCGCTGGAGGAAGGCCGGAAGATGCCGGTCGAAATGATTGCCAAACCGGAGTTCTACGTATGAAATCGGGTTTTGCCTCCGATCGCCTCGGCGGCCTGCCGTTCGAACAGATGCGGCAGAATTGCCCCATGTCGTGGCCGAAGTCGTGCCATGCGCCGCACTGAGTTCCCCGTCGCCAGGACGTGCCGAGGGAAATTCTCAGCAAAATCCGTTGAGTTTAAGGATCTTATACGCCTCGATCGCCGCGCGAAGCTCGCCCTCGGAGGCTCGCATGCCCTGGTTTGCATCGGGATGATGCATTTTCAGCTTTTCCTTATAGCGGCTCTTAATTTGCTGCGGGGTCGCATCTTGCTGAATACCGAGCGTCTCAAAAGCCTTGGCTTCGAGCACTTTGAGCTTTCGTTTGTGCAAATCGGCGCCATGCGCCTTGCGATCCGATGCGCCTCTTCGGGCATTCAAGGCCTTGGCGGGGCCGGAGCGGGCAGTGGACGGAATAGGTATCTCGGTTGACTGGCTGACACTGGTTCCCCAGGTCGGCCGACTGCCGGCTGCCGCTTCCCTCTGGTAGCGGGCGACCTCAGGTGCCGAGAGATCTGGCGAGAAATTGTATCCTCTGTTGTATTCCTTGATGTGTTCGGAACAGAACAGCAGGAATAGGCCCTCGGCATCCCGGCCGACAGGGGCGCGGTGCGTCCCGGACTTCGCGCAGCCATCCCACTGGCATTTCGGGCCGGTGGGTTGGTTTTCAGGGGATGATTTTTTGCGGGTGGATCTAAGGCCCACAAAGATTTTCGAATCAGACGTCATGGCTTGTGTATGACGGCAGTGCGCCGCCGAGGCAAGAATTGAGGGTTTATTTTTCAGCCGGTGCGGCCGAATTCGCGATGCTGCACCTCAATTCCCCCAAAGCACACAGCTTGACACGCCAGGTAGGAGTGACCTGGGTCCTCTTGCTATCCCGCGGTCGTCCAAGTGCGCAATGGCTGTAGCCTTTCGTATGATCCAACAGACGCTCACGCAGAATAGTTTCGTGGGCCGCCCTCTCCCATTCTCCTTGCACCGACCGTCCGGAACCCGATCAGGGACGGAGGTACGGTAGATCAACGGATTGCAAAAGGAGATGAAGATGAGAAGCGAAGTGCCAAGCAAGGGATTGGAATGGACTAACCTCATTCTGGGTGCAGGCCTGGCCTGTGCCGCGTTTCTATTCGCAGGCGCGCCGGCCGCCGCCTGGGATGCCGGTATCGTCGGCACGCTGATTGCGTGCTGTTCTGCCGTGGCTCTCTATCGCTATTCGGCCTGGGCAGAATGGTCCAACCTGACCTTGGGCTGCTGGGCGGTGGTAGCACCTTTCCTGCTCGGATTCGGAGTACCGGGGAACCCGATGTGGACGCATGTCCTGCTCGGGCTTTGCGTCGCGACGATCGCTGCCGTGCAGCTTTACGGCGACCGCACCGAGCATGCGCCTTCGAGCCGCAAATCGAGCGACCTTTGACAATGCGCAGCGGCCGCGACGATCCAAGTTGAACGCGACCGTCGGCGCAATGCAGATCCACAAAACGAGGCCCAGGCCGCCCATAGGCCTGGGTCGTGATTGTTGGCTGAAAAGTGATCGAGGATCCTATGAACAACGACTATGACCTGCAGCGGTTCATCGACGGACAAGATCCGATCTATGACGATGCGCTGTCCATTCTCCGGCGCGGCGGGATGTGCAGCCCGTATATGGATTTCATCTTCCCGCGGCTCGGCGGCAACAGCGGCGATCTCACGTCGAAACCTTTTGCCATCACCTCGCTCGACGAGGCGCGTGCCTATCTGGCGGTTCCGGTGCTGGGCGGCCGATATCGCGAATGTATCGGCGCACTTCAGCATCTGCCGCAACTGAGCGCCCACACCGTTTTCGGTGACGTCGACGCCAAGAAATTGCATGCGTCGATGACGTTGTTTTCCGAAGCGGCCGACGACGAGTTTCTGCTGGAAACCATGCTTGACGTCTGGTTCGACAATTTGCTCGACCCGGACACCATGCGCGACCTCGCAAGAGGGTACTGAGATCCTGCTCATGCCGTATGATGATGGACGCCGCCAGCCGGCTGCAGCCCATTTTTGCTTTGCTTCCGCCCATTCCAGCCCGCCCCGAAAACTCCGCAACGGCAACGTCTCCTTGCAATGCATGGATTTCCATGAGTTGCGGCTGAAGCGCCGCAGGATTACGCTTGGGACATGAGCTCGCCAGTCCCAACGCCGAAAACACGCAACGCTGACGGTCTTCTGGCTTTCCTTGTCCGGCAGGAGCAGCTGATCATGCGCGTCTGGTCGCACCGCCCCCACGTCCTGCATCTCGGTCTTTTCACCATAGCCTATGTCCTGGGCTGCGGATTTGCCCAGTTGCTGGCCATCGTGCCGGGAACGGGCATTTCCATCTGGCCGCCGAGCGGGCTTTTCATCGCCACGCTTGTGCTCGCTCCACGTCGAAGCTGGCCATGGTGGGTGCTGGCCGGCTGCGTGGCTGAATTGTTCGCCAATGCGCTGTGGTTCCACAGTCCTCTGCCTGCAGCCTTCCTGATTAATGTCGGCAATGCGCTTGAAGCGATGACCGGCGCGTGGCTCGTGGGCCGGACGCTCAAATCACCGGTTCGGCTGGAGACCCTGCCGGAAGTCCTGGCCTTTGTGGTTCTGGGGGCCGGAATTGCGCCGCTGGTCAGCGCGACCGTGGGAAGTGCGACTTTGGCGTGGTTCGGCATCCTGTCGCAAACCTTCACTGCGGCCTGGCCGCTGTGGTGGATCGGGGACGCCACCGGGGTCCTTATCGTGGCGCCGCTGGCGCTGGTCACTTTGCACAACTGGCGTGGCAAGGCCGAGCTTTCGGCTGCGCAATGGATGGAAGCCGGTGTCCTGGGGCTGATCCTGCTTGGTGTCGCGGCCCTTTCGCTGAGCGGTTCTTTGCCATTTGCCTATATCATCATGCCGCCGCTGCTTTGGGCCGCGGTTCGTTTCGAGTTCAAGGGCGCCGCCGTCACCTTGGCTCTGCTGGCGCTGATCACGGCCATTTTCTCCATATCCGGCATCGGTCAGTTTGCCGGCGATCCCGAGTTCCAGAAACACAAGCAGATCATGCTGCAGCTTTTCCTGGCGATCTCGGCCTTTTCGGCGCTGATCGTGGCCGCCATATCCCGGCAGCACCAGCTGGCATTGCTGACATTGCGCCAAAGCGTAGAGGCTTTGCGTGACCGGGAGCGGGAGCTCTCGCAGCTCGTGGACATGGTTCCGATCCCCATCTGGCGTCTGGCATCCGACGGCAAGCCGACATTCTTCAACAAGCGCCTGATCGACTTTCTCGGCCTCGGCGTGGCGGATTACGACAAGCCGGGCATGACGCCACTGGCGGCCGCCATCGCGGCGGTCATTCATCCCGACGATGCAGCCAGAATGGGAGAAGCGCTCAACCACTCCCTTGTCACCGGCGAGGGCTTTTTGCTGAAATACCGCCTGCGTCGTGCGGACGGCGTCTATCGTTGGGTGGAGGGCCGCGCGGAGCCGATGCGCGATGAGGACGGACGCATCGTCCAATGGTACGGCCTCGCCAACGACATCGACGACCAGCTGCGGGCCGAAGAGGTGCTGCGGCAAAGCGAGCGGCGGCTTCAGGAACTGATCGACGCCGTGCCGGCCATGATCTGGAGCGTGACGGACGAAGGAAAGCCCGACTACGTCAGCAAGCAGTTCACCGATATGGTGGGCGCCACGCTTGCCGACATGAGGGCGCCCGATGGCGTGGCGTCACTGAATCTGATCCATCCTGACGATAAGCAAAGGGCAGCACAGGCACTGGCCGATTCGCTTGTCAGCAGACGACCCTACAGCCTGAGGCTTCGGCAAATTCGGCACGATGGCGTCTATCGCTGGGTCGAGGCGCGGGTTGCGCCTCTGCATGATGAATCCGGTGCCATCCTGCGATGGTACGGCGTCAACGTCGATGTCGACGACGAGGTCCGCGCACAGCAATTGTTGCGCGACCGCGAGCGGGAGATGTCGCAGCTCGTGGACATGGTTCCCAGCCACGTCTGGCGTTTGACCCCCGACGGCGAGCCGACGTTCTTCAACAAGCGCATGGTCGATTTCCTCGGTCTCGACGTGGCGGACATGGACAGGCCGGGCATCAGCCGGCTGGCGGCGATGATCGAGGCCGGCGTGCATCAGGACGATGCCACGGCATTTGGCGATGCGCTTCGCCACAGCCTGGCGACCGGAGAGAGCTTCGCGCTGCGATATCGCATGCGCCGCGCCGATGGAGCCTATCGTTGGATGTCGAGCCGTGCCGAACCGATGCGTGACCAAGCCGGAAGCATCACGCAATGGTATGGGATCTGTCACGATATCGATGACCAGATGCGGGCCGAGAAAGCCCTGCTGCAGCGAGAGCGGCAGCTGCAGCAGATGATCGATGCCGTGCCGGTGCGCATCTGGAGTGCCGTGCCCTCGGGTGGATCGATCTACTTCAACAAGCGATACCAGGACCATTTCCGCGCCGTGGGCGCCGACGTCGATACCGTAGCGCGACCGCGCATCGAAAGCCTGCTGCAGGAATTGATCCATCCCGAAGATGCCGAGCAGGTGCAAGGCACGTTACGGACCTGTTTCGAAACCGGCACTGGCTCCACGATGCGGTTTCGCTGGCGCGAGAAGGCCGACAGTTACAGCTGGGCGGAGTGCAGGATCGAGCCTCGGCGTGGGGAAGACGGGTCGATTGCCGAATGGTATGGCGTTTCCCTCGATGTCGATGAAGAGGTGCGTGCGCAGGAGGCATTGCGGGAGCGGGAGCGGGAGCTGTCGCTGCTTGTCGACATGGTTCCGGTTCACATCGGCCGTATGTCGCCCGACGGGGAGCCGACTTTCTTCAGCAAGCGGACCCTGCAATCCATCGGCATCGACCATGTCGCGGCCTGGGACAAGCCGGAGATGAGCCGCCTGGCGGCGCTCATCGGTGCAACCGTGCATCCCGAGGATGGGCCGCGCATGCGCGAGGTGATGAAGCACGCGCTGGCCAACGGCGAACCCTATTCCATACGCTATCGCCGGCGCCGCGCCGATGGGGTCTATCGCTGGATGGAGGGCCGCGCCGAGCCGTTGCGGGATGAAAAGGGCGTGATCGTGCAATGGTATGCGGCCGCCATCGACATCGATGAAGAAGTGCGTGCGCAGCAGGCGCTGCATGATCGGGAGCAGGAACTGCAGCAATTGATCGACGCCGTGCCGGCTCTGATCTGGGCCACGACACCGGAAGGAACGCCTGTTTATGTCAACAAGCGCTTCCGGGATGTGACGGGCGCGACGGTCGAAGATATCACCGCGCCGGATGGCTCGCCGTCGCTCAGCGTCATTCATCCTGATGATCGGGAGACGGCCCGGCTGGACATCAACCAATCGTTCAAGACCGGCGTGCCCTATATTCAGAGATATCGCCAGCTTCGCGCCGATGGCAGTTACCGTTGGACCGAGACCCGCGCGGAACCCTTGCGCAACGATACCGGCGCCATCGTCCACTGGTACGGCGTCAGCGTCGACATCCACGATCTCGTGACCGTGCAGGACGCCCTGCGGCAAAACGAGCGCCGCTACCGCGACCTGTTCCACTACATGCCGATCGGCCTCACACAGGTGGATGCCAGCAAGCTCATTCCGCTATTCAAGGAGTTGCGGGCGCTAGGGGTCACGGAACTCAGAACCTATATCGACGAGCACCCGGAATTCCTGCCGCGCGCGGTGCAGGCTCTGGAGGTCGAGGAGGTCAACCGGCATATCGTCGAGATGTTCGGCGCAGAGGATGCCGATGAGATGCTCGGGCCGATCAGCCGCTACTGGCAGCCGAGCATCGCCACCATACGCCGCTCCATCGAGGCGCGGTATCGCGGCGAGGAGGTGTTTCAGGAAGAGACCAGGGTGGCGCGGATGGACGGCACCGTCATGGACGTGCTTTTCACCACCGCCCGGCCCGGTGCCGTTGCCGACAAGAGCCTGGTGGGCTTCATCGACATCACCGAGCGCAAGAGGGCCGAGGAGGCATTGCGCAGCCGCGAACGGGAATTCTCGCAACTGGTCGACATGGTGCCGAGCCTGCTCTGGCGGTTGAATCCTTCCGGCGAGCCGGTTTTCTTCAGCAGGCGCATGGTCGAGTTCCTTGGTCTGGATGTCGCCGATTACGATGATCTGGAAACGATCGGGTTGCCCGCAGCGATCACGACACTCGTCCATCCCGAGGATGCAGCCCGGCTGACAGAAGCGCTTGACCACTCCTTCGCCACTGGCGAAACCTTCTCCCTGAATTTCCGGCTGCGGCGTGCCGATGGGGTTTATCGCTGGATGTCCAGCCGCGCCGAGCCGTTGCGGGACGAGAGCGGACAAATCGTCCAATGGTACGGCCTGTCGCATGACATCGAGGATCAACTGCGTATCGAGGAGGCCATACGCGAAAGAGAACGTTCGCTCTGGCAACTGGTCGAAACGCTGCCCGCGATGATCGATTGCGCCGCGCCGGATGGCGAGCCTGTCTATCGCAATCCCCAGCTCCGCGACTTCCTCGGCTACAAGCTCGAAGCGCTGGATGGAACGGGGAAATCCCGGCTGGAAGGCACGCTCGATGCCGGCGTTCATCCCGACGACGTCGCTGGCGTCAAGGAGGATTATGCCCATTCGCTGGCCACCGGCGAGCCCTATGCACGGAGGCATCGTCTGCGGCGCTTCGATGGCGAATATCGTTGGGTCGAAACACGCGCTGCGCCGATGCGCAACGCAGAAGGCACGATCGTGCAGTGGAATGTCATGTGCCTGGACGTCGATGGCGAGGTCAGGGCAGAGGCAAAGTTGCGTCTGGCGCAGGAGAGCCTGGCGCGCGCCAGCCAGGTCGCGAGCCTTTCCGAGCTTTCCGCTTCCATCGCCCACGAGGTGAACCAGCCCTTGGCGGCCGTCGTAGCAAACTCGCATGCCTGCCAGCGCTGGCTGCTCGCCACGCCACCGAATATGGAGCGGGCGCAGAAGACGGTGGAGCGCATCATCCGCGATGCAAACTCGGCGGCGGACGTGGTCAGCCGCATCCGCGCCCTGTTCAGGCAATCGATCGATACGCGGGCCTATATGGCGATTTCGCTGGTCGTCGGCGAAGCGCGCAACCTCATGGCCGACGAGGCGGTGCGGCGGCGCGTGCGGATGGATGTGAAGATCCAGGCCGATCTTCCACTGATTGCCGTGGATCGGGTGCAGATTCAGCAGGTCCTTGTCAACCTGATGCGCAACGGCATGGAGGCGATGGACGCAAGCGATGGCGACAAGGTGCTCGGCATCCGCGTGCGCCACAGGGAGGATGCCATCGAGACCGAGATCAGCGATCGCGGCCCGGGCGTGGAATTCCCCGAGAGGATGTTCGAGCCGTTCTTCACGACGAAAGAGGACGGCATGGGCATGGGGCTGGCGATCTGCCGCTCGATCGTCGAGTCGCATGGCGGACGGTTGTGGGCGGAGCAGAACGATCCGCATGGTGCGAAGTTCATCTTCACCCTGCCGGTCGAAGACAAGGCGGCGCCATGACCAGCGACGATCACATTGCCTATATCGTCGATGACGATGAACGCATCCGGGAGGCGCTCAGCGAGCTCCTGGACTCGCACGGCATGCGCGCCATCGCCTTCGGATCGGCCGGCGATTATGTGAATGCGGACAAGCCGGATGTCCCCGCCTGCCTCATTCTCGATATCGAATTGCCCGATATCAACGGCCTCGACCTGCAGAGCCAGATCGCCGAAGGCGATCATCCGCCGATCATCTTCATCACCGGGCATGGGGATATTCCATCCTCCGTGCGCGCCATCAAGCATGGCGCCGTGGATTTTCTCACCAAGCCGTTCAGCGATGCCGACCTCATGGGAGCAATCCACGCCGCGATTGCGCAGGATCGGCAGAAGCGGGCGGAACGCGCCGAACTCGGCATGTTGCGGCAACGCTATCTCGATCTGACGCCGCGGGAGCGGGAGGTGCTGCCGCTCGTCATCAGCGGTCTTCTCAACAAACAGGCGGCGGCCGAACTGGGGATCAGCGAAGTCACGCTGCAAATCCACAGACGCAACGTGATGCAGAAAATGGCGGCGGCATCGCTGGCCGATCTCGTGCGCATCGCCGAGAAACTGGACATACCGATTACCCACTCGCGACGGGTGGGAGGGAATTGATCATGAATGAGACAAGACATGTTGTGGCAATTGTCGACGACGATCCAAGGCTGCTTGAATCGGTGGGCGACCTGTTGGAGTCGGCGGGCTATGTGGCCCGCAGCTTTCCGTCGGCGACATCGCTGCTCGTCAACGGGCTGTCGGACGTGGACCTGCTGATCACCGATATAGGCATGCCCAGCATGGATGGCTTCGAACTGCGCGACCTGGTGAAGCGGTTGCGTCCGGAGCTGCCGGTCTTCCTGATCACGGGCCGGCATGAAATCGCCGATCAGAGCCGTGCCCAGGGGATCAGCGGTTTCTTCCGCAAGCCCTTCGACGCGCAGGCCCTGCTCGCGGCCATCGCCAATGCCTTGAACACATCGAAAAATGGAGCGTGACATGAGAGTTGACCAGCCGTTCCAGCGGAAATCGGCACCGCCATCACCGCAGCGGAGAAGCGAACGGGATCAGCCGCTTGTCATTGTCGTCGACGATGACGCATCGGTGCGCGAGGCCCTGTCCGAGCTGATATTGTCGGCCGGTTTCGAGCCCGTCAGTTTTGCCTCGACCCGTGAATTGCTTGACGCCGATGTCCTGGACAGTCCCGGCTGCTTGATCCTCGATGTGCGCATGCCGGGCGTAAGCGGCCTGCATCTGCAGCAGCATCTGGCCGAGAACGGCAATCCCAAGCCGATCATCTTCCTGACCGGGCACGGCGACATCCCGATGACGGTGCAGGCGATGAAGGCGGGAGCCGTGGATTTTCTCACCAAGCCGGTGCGGGACCAGACGCTGCTCGACGCCGTGACAGCGGGCATTGCCATGGACGCCGAACGACGGGTTCAGGCGGCGGTCGCCAGGCGCAATATCGAACGGCTGGAGACATTGACCCAGCGCGAGCGTGAAGTTCTTTATGAAGTGGCGCATGGGCGCCTCAACAAGCAGATCGCCTTCGATCTCGGCATCAGCGAAGTGACGGTCAAATTGCATCGCAGCAATGTCATGCACAAGATGGAAGCCGGCTCGATCGGCGAACTGATCCGGGCATGGGAGACGCTGCCGGCCCATATGCGTCAGGCCGGAGCGCGCTAAAGCGTAAACCGCCCTGCCGGAGATGCTTCCGGCAGGGCGGTTCGAATCCAGCGCAACACGCGCTCAGGCCGAATGCCATATTCGGCGGTTAAGCTGCCAATCCTTCCTGTTGCATCGCCATCTGCACTGCGGGCCTGGTCTTCAAGCGCGCCCGCAAGTCTGCCAGTTGCGGCGAAACCTCGACACCGAACCGCTCGGCCCAGAGCAGCATGACGAACAGATAGAAATCGGCGACCGTCGGCTCGTCGCCGAACAGGTATTCCGTCGTCAGCCTGTCGGAGAGCAGCTTGAACCGGGCGGCAAGATCGGCTTTCGCCTTGGTTTTTTCGGCCTCCGTGCTGGCATGCCACATCGGCTTGAAGCCGCCATGCAATTCCGTCGAGATATAGGTCAGTGCTTCGAGGACGCGGGTGCGTCCAAGAGGCCCGGCGCCGCCAAGTTTGGGGAACCGGCTCGCCAGCCAGTCGAGGATGGCGATGTTTTCGGTCAGTGTTTCGCCATTGTCGAGCACCAGCGCCGGGACATATCCCTTGGGCGTGATTGTGTTGAAATCGCCGCCGGAGATTATCCGTTTGGTTCTCAGGTCGACCTGCTCGCGCTCATAGTGTGCGCCTGATTCCTGAAGAGCGATGTGATCGGCGAGGCTGCATGCCATGGGGCTATAATAGAGTTTCATGATTGGCTTCCTTTGAAGAGTAGAGCGTGGTTTTCGAAGACAGGTTTTCCAGGCCCGGCGGCCCCCTGGAATGCCTTGAAAGCCTGCCAAGCATGATCTTGTAGGCAACCAGGAGCGGTGCCGCGGCGACGAACAGCAGGGCAATGGCAAGGAAGGCGGTTTCAAACGAGATGACCGTGGCTTGTGTCGCGACCTGGCGGCCGAGCAGGTTGATCGCGGCTTTGGTGACGGATCCGGGCTCCACGCCTTTTGCCGCCAGCAGACTGCCAATCTGGGCAAGGCGATCGATCACGGCCGTACGGCCGTTGGTGAGATTGGCGCCGAGGACGGCAAGGTTGCGCGCGGTCTGATGATCGATCAGCGTCAGCAGGCTGGCTATGCCGATCTGGCCGCCGGCCAGCCTGCCGATGTTGAACAGGGCCACGCCATAGACGAGGGTGGAGCGCGGCAGGTTGGTGAGCGCGATCAGTGTCAGCGACAAGAACAAGAGCCCCAGGCCAAGGCCGCGAAGCTGGATCGCCAGCGACATGTCGGGCGCACCGCTTTCGCCATTCGATCGCGAAAGCATCCACATCGCGGTCATGAATATCAGGATGCCGAAGGGCACGGTTGCGATTGGCGGGAGGCTCCGGAGGCTGATCAGCCATGCGACCAGCAGCAAGGACGCGATGAATAGGAAGCCGCTGGGCAGCAGCAGCCAGCCGGCCTGCGTCGCGGTCATCCCGAGGACGGAGACGGCAAAGGCAGGAATGACATAGGCGCTGCCGCTCAGGGCAAAGCCGGCGACGAAGCTGACGGGAAAGGCGAAGGCAAAGTCCGGGTCACGGAACACTGAAAGCGCGATCAGCTTGTCCTCGTGACGGCCGAACAGCGAAAGGACAAACAACACCAGCGCCACGATGCCAACGCACGCCAGCACGGCAATGCGGCTGTCGTCGAACCAGTTCCATCGGCTGCCCTGGCTGAGCACGTAGGTCAGTGCGACCGCTGATGCGGCGAAAAGGGTGAGGCCGGGCCAGTCGAGCCCGCCGCTTGACGCTTCCACGCCGCGCAATTCGCCCCCAGCGATGACCAGTACCAGCGCCAGGAGTGCGGTCGCAAACGCAGTCAGGAAAACCCAGTTCCATGACCAGTTGTCGATCATCCACCCTGATATCAGCGGCACGAAGGTGGCGGGTGCGACCACAACTCCGATGGCAAACAGCGATTGGATGAGTGGCTGTTTGCGCTGATGAAAGAGCTGGAGCAGGGCGGTCTGACCCGAGACGATCAGCACGCCGCCGGTGAAGCCCTGCAGGAGCCTGAATGCTGTGAGCAGGTTCGCATCCAGCGTCAATGCGGCCAGTCCGCAGCCGAGGGCAAGGAGGCCCGTGGCGGCGCGAACCGCGACGGTGCCGGACAGGACATTGATCAGCCAGGGGGTGATTGCAAATGCGATCAATTTCGCGGCCGTGTAGCCGATATCGAGCCATGCCAGTTCGTCCGGGGTCGCATGGGTGTCGCCGATCATGTCCAGCCGGCCGGTGGAGACGGCTGTGCCGGCGATGGCTTCTGCCAGGGCCGCAAGGCTGATCCCGGCGATCAATATCCATCCACGCAAGCCTATTGCGGCTTGCTGCAGCGACTGTTCACCATTTGCGGCGGCGGCCGGCATCGTTGCCATCACTTGTCTCCCGCCAGCGCATCGATCCGCACGGCAACCTTGGCGGAGAGGCCCGGAACCAGCCGGCCGGGCAGCGGATTGCTGGAAAGGCGGATCTTCACCGGGACCCGCTGGACGACACGGATGAAATTGCCGGTCGCATTGTCGGCCGGCAGGAGGCTGAAAGCGGAGCCGCTGCCGGGTGCGAAACTGGCGACCACGCCCGCGATCGCGACATCGCTGAAGCCGTCGACGCTGATGCGGACGGGCTGGCCGATCTTGATATGCTCGAGCTGGGTTTCCTTGAAATTGGCGATGATCCAGACATCGGCAACCGGCACGATGTCGATCAGCGCCTGGCCCGGCGTGACGTAGCGGCCCAGCCTGACCTGGCGATTGCCGATCACGCCATCGATCGGCGCCCGCACCTCGGTATTCCTGAGATCGATGCGGACGAGATCGCGGGCGGCGGTTGCCTGGGCGATTGTCGCTTCGGCGGCTTGCTTTTGCGCCGCGATGACGTCGAGCTTGCGGCGTTGCGCGGCAAGTGCGGCTTCGGCGGCGACAACGGCGGAATTTGCCTGGTCGCGCTGGGCCTGCATCACGTCGACCTGCGCCTGGCTGGTTGCCTGGGTGCGGACGAGATTGAGAACGCGGGAGAGATTGCGTTCCGCCAGCAATTGCGAAGCTACTGTGGCCTGGCGCTGGGCATCGGCCTGGGCGATGATTGCCTGCTGCAGCTCATATTCGGCCCGATTGTTGGCCAGC
Source organism: Rhizobium sp. P2_G9 (assembly GCF_056403475.1). NCBI lineage: Bacteria > Pseudomonadati > Pseudomonadota > Alphaproteobacteria > Hyphomicrobiales > Rhizobiaceae > Rhizobium > Rhizobium sp. P2_G9. The sequence goes on along the minus strand of NZ_JBFUFK010000038.1, from coordinate 99,593 downwards.
GTCGCACGCGCGGCGGCAAGATTGGCCTCCGTCTGGGCGAGACGAGCGCGATAATCCCGGTCGTCAATGGTGAAGAGCACCTTGCCGGCCTTGACCGCCGCATTGTCCTCGACATCGATCTTGGTGACATAGCCGGCGACGCGCGGCGCAAGCGAGGTGATGTCGCCGCGGATATAGGCATCGTCGGTCGTCTCCTCGAAACGGCCGGTCTGCCAGTATTGGAGACCCCAGGTGCCGGCAAAACCCATCAGCAGGCCGGCGATACTGACAAGAATGGCAATCTTCAGAATCCGTCTCATGGCGCTGCCTCGTATCGATCGTGGTTGGACACATCCGGGGTGGAATCGGCTTCACCGGGGATCTCGGAGAAGCGCCGCTCGCGCCAGTCCGCCTTGGCCTGTTCGATCCGTTCCGGCGACGACGAGACGAAGTTCCAGTCCATGTATCGCGGTTCGGGGAAGGGCTCGCCGCCCAGCAGCAATAGCCGTGCGGCATGGAAGGCGGGTGCCTTGAGGATGACTTCGGCGCCGGGTTTCAGCAGCACCAGGTCGCCTTCCGCGAACATGCCGGCCTGGCCGACGATCTCCAGTTCGCCGGCTATGACATAGACAGCACGCTCGACATGCTCGGGCCGCGCCTGATAGCGCGCGCCGCTGGTCAGCACGATTTCTGCGTAGACCAGGTCCGACAGGGTCTTGACCGGCGCGATGAGGCCGTCGGACTCTCCGGCAATCAAGGTGAATTCGACGCCGTCGGCATAGGTTCGCGGCACGTCCTGCGCCGGATGGTATGCGAGATTGGCGTCGACCTCCTCGAACCGGGAGGGCAGCGCGACCCAGGCCTGGATGCCGAGGAAGTCGCTGCCGGATATCCTGTCTTCCGGCGGCGTGCGTTCGGAGTGCACGATGCCGGAGCCCGCAGTCAGCCAATTGACGTCGCCGGGACGAATGGTCTGCACGCCGCCGAGGCTATCGCGATGAACGATCTCGCCATCGATCAGATAGGTCACCGCCGCAAGCCCGAGATGCGGATGCGGCTGCATGTCAAACCCCTGGCCGGCTTCGAACAGCGTCGGGCCGAATTGCTCCAGGAACACGAAGGGGCCGACCATGCGCTGATGCGCTTCGGGCAGGACCCGCGTGGAATATGCCCCACCGGACCGGGCGTCACGAATACTCGGACAGGCGTCACGGGTCATCGGACGGGCGTCACGAACCGTCGGAATCCGGATGGCGCTTGCGCCGGAAAAGTCGCTTGCAAACAGTGACATTGGCTCGATCTCCTCGTGGCCGGCGTTTGCCGAGGCGGCAATTGGCTGCAGCAGCCTGCCGGTCGCAGCGAACTGCTTTCGGGCCTGAGGTTAGCGAGGGGTGATGCGGGCGGGTATTATCACGAGGTATCGAAGCGACTACGCGATCGTATCGGAACGGTAGGCAGGAAGGCGGCGCTCGTCTGCCGGTTTACGCAGGAGCCGGGTGCAGATCGATGCTATGATGGGCCGCGTCTCGCTCTTTTCTCGCCAAATGATCAGCCAATCTAGGCCTTGGTTTGTCCTGCCCAGTGCCGCGGTATGGATGGGCGAAGGCGATGCATTGTGGAATTTTCAAGATGTGAGCTGTGTTAACCGAACGCGACGGAGATGATGAACACRGGGGTTTTTTCGGTTTCTCCCTGTGGCCAACGAATTGGCAGGCGTGCATCCAACCTGTCCGGCTCCACTTTTCATTCCCTCCGCCGGGAATGCATTGGACGAATGGCCTCGCCCGGAAGGGCGGGGCCATTCTGGCGACAATGGCTGGCCCGGCAGGCCGGTCGATGCGCCTGCACCGCCAGATAGCCGGTGCAATCCCAAGGTCGGGGATGTCTAGACCCTGCGGCATAGCCTCGCTGAAGAAGAATGAAGTGCGGCATGCTTCGGCATTGGAAAGTCAGCCATCCGTGTCAATAGCCCTCGGAGGATGGACATGGCCACATGGCTGTGGAGCGGCGCATCTGCCTCGCTCACCCTCACGAGCCCTCTTCCAAAGGACGATGCCCATGTCATCCAATCTCAGCTATTCACCCGCTGCCCCATCGGCCACGTGGGCGATTGACCGGCCGCAGCTTGAGCCAGCCACCCAGGCCTTCGCCGACGACCTGAAGGGGGAGGCACCGCTTTATCTGCTCACGCCCCATTCCGCACGCGGAGCGCTTCTGGGCATGCAGAAATCGGTCCAGGTGCATCTGCCCGATGTCTCGATCGAGGATCGCTACATCGATGTCGGCCCGACCGGCCAGACCGATATCCGCGTCGTCCGGCCGGCCGATGCGACCGGCAAACTGCCCGTTGTCGTCTATATCCATGGCGGCGGCTGGGTCGTGTGCGACAAGGAAACCCATGACCGCCTTGTCCGCGAACTTGCTGTCGGCGTCGGCGCGGTCGTGGTCTTTGTCGACTATGATCGTTGTCCGGAAAGCCGTTATCCGACGGCGGTCGAGCAGGCCTATGCGGTGACCAAATATGTCGCCGAACATGCCGCGGAGTTTGGCGCCGATGCCAAGCGCCTGGCGATCGCCGGCGACAGCGTCGGCGGCAATATGGCTGCTGTCGTCGCGCTTTTGGCCAAGGAGCGCAAGGGGCCGGAAATCCTGGCGCAATTGCTGTTCTATCCCGTTACCGACGCATCGATGTCGACGGATTCCTATGAGGAATTCGCCAATGGCCCGTGGCTGACGAAGAAGGGGATGGTCTGGTTCTGGAACCAGTATGTGCCGGAGGTCGCCAAGCGCAGCGACATCTACGCCTCGCCGTTGAATGCGTTGGTCGAACAGTTGCGCGGCCTGCCGCCGACATTGCTGATCGTTGCGGAGAACGACGTGCTTCGCGACGAAGGCGAAGCCTATGGCCGCAAGCTGGCCAATGCCGGAGTGCCGGTCCTCTCGCTGAGATATAACGGCACGATCCATGACTTCATGATGTTGAACCCGATCGCCCATACGCCGGCCGTACGCACGGCGGTGGCCCAGGTGACGGGTTATCTGCGCAAGGTCTTCGCGACGAACTGAGACGAGCGGATATCCGCCGGCGGGATTGTCCCGCCGGCATGGCACGACAGCGCCACCGATGCGATCCGATATCCTATCCATACGGCAGTATTGCCTGTCCTCGCCCTTGAACCAATCGACGGCAGCCCCGCACGCATCATAGCCTCCATCCAGCTCGGGAACGACACTCCTGTCGCTGGAGCTGATGAGGAGCAGAACATGTCACAGGCAGATATGGAAATACGGGGGAGTGGCGCGTTCATCCCCTATGCCAAGCCGGAACCCTATTCTCTGAACACCAATCCGGCAGACGCGATCTTCGGTGTCGTCCACGATCTCGGCAACCTGATCCAGGTGGCCACCTCGGCGCTGAACCTGATCTCGCGCAGCGCCGACACCGAGCTGGGCTCGAGCCTTGTGCCGGTCGTCGCCAGCGCCAGGGTCTCGCTGCAGCGCGCCGGCACGCTGGTTCAGCAGACGCTGAGGATTGCACGCGATGGCAATGGCGCGGTCGAACCGGTGGACGTTTGGGCCTGCCTGATGGAAGTCGAAGCGCTGGTCAGAGCCACCTGGGATCGCAATATCCAATTCGAACTCTACGCCAGCCAGGCGCTGCCGGTCGTCAGGTGCAGCCGTGTCGGGCTGCAGAGCGCCGTCATGAACCTGTTGCTCAATGCGCGCGATGCCCTGCCGGATGGCGGGGTGATTTCCATCGTCGCCACCGCCATCTACGACGAGCACGCGGCGACCGAGATCGAGTTGCGGGTTGCCGACAACGGTTTCGGTATGACGAAGGATGTGCTGCAGCGGGCGAGCGACCCCTACTTCACCACCAAGGTATCGGGTCTCGGCGGCCTTGGATTGCCGATGGTGGAACGCTTTGCCCGGGAAGCGGGAGGCCATCTCCATCTGGAAAGCGAACCTCGTCTAGGCACGGTCGTGACTTTGCGGTTGCCTGTCGAGCGCGGCGAATATCAGGCGATCCAGGCAAATCTCGACGCATGACGGCCGGCTTTCCGATTGCCGCCGGGCGATTTCCTTCGCCCGGCCGGCGTCTTGTGCATTCTGGCCGTCAAGCGGCAGCCCGCATGTGATCGGCGGGATGCTGAATCCTGAAGCCGATCGCCAGCCTGTTCCAGGCATTGATCATCGCCACGCCGATCGAAAGCGCCACGAGTTCATCATCGGAGAAGGTGCTGTGCGCTTCCTCGTAGACCGCGTCCGGCGCGCGGCTCCCGGCGATATCGGTGAGAGACTCTGCCCAGGCGAGGGCGGCCCGTTCGCGCGGGGTGAAGAGCTGCGACTCATGCCACGCGCTGAGCAGCAGCAGCCGGTCGTCCGTTTCACCCATCTTCAACGCATCCTGACGGTGCATGTGCAGGCAGTTTGCGCAGCCATTGATCTGGGAAACGCGCACTTTGACGAGTTCGAGCAGCTTGGGGTCGAAGCTCTTGGCAAGCCAGGCCTCGGCTGCGACCAGGGCTTCCATGCCGCCGTTTTTCTTGGCCATGATATTCAGACGCTTGATCATTTTGGTCTCCGTGATGAGAGGGTCGATGCTACGAGCGCTCAAGGCTCGCAGTCGCAGTGATTATCCCTTGCATCCCGAACAGCCATCTGCACCGACGGTGCATTCGCCTGATGCCTGATGACGCCGTTTCCGGCAAATCGATCAGGTTTTTCGACCACCTGAGACAGCTGCCCTTATGCCTTGGCATAGGGCGACAGCGACCCCGGTAGAATAGTTCGGCATCGCGATCCGGCGCATTCTCCAGCCCATCGGTCACTCCCCGACCGCATTGGAGAAAACATGCTGACCATCGTCAGCTGGCCGATCCGTGAAAACCTGACAATCAAATTCATCAAGGAGATCGATCATGAAAATCGTCGTTATCGGTGGCACCGGGCTCATCGGGTCGAAGACCGTGGAGCGCCTGCGCAAGAAGGGCCATGAAGTGTTGGCGGCGTCGCCGAATTCGGGCGTCGACACGATCACCGGCAAGGGCTTGCCGGAAGCGCTGGCTGGGGCGAGCGTGGTGATCGACCTCGCCAACTCGCCCTCGTTCGAGGACAAGGCGGTGATGGAATTCTTCCAGACGGCCGGAGGCAACCTGCTCAAGGCAGGCGTCGCCGCCGGTGTGGAACATCACATCGCGCTTTCCATCGTCGGCGTCGACCGGCTGCCGGGCAGCGGTTACATGCGCGCCAAGATGGCCCAGGAAGAACTGATCAAGAATTCGGGCATTCCCTACACGATCGTGCATTCGACGCAGTTCGACGAATTCATACCGGGTATCGCCCAGTCGGGCACGGTCGGCCAGTCCGTGCATCTGTCGCCGGCCTATATTCAACCGATCGCGTCCGACGACGTCGCCGATGTGATGGCCGAGATCGCACTCAGCGTGCCGCTGAACGGCACGATCGAGATTGCCGGTCCGGAAAGGGTGCGCATGAGCGAAATCGTGGCGCGCTTCCTGAAAGCGACCAACGATCCCCGCCAGGTGGTTGCCGATCCCCACGCGCTCTATTTCGGCACCGAGCTGCTCGACGGCTCGCTCGTGCCGATCGGCAATGCCCGGCACGGCCACATCAGCTTCGACGATTGGCTGAGCGGTTACCAGCCGCGCGCGTAAGCGCTTGAGACATCCGGCGCCCGTCGGATCGGGCGCCCCCATCATCGACATTCACGACAGGAGAACCACATGTTCCGGACCTTTATCTCTACAGCCGTCTTCGCCGCCGCCATCGCCGGCGCCGCCAGCGCTGCTTCCACCGAGCAGGCCAAGGTGGCGATCGTCTATGACCACGCACTGCCCAACGTCCCCGGCAAGAGCCTCAAGGCGGTGCTGGTCGAGTATGACCCGGGCGGCACCTCGCCGGGCCACACCCACCCCAAATCCGCCTTCATCTATGCCACGGTCCTCGAAGGCGCGATCCGGAGCCAGGTCAATGACGGGCCGGTCAAGGTCTATCACGCCGGCGAAAGCTTCGCCGAGTTTCCCGGCGACCACCACAATGTCAGTGAGAATGCCAGCAAGACCAAGCCGGCAAAACTGATTGCGGTGTTCGTCGTCGACACCGACGAGAAGAACCTGACGAACTACCAGAAATAATCTTTTGCGCTTGCCGGTGTCCGGCGCACTGCCGGGCACCGGGTTCAGCAGAAACGAACCTGTCTGGAGATGGCAATGCAGATCGAACAACTCACGCCAATAACCCTGGACCGCCTGGTGGTGATCGATGTCGACGCCACGCTGCAGGTGGCGGCTCTCGCCCTTTCCAATCCCGGCAAAGGATTGACCATCGTCTCCGATCTTTCGGGACAGGCGGTGGGGGTGTTGAGCAAATCCGATATCATCCGGCATCTCGCGCAGAGAGAAGAGGCCGACGCATCCGTCGCGGCACTGATGAGCCGGGACATCGTGTCCTGCCATCCCGACGACGAAGTGCAGGCCGTCTGGGAGAGGATGGCCACGCGCGGCCTTCAAAACATCCCGGTGCTGAGTTCGGACGCCGAACCGCTCGGCATCCTCGCCATCGGCGATGTGATGAAAGTGTTGTTCGAACAGGAAGAACTTGAGGAGCACATGCTCGCGAATTATGTCGCGGGTGTTGGGTATCGATAGCGGCAGCAGTGTTCGGCATCGGTATCCGTGCCATCGCAGCGTTTCGTCCCGGCCGGATTTTCCGGCCGGGACGAATGTTTTTACACAAGATCCATATGCGCCAGTTCCGGCGGCGTCTTGCTGCGGTCCTCGAGTGTGGCGTCCCCCCGCTCTGCCGCGAGCACGACCGGTTCCGGCAGCTTTTCCGGCTCGGCATGCTCCTCGGTGTGCTGCACCAGCGGGCGGCTGCCGGTGGCTTTGCGGACGAGCACGTAGAAGACCGGGGTCATGAAGATGCCGAAGAAGGTGACGCCGATCATGCCGGAGAACACCGCGACACCCATGGCGGCGCGCATTTCGGCGCCCGCACCGGTGGAGGTAACCAGCGGGATGACGCCCATGATGAAGGCCATCGAGGTCATCAGGATCGGGCGCAGGCGTAGGCGGCTGGCTTCGATCGCCGCCTGGACCGGGGTGCGGCCGGCAAATTCCAGCTCGCGGGCGAATTCCACGATCAGGATGGCGTTCTTCGCCGACAGTCCCACCAGCACGATCAGGCCGATCTGGGTGAAGATATTGTTGTCTCCATGGGTGAGCCAGACGCCGGTCAGCGCCGCCAGCACACCCATCGGCACGATCATGATGATCGCCAGCGGCAGCGTCAGGCTTTCATACTGGGCGGCGAGCACGAGGTAGACCAGGAGCAGCGCCAGCGGGAAGACCAGTATGCCCGAACTTCCGGCGAGGATCTGCTGGTAGGTCAGGTCGGTCCATTCATAGCCGATGCCCTTGGGCAGGACTTCGGCGGCGATCTTTTCGATCGCTTCCTGGGCCTGGCCGGAGGAGAAACCGGGCGCCGGGCCGCCATTGATGTCGGCGGAGAGGAAGCCGTTATAGCGGTTGGTGCGCTCCGGACCGGTCGTCGCCTCGACCTTCAGAAGCGCCGACAGCGGGATCATCTGGCCCGATGCCGAGCGGACCTTCAGGTTGCCGATATCGTCGGCCGTCGCGCGGAACTTGCTGTCTGCCTGCGCGCGGACGCTGTAGGTGCGGCCGAAGGCATTGAAGTCGTTGACATAGAGCGAGCCCAGATAGATCTGCAGCGTCTCGAACACATCGGTCACGGAGACGCCCAGCTGTTCGGCCTTGGCGCGATCGAGGTCGGCATAGAGCTGCGGCACGTTGATCTGGTAGCTGGAGAACAGGCCTGCCAGTTGCGGCGTCTGATAGGCCTTCATGAGGAAGGCCTTGGTCGCATCGTCGAGCGCCTGGTAGCCCAGGCCGGCGCGGTCTTCCAACTGCAGCTTGAAGCCGCCCGTCGTGCCGAGGCCGAGCACCGGCGGCGGCGGGAACATGGCGATGAAGGCATCCTGGATGGCGCCGAACTTCTGGTTCAGCGTCATGGCGATGGCGCCGCCGGAGAGGTTCGGCGTCTTACGCTCATCGAAATCCTTGAGCGTGACGAAGACGATGCCGGCATTCGACGAATTGGTGAAGCCATTGATCGAGAGTCCGGGAAAGGCGATGGCATGTTCGACGCCCGGCTCGGCCAGCGCTATCGCGCTCATCCGCTTGATGACGTCTTCGGTGCGGTCCAGCGTGGCGCCGTCCGGCAGCTGGGCAAAGCCGATCAGGTACTGCTTGTCCTGCGCCGGCACGAAGCCGCCGGGTATGGCGTTGAACAGGCCGTAGGTGGTGCCGGCCAGAGCCAGATAGATGACCATGACAATGCTCTTGCGCGACAAGAGCCCGCCGACGCCCTTGCCATAGGCATTGGAGCCGGCGCCGAAGGCGCGGTTGAAGCCGCGGAAGAACCAGCCGAAGACGAAGTCCATGCTGCGCGTCAGCCAATCCTTCGGCGCGTGGTGGTCCTTGAGCAGCAGGGCCGCGAGGGCAGGGGAGAGGGTGAGCGAATTGATCGCCGAAATTACCGTCGAGATCGCAATCGTCAGCGCGAACTGGCGATAGAACTGGCCGGAAAGGCCGGTGATGAAGGCGAGCGGCACGAAGACCGCGATCAGCACCAGCGCGATCGCCACGATCGGGCCGGAGACTTCCTTCATCGCCTGGTAGGTCGCGAGCCGCGGTGACAGGCCGTTTTGGATATTGCGCTCGACATTTTCGACGACGACGATGGCGTCATCGACGACGATGCCGATCGCCAGCACCAGACCGAAGAGGCTGAGCGCATTGATCGAGAAGCCGAAGGCATACATGACGCCGAACGTGCCGATGATCGACACCGGGACCGCGATCAGCGGAATGATCGAGGCGCGCCAGGTCTGCAGGAAGAGAATGACGACGAGCACGACCAGCGCCACGGCTTCGAGCAGCGTGTCAACGACCTTTTCGATCGAGGCGCGGACGAACTTGGTGGTGTCGTAGACGATCTCGTATTTCACGCCTTCGGGCATGGCGAGCTGCAGCTCGTTCATGGTCTTGACCACCTCGTCGGAGATGGCGATGGCATTGGAACCCGGCGCCTGGAACACCGGGATCGCCACCGCCGCCTTGCCGTCGAGCAGCGAGCGCAGCGAATAGTCGGCAGCGCCGAGCTCGACACGGGCGACGTCGCGCAGGCGGGTGATGGCGCCGCCGGTGCCGCTCTTGACGATGATGTTGCCGAATTCCTCAGGCGTCTGCAGGCGGCCCTGGGCATTGACGTTCAATTGCACGTCGACGCCGGGCAGGCTGGGCGACGCGCCGATAATGCCGGCTGCGGCCTGGACATTCTGCTGGCGGATGGCGTTGGTGATGTCGCTCGCCGCAAGGCCATGTTCGGCGGCCTTCTGCGGATCGATCCAGATGCGCATCGAATAATCGCCCGAACCGAAGATCTGCACCTGGCCGACACCCGGGATGCTGGCCAGCCGGTCCTTGATGTTGAGCACGCCGTAATTGCGCAGATAGGTGATGTCGTAGCGATTGTCGGGCGAGGTGAGGTTGACGACCATCATCAGGTCCGGCGAGCTCTTGACCGTGGTGACGCCGATATTCTTGACCTCGTCGGGCAGGCGCGGCTCGGCCTGCGCGACGCGGTTCTGCACCAGCTGCTGCGCCTGGTCGGGGTCGGTGCCGAGCTTGAAGGTGACGGTCAGCGTCATGACGCCATCCGACGTCGCCTGGCTGGACATATAGAGCATGCCCTCGACGCCGTTGATCTGCTCTTCGAGCGGGGTGGCGACGGTCTCGGCAATGACCTTCGGATTGGCGCCGGGATAGGTGGCACGCACGACGATCGAGGGCGGCACGACTTCGGGATATTCCGAGATCGGCAGCGATCTGAGACCGATCAGGCCGGCGACGAGGATGAGGACCGATAGAACCCCGGCAAACACCGGGCGGTCGACGAAGAATCTGGAGATGTTCATTTCAAAGCCCTCTCCGGGGTGAAATTGGGTGTAGGGACCCGCGCCGGCGGTGGGAGGGCCGCTGGTGGGGTCGTTATTGGTAAGGCTTCATCTTCTCCTCCATTGGGGAGAAGCTTCCCGCCCTTCGATGAACTCAGAAGGCTGATGAGAGGTAATGCGGCGGCGATTCACCCCTCACCAACTTCGGCCAGGGGTTCGCAAGTGCTCACCCGGCCTTCGTATCCTCTCCCGCAAGGGGCGAGGAAAATCCGCTGCACCGTTGTGCCCCAAGCGCGGCGGGCGTTCGTGGCACCCTGCCTCTCCCCTTGTGGGAGAGGATAGCAAGCCAGCGCGAGACCAAAGGTCGAGTGCTTGGGCGCGCTTGGTGAGGGGTAATGCGACGGGGCTTTCACCCCTCACCAACTTCGGCCAAGGGTTCGTTGCACTCACCCGGCCTGCGTATCCTCTCCCACAAGGGGAGAGGAAAACCCGCGGCCTTACTTCGCTGCCGCGACCTTCTCTTCCTGCTGCGGCGCCACGACCACGCCGGGCCTCACCCGCTGCAACCCGTTGACCACAATCCTATCGCCCGCCTTCAGCCCGCTTTCGATCACGCGCAGACCCTCGGCATTGGCGCCGAGCTCCACCGGGCGATACGCGACCTTGTTGTCGGCGCCGACGACGAAGACGAATTTCTTGTCCTGGTCGGTGCCGATGGCCCGTTCGCTGACGAGGATCTTCATCTCCGCCTTGGGCTGGCCCATCCGCACCTTGACGAACTGGCCCGGGATTAGCCGGCCGCCGGGATTGTCGAACACGGCGCGTACGGCAATCGTGCCGCTGGCCGCATCGACCTGGTTGTCGATCAATTGCAGCTTGCCCTTGATCGGCGTGCCGTTGTCGGCGAGCGTGCCGATCTCGACTGGGATCTGCTCGATATCCGGCGTGGCCGCGGTGGTGTGCTGTAGTTCGGCGAGCGCCTTGGTCACCACTTCCTCGCTGGCGTCGAAGCCGGCATAGATCGGATCGACCGAGACCAGCGTCGTCAACGCGGGCGAGGCCGAACCGGCCGCGACGAGGTTGCCGAGCGTGATTTCCACCTTGCCGACGCGGCCGGCCACCGGCGCGCGCACCTTGGTGTAGCTGAGGTCGAGCGTGACGGTCTGAAGCGCGGCCTCGGCGGTGCGCAAGCCGGCTTCGGCTTCCGTCAGCGCGTTCTGGCGCTGGTCCATGTCGGCCTGCGAAATCGCCTTGTTTTCCACCAGCTTGCGGCCGCGATCGACCTGCAGCTGGGCGAAGCTGGCATGCGCCCTGGCCGAGGCGACCTGGCCTTCGGCCTGGGCGACCGCGGCCTCATAAGGGGCCGGGTCGATGGTGAACAGCAGGTCGCCGGCCTTGACCAGCGCGCCCTCGCGGAAATTCACCGACTGGATGGCGCCGGCGACGCGCGAGCGGATCTGCACGCGGTCGACAGCCTCCAGGCGGCCGGAAAATTCCTGCCAGGCGGTGACGCTGCGGCTGGTCACCGTCGCCACCGTCACCGGGATCGCCGGCGGTTGTGCCGGCGCCTCGGAGGCGGTGGCGGCAGTGCCCATCGGCAATTCCAGAAACAGGGCTGCAGCTCCAAAAGACGCAGCCAAACCCAGGCCGGCGCCCACCAGGGCCCAGCGCTTCATGATCGATGTCATTGTCTCTCTCCTTGCGGCCAACCCTGAAAAGATGGGTGGTCCGCAGATTTCATTTCAAAAAACTAACCGGACCGGTCCGAACCGATGTCCCGGACGAAGTCGCCGAACTCCTTGCGAATAATGTCTTGCCACGTGGCGGCGTGGTTGGATGTCCCGCCATAAATCGAAGGCCAACCTGTCCCGGCGGGGAGGATATGTTGGCGAACCTTGTTGCCGGCCTGCTCAAGCCGTTTGGCATAGCCCGTTGCTTCATCGCGCAAAGGGTCGTCATTTGCTGTCAGCATCAGCGTCGGCGCCAGGTCGTTGACGCGCGAACACATGCACGGCGCAGCATAAGGATGGCAGACCCCGGCGCTGAGATAATGGCTCCAGCCATCGGTCCAGCGCTCGCGCATGCCGATGGCGTCGGCCTCGCGCATCGAGGCGGAACTCATGAACGGGTCGAGCAGCGGCGACATCAGCACCTGGCCGTCGAGCTCCTTGGCGAAGTAATCGCGCGCCTTGAGCGCCACGGCTGCCGCGACATTGCCGCCGGCCTCCTGGCCGCCCACCAGCAGCAGCGACTTGCGGTCGCCCAGGCCGGCGCGCTTCTTGGCGAAATAGGAAAAGATCGAGAAGCCGACTTCGAGCGATTTCGGAAAGGCGCTGCCGAGCGGCGCGTTATAATCGGGAACCACAACGATGGCGCCAATGCTCGCCAGGGTCTCGGCGATCGGGCAGTTGGTCAGCCCCTTGTCGACAAAGGCGCCGCCACCGAAGAACAGCACAATCGGCGGACCCTTGCCATATTCGGCGCCCTGATAGACGCGTGCCGACACGGGGCCGACGGCCACCTTGTCCAGCATCATGTCCTTCACTTCGACCGGCATCGTCCTGATATCCATATCCGAAAAATAGCACATCCTGAGCGCGGCATGCCCAGGATTTGCATAAAGACATATGGTTGTTCACATTGGAGAACAAGTCGGCTATAACTGACAACACTATTCAGGATTTCGAACAATATCGCATTGCAGCAGACGAGGTGACCTCCGATGGACCAGCTTTCGGCCATGCGCGCCTTCATCCGCGTCGTCGAGACCGGCAATTTTACCCGTGCCGCCGAGGCGCTGGCCATGCCCAAGGCGACGGTGACCAATCTCATCCAGGGGCTGGAGGCGCATCTGAGCACCCAACTGCTCAATCGCACCACACGGCGTGTGGTCGTCACCACCGATGGCGCGCTCTATTACGAGCGGGCCGCGCGCATCGTTTCCGAAGTCGAGGAGCTCGACGGCACGCTGACCAATTCGACCGCCAGCCCCAGCGGGCGGCTGCGCGTCGAAATGGCGGGCGCTTTCGCCGACTGGGTCGTGATCCCGGCACTCTGCGATTTCTGCAAGAAATTCCCCGACATCCATATCGATCTCGGCGTCGGCGACCGGACCGTCGATTATCTCGCCGAAAATGTCGATTGCGCGTTGCGCGGCGGCCCGCCGGGCGACCAGTCGCTGATCGCGCGGCGGGTGTCCGAAGTCGGGCTGATCACCTGTGCGTCCTCCCTCTATATCGAGAAATTCGGCATGCCGGGGTCGCCTGAGGAGCTGGAAACGAAGCATTATTGCGTCAATTATTTTCGCGCCCAGGGCAACCGGACAATGCCGTTCGAATTCATGCGGGACGGCGAGACGATCGCGGTGACCGGCCGCTACATCCTCTCGGTCAACGACGCCCGCAGCTATGTGACGGCGGCCTTGTCCAGCCTCGGCGTCGCGCAATTGCCGCGCTTCATGGTTCCCGACGAGCTCGCCCAGGGCAGGCTGGTGCCGGTGCTGACCGAGTGGAACACCGAGCCGATCCCACTCTACGTCGTCTACCCCTCCAACCGGCACATGAGCAACAAGGTCCGGGTGTTCGTCGACTGGCTGGTGAAGTTGCTGGCGGATCGGCGATTGAACGAGGTGTGAGGGGGGCGGCGCCCGCGGGCAGAGCGCCGATGGCGATCAACCCGGGATCGAAAGCAGGGCGACTGCCACGAGCGCGCCAAATGCCTTGTAAATCCATGTGATCGGTTTGCGCACCTTCCGGTTATGGGATGCGATATAGTAGGTATAGTAGAAGCCCGGAGAGTCCGTGTGAACGAGATTCTCGAACTTCGTAGCCGGAACGTTGCAATGGTATTTGTGCCGGCCAGACCGGAACCAGACGTGAAGTGTGCGCGTGCTCTGGTTATATTGCACACTTTCGATCAGACGTGACGTCAGCGGAATTCTGGTCATTCGAGCCTCGCATTGGCTCCTCCCGGCGCCATACTGACGTGGCGTGCGGAAAAGTCAAACATCGCTGCTCGGCTTTGGGACGATTTTCACAAGTTGCCGTTCCGCGCCGTCCCCTGTCCGTTGTGGACGCGTGGCGATCTGTCGAGCCGAGTCCCGGCCATGCATTCTCTGGGCAGAGGGCTTTGCGTCATGGGCGAATTGGATGTCTCACCGTGGACCTGATCTGTGGCGAGTGCCCATCTCCGCCGGTTGGTGTCGCTGACCGCAACTGACTCGCCGCGGCACAACAATCTAACGCCAGGCTAAACGGCGAAATCGTTTTTCCCAGGATGTCACTCATCGCGGAACAGTTGGCTAAATTATTATACATAAAAAATATATATTAACTGTATTAAGCCGATGCCGCCGCCTAGGCTCAGGGGCATCTTCACAGACTGTCCTGGAGCCGAAATGACCCGACATATCCGTTTCAACGCCTTCGACATGAATTGCGTCGGCCACCAGTCTCCCGGGCTCTGGGCGCATCCCGGCGACAAGTCGTGGAAGTACAAGGATCTGGATTACTGGCAGGATCTCGCCCGGACGCTGGAGCGCGGCATTTTCGACGGCATCTTCATTGCCGACGTGATCGGCTATTACGACGTCTACAAAGGCTCGAACTACCACGCGATCGAGCAGGCGGCGCAGATCCCGGTCAACGATCCGCTGCAGCTCGCAGCCCCGATCGCGCTGGCGACCGAACATCTCGGCATCGGCATTACCGCGTCGACGTCGTTCGAGCACCCCTATACGTTTGCCCGCCGCATCGCCACCGCCGACCATCACAGCAAGGGCAGGGTGGGCTGGAACATGGTCACCTCCTATCTCGAAAGCGGGGCCAAGAATGTCGGGCAGCTGGGGTTGCAGCGGCATGACAATCGCTATGAGATCGCCAACGAATATGTCGAGGTCCTCTACAAGCTGCTCGAAGGCAGCTGGGAGGAGGGGGCGGTGGTGCGCGACGGCAAGAAGCACATCTTCACCGACCCGTCCAAGGTTCACGAGATCGGCCACAAGGGCAAGTATTTCGATGTGCCGGGCTACGGCCTGACCGAGCCGTCGCCGCAGCGCACGCCGGTGCTCTACCAGGCGGGCGCGTCGGGGCCGGGCAAGGCGTTTGCCGCCGAACATGCCGAATGCGTCTTCGTCGCAGCCCCAACCAAATCGGTGCTCAAGGCCTATGTCGCCGAAATCCGCGAGCGTGCGGCCCGCGCCGGCCGCGATCCCAAGAAGATCTATATCTATACGCTGGTCACCCTGATCACCGACGAGACCGAGGCCAAGGCCAAAGCGAAATTCGAGGATTATCGGAAATACGTTTCCTATGACGGGTCGCTGGTGTTCATGTCGGGCTGGAGCGGCATCGACTTCGGCCAATATGCGTCGACCGATCTGGTCAAGAAGGTCGAGACCAATGCCATCCAGTCCGTGGTCGAGCATCTGGCCGGCGGCGACAAGGCCTGGACGATCGACGAGCTGGCGCAGTTCGGCGGCATTGGCGGGCTCGGTCCGGTGTTTGTCGGCTCCTATAGCCAGATCGCCGATACGCTGCAGGAATGGGTGGCCGACACCGATGTCGACGGTTTCAACATCGCCTATGCGGTGACACCGGACAGTTTCGAGGATGTCGTCGGCTATATCGTGCCGGAATTGCAGCGCCGCGGCGCCTATCCGACTGCCTATAAGGCCGGCACGCTGCGCGAAAAACTGTTCGGCGACGGCCCGTATCTGCCCAAGAACCATCCGGCAGACCGCTATCGCGACATCGAGGCCGTCAAGCGCGGCGAGGCTGCCGCGCGCCAGCCGCAGCTGAAATCGGTGAGCGGCTGACATGGCCGAGCTGCTCGAACTGCACGACGTGTCGCTGTCGTTCCGCGGCGTCAGTGCGCTCAATGCGCTGAGCTTCAAGGTCGGCAAAGGCGAGATCTGCGCCCTGATCGGCCCCAACGGCGCCGGCAAGAGCTCGCTGCTCAATGTCATCAACGGCGTCTACCGCGCCCAGTCCGGCGACGTGGTCTTCGACGGCAACCGCTTCGAGGCGATCCATCCGAAGAAGGCGGCGCATCTCGGCATCGGCCGGACCTTCCAGCACAGCGCCTTGTTCAAGCGGCTCTCCGTCCGCGACAATGTGCTGGCCGGCCTCGCCCGCCACGGGCGCACCGGCTTCCTCGAGAACATCTTCCGCATCGGCCGCGATGGCGAGGAACGCCGCTCCTTCCTGGCGCGGGCCGACAATATCATCGCCTTTCTCGGCCTGCAGACGCATCGCGACAGGATCGTCTCGACGCTGCCCTATGGCATCCAGAAGCGCGTCGATCTCGCCCGCGCTCTGGTCGCCGAACCAAAACTTCTCCTCCTCGACGAGCCGATGGCCGGCATGAACCAGGAGGAGAAGGAGGATATGAGCCGCATCATCGCCGAGGTCAACCGCACCTTCGGCACCACCGTGGTGCTGATCGAGCACGATGTCAGCATCGTCCTCGGCCTCGCCCACCATGTCGTCGTGCTCGATTACGGCCGCAAGGTCGCCGACGGCGCGCCGGAAGACGTGCGCAACAATCCCGATGTCATCGCCGCCTATCTCGGCACGGTCCACTAGGAGGCATGCACACATGTCCTATTTCATCGAAACCCTTGTTGCCCGGACTGTTTGCGGGCGTCATGTATTCGCTCGTCGCGATCGGCTTCGTGCTGATCTACAAGGCGTCGGGCGTGTTCAATTTCGCCCAGGGCTCGATGCTGCTGTTCTCGGCGCTGACCTTCGTCACCCTGACCGAAAAGGGCATACCCTTCGCCGTCGCCTTCCTGATCACGGCGGCGCTGATGGTGCTGCTCGCCATCCTCATCGAATGGCTGGTGCTCAGGCCGCTGCGCAACCGCGATCCGCTCACCCTGTTCATGGCCACGCTGGGGCTGAGCTTCGTCATCGAAGGCTTTGCCCAGCTGATCATGGGCATGGACGTGCACATGCTCGATCTCGGCATTCCCGATATCGGCGTCGATGTCGGCGGCATTCTGGTCAGCCAGTTCGACATCGTCGCCTCGGCGATCGCGATCAGCCTGGTCGTGGTGCTGGCGATCGTCTTCAACAAGACGCGCATGGGCATATCTCTGCGGGCCGTGGCCGACGACACGCTCGCGGCGCAATCGATCGGCGTTCGCCTGCCGGTGATCTGGCGCGTGGTCTGGAGCGTCGCCGGCATCGTGGCGCTGGTGGCGGGCCTCGTCTGGGGTGCCAGGCAAGGCGTGCAATATTCACTGTCGCTGGTGACGCTGAAGGCGCTGCCGGTGCTGATCATCGGCGGCTTCTCGTCGATCCCCGGCGCAATCGTCGGCGGGCTCTTGGTCGGCGCCACCGAGGCGCTGGCCGACATCTATATCGGACCGCTGGTCAATGGTTCGGTCTCCACCTGGTTCGCCTACATCCTCGCTGTCGCCTTCCTCCTCATCCGTCCCGCCGGCCTGTTCGGCGACCGCGAAATCGAAAGGGTCTGACCCATGGCCACGCTTCAGGAACCCGCACTGTCGCAACCGATCCCGGCCGGCTTTCCGGTGCTCAAAAGCCTGGTGGTCGTCGGCGGCCTGATCACCGCCTTCGGCATCGTGCCGGCCGTCGCCGGGGACTACTGGCTGAGCTCGATCATCATCCCGACGGTGATCCTGGGCCTGGCCGGCATCGCGCTCAACCTGCTGCAAGGCTATGCCGGGCTGGTGTCGCTCGGCTCGGCGGCCTTCATGTCGATCGGCGCGTTTTCGACCTATAATCTGCTGCTGCGCGCGCCCGGCCTGCCGCTTCCGGTGGTGCTGATCCTTTCGGGGCTGATCACGGCGGCGGCCGGCGTGTTCTTCGGCCTGCCGTCGCTGCGGATCAAGGGCTTTTATCTCGGCGCCTCGACGCTGGGCGCGCAGTTTTTCTTCGAATGGCTGTTCACCAATTTCAGCTGGTTTTCCAATGACAGCCAGTCGCTGACGATTTCGGCGCCGCGGCTGGAATTCCTCGGCCACGACCTGCAATCCGCCATTGGCCGCTATCTGCTGGTCGCCACGGTGACGGTGCTGCTGATCGCGCTCGCTTTTGCCGTGGTCAAGAGCCGACTTGGGCGTGAATGGATGGCGATCCGCGACATGGACACCGCCGCCTCAGTGATCGGCATCGACGTTGCCAGGCGCAAGCTGCAAGCCTTCGGCATCGGCTCCTTCTTCCTCGGCATTGCCGGGGCGCTCTGGGCCTTTGCCTATCTCGGCACGTCGGATGCGCATGCCTTCAATCTCGACAAGTCCTTCCAGGTGCTGTTCATCGTGCTGATCGGCGGCGTCGCCACCATATTCGGCAATTTCCTCGGCGCTGCCTTCATCGTGCTGACGCCGATCCTGCTCGACCGGCTGTCGCTGGTCGTCGATCTCTCGATCCTGGGCGACCAGGGGGCGCTGGCCAACCTGCAGCACATCATCTTCGGCACGATCATCATCCTGATCCTGATCAAGGAGCCGGATGGCCTGGCGAGCCTGATGCGCAAGACGTTTGGCGCGCTCAGCTCCGGCAGATAGCGCGCTTGTCCTTTCGAGCGGAACACACCGACGCCGGATCGTCCGCTCATCCTCCCAAGCATCCGGCGTCAATCTCAATCCCACAGGGGGTAAACATGTCCATGCTTAGAAAGACCCTGGCGCTTGCGGCTTCCGCCGTCATCGCCGCAACGCTGGCCGGTGCTTCGGCGCATGCCGAGGACGGCAAGGGCAAGCAGCTCTATCCGCTCTTCACCTATCGTACCGGACCCTACGCCCCGTCGTTCATCCCGTTCGGCGCCGGCAATATCGACTATCTGCGCTATGTCAACGAGGTCGAGGGCGGCGTCGACGGGGTCAAGATCCAGGTCAAGGAATGCGAGACCGCCTATGAGATCGAGCGCGGCATCGAATGCTACGAGCGCTACAAAAACGGCTATGACGGTGCGCTCACGGCAGCAATCTATCCACATTCGAGCGGCCTCGACGTGGCGCTGACCGACAAGGCGCGCATCGACAAGATCCCGATCGTCAGCCCCGGCGGCGGCCAGAACATCGCCACCGACGGCCGCGTCTTCCCCTATCAGTTCCCGCTGGTATTCGACTATTGGAGCGAGGCGCAGATCATCGTCGACTATATTGCCGAGCAGGCCGGCGGCTATGACAAGCTCAAGGGCGTCAAGATCGCCACGCTCTATCACGATTCCGGCTATGGCCGCGACACGATCGAGCCGATGGGCATCCTGTCGAAGAAATACGGTTTTGAGGATATCCAGATCCCCGTGCCGCATCCGGGCGAGCAGCAGCAGACGCAATGGCAGCAGATCCGCCGCGCCAATGCCGACTGGGTGTTCCTGCGCGGCTGGGGCGTGATGACGCCGGTGGCGATCAAGACCGCCGCCCGCGTCGGCTTCCCCGCCAATCACATCATCGGCGACATCTGGTCGGGTTCGGAAGACGATGCGCGCCCGGCCGGCGCCGTCGCCAAGGGCTATCTCGCCGTCTCCGTCTTCCCGCCGGGCACCGATTACGGCATTATCGGCAAGCTCAAGCAGAACATTCTCGACAAGGGCGAGTCCGATCTCAAGGACAATGCCAAGTTCGGCACGGTCTACTACAATTACGGCGTCATCGAAGCTATCACCTTCGTCGAGGCGCTGCGCACCGGCCACAAGAAATTCGGCAACCGGCCGCTGACCGCCGCCGAGGGCCAGTGGGCGCTCGAGAACCTCAATATCGACGACAAGCGTCTCGACGAACTCGGCGCCAAGGGCCTGATCAGCCCGCTCAAGACGACCATCGACAACCACAAGGGCGAGACGATCGCCGCCAAGATCATCCAGTGGAACGGCCAGTCCTGGGACACCAGGACCGACTGGATCAAGGCGGACCCGACGCTGTTTGCCGATGTGCTGAAGGCCAAGGCCACGGCCTATGCCAAGGAAAAGGGCATCGTGCCGCGCGAAGCCCAGAACTGAGCCTCTGATATCAGGCGGACAGGATCATCTCATGAGCAATCAGGCAGGCGGCTTTCTCGAAATCCGCAATATGGAAGCGCTCTATGGTCAGGCGATCCTGGCCGTGCGGGACGTCTCGCTCACGGTCGGGGAGGGCAAGATCGTCGCCCTTCTCGGCGCCAACGGCGCGGGCAAGACAACGACGCTCAAGGCCGTGTCCAACCTCTTGGGACCCGAGCGTGGCAAGGTCAGCCACGGCGAGATTTTTTGGCAGGGCGAGCAGATCAATTCGCTCTCCGCCGCCCGCCTGGTCGCCAAGGGCGTCGTGCAGGTGCTCGAAGGCCGCCACTGCTTCCCGCAACTGACCGTCGAGGAGAACATCCTCGCCGGCGGCTTCGTCCGCAAGCCCTCGCGCGCCGAGCTGCAGGCGGGCCTCGAACAGGTCTATGCGTGGTTTCCTCGGCTCAAGGAGAAGCGAAAGGTCAGGACCGGGCTCACCTCCGGCGGCGAACAGCAGATGGTCGCCATCGGCCGGGCGCTGATGACCAGGCCCAAGCTCGTCCTGCTCGACGAACCCTCGATGGGCCTCGCCCCGATCATCGTACAGGAAATCTTCGAGATCATCCGCACGCTCAACAGCCAATCCGGCGTCAGCTTCCTGCTCGCCGAGCAGAACGTCAACCTGGCGCTGAGATATGCCGACTACGGCTACATTCTGGAGACAGGGCGGGTGGCGGCCTATGGCACGGCGGAAGAATTGCTGGCGCGGCAGGATGTGCATGATTTTTATCTGGGGGCGAAGGTGGCGGCGGCCGGGTGAGTGCCGCGAGAGGCGGATGGCAGTTGCGTATGACGCAGGAACGCCTCCCCCAACTTACAGGGTCGAGCCACCGGTCTCGACCCGTCCTTCGGCTTCCCATAAGAAGACTAATCCGTCCGGATCGCCTCGGCCCAATCGAGGCAGGGAGAGTGCCGCAAGTCTTCTCCCCCCTTGTGGGGGAGATGGCCGGCAGGCCAGAGAGGGTCTTCGCGTCATATGCAACGCCCGGCTTTGTGCGCAGCGGCTTTTGACAGCAGATTAAGACGGCATCGTCTCGCCGGCATATCCCTTCAGAAGATGCCTCACATGCCGCTCGATCTCGGTAAAAACATAGTCAGCGCCGTCCAGAACCTGTAAATTGTCGAAGCGCAGAACCGTAAAACCCTGTCGCTTCAGGAATGCATCGCGCGCCTCATCATGCATCTTTCCCGCAAGCGTCTCGTGGCTGTCGCCATCGACTTCGATGACCACTTTGGCGGATAACCAGGCGAAATCTGCGATATATGGTCCGATCGGTGTCTCGCGCCGAAACCGGGCGCCATAAGGGAGCAGGTCGCGCAACATATCCCACATCGCCTGCTCGGCTTTGGTCAACTCACGGCGAAGAGCTTTCGCATTCTTTCTCGTCTTGGATCCGATGTTTGAATGCGGCATCTTTGTCTACTGCTCTCATTGCAAAGCCCAGATCGCGCCTCTTGTCTCGACCTGTCCTTCGGATACCACAAGGGGGAGGGTTGGCGCATTTGGAAAAAGACCCTCTCTGGCCTGCCGGCCATCTCCCCCACAAGGGGGGAGAAGACTCGCGGAACTCGCTCGCCCAAATCGAAGCTTCGGCGGTGCTCTACGCCTCACCAACTTCGGCCAAGGGTTCGCTGCCGCTCACCCGGCCTTCGTACCCTTTCCCAGAAGCGGGAGGGGCTTAACCCAACCGCAGTCTCGCAGCCCAAATTGAGGCAAGGAGCGTGCCGCGAGTCTTCTCCCCCCTTGTGGGGGAGATGGCCGGCAGGCCAGAGAGGGTCTTTCTTAATTATCCGATACCTCGCCTTCGTGGGTCGGGCAAATGCGATAGCCCTGTCACCGACCTCACGCCGTCTTCAACTCCTCTATCCCCAGTTCCCGCTTCATCGCATCCCTGATCAGATATTTTTGGATCTTGCCCGTCACCGTCATCGGAAAACTCTCCACAAAGCGGACATAGCGCGGCACCTTGTAGTGCGCGATCCTCCCCCTGCAATAATCGATGATCTCGGCTTCCGTCGGCTGTTCGCCCTCTTGCGGAATGATCCAGGCGCACAATTCCTCGCCCAGGCGTGCGTCGGGAATGCCGACCACCTGGACGTCGCGGACCTTGGGATGGGCGTAGAGGAATTCCTCGATCTCGCGCGGATAGACGTTTTCGCCGCCGCGGATGACCATGTCCTTGATGCGGCCGACGATATTGCCATAGCCGTCGGCGTCGATGGTGGCGACATCGCCGGTATGCATCCAGCCTTCCGCATCGACGGCTTCGGCGGTCTTTTCGGGATCGTCCCAATAGCCTTTCATGACAGAATAGCCGCGGGTGCAGAGTTCGCCGGCGGTGCCGCGGGCCAGTGTCTCGCCATCCTCGCCGACGATCTTGACCTCGCAATGCGGCTGGACGCGGCCGACCGTGGAGACGCGATGTTCGAGCGTGTCGTCGGTGCCGCTCTGGAACGACACCGGCGAGGTCTCGGTCATGCCATAGGCGATCGTCACCTCGTTCATGCCGAGCATGCTGATCACCTTCTTCATCACCTCGACCGGGCAGGGGCTGCCGGCCATGATGCCGGTGCGCAGGCTGGGATACTGGTATTTCGGCCGGTCGGGGTGGTCGAGCATGGCGATGAACATGGTCGGCACGCCGTAGATACCGACGCAGCCCTCGTCCGCCGCGGTTTTCAGCACGGCTGCGGGGTCGAAGGAGGCCGAGGCATAGACGATCGTGGCGGCATGGGTGAGGCAGCCGAGATTGCCCATCACCATGCCGAAACAATGATAGAGCGGCACAGGGATGCAGAGCCGTTCGCCGCGCCGGAGCTTGATCGCTTCGCCGACGAAGAAGCCGTTGTTGAGGATGTTGCGATGGGTGAGCGTGGCGCCTTTCGGCGCGCCTGTCGTTCCCGAGGTGAACTGGATATTGATCGGATCATTGGCGTCGAGCGTCTCGCCGAGCGACTGCAGGGTTTCGAGTTCGCCCTTCGACGGCGGTGCCAGCAGGTCGTCGAAATTCAGCATGCCGGGGGTCTTGTCGGTGCCAAGTCGGATCACCCAGCGCAGCGATGGCAGATTGTGGGCGTCCAGCCCGCCGGGCGTGCTCTGCGCCAGTTCGACGGCCAGCTCGTTGAGCATGGCGATATAGTCGCTGCTCTTGAACGACGGCGAGAGGATCAGCGCCCGGCAGCCGACCTTGTTGATCGCATATTTCAGCTCCCAGGTGCGGTAGGCCGGATTGATATTGACCAGGATGACGCCGAGCTTGGCGGTGGCGAATTGGGTCAGCGCCCATTCGGCGGTGTTGAGCGCCCAGATGCCCAGCCGGTCGCCCTTGCGCAGGCCGAGACGCCTGAGCGATACCGCCAGCGCATCGACCTTCTCGCGAAGCCCGGCATAGGTCAGGCGGATATCCTGATGCGCCGAGATCAGCGCATCGACGTCAGGGTGTCGTGCGCAGGTGGCATCGAAAAACTGCCCGATCGTCGCCTCGATCAGCGGGTGGGCTATGTCGCCCTTCACATGCGCCAGATCCGTCATGCCAGCCTCTCCCATGGGCCTACAAAGGCGGGCGTGCCGGTCAGCGGCTTAGAACCGCCCCGGGGCCTCGCTTCCCGCCGGAGCTCCTCATCTCCGGCCGGTCGGCCTTTGCCTCAAATGCTTACGCCTTCACCCGAAGGACGGCAACGATTTGATACGGTTTGGGGCTGCAACGGCGTTAGCGCTAGCGCGGCCCGGAGCGCCAAGGTTATGGGATTGCGATATTAGGCGCAGCTTGAAGCCATCTCAGAATTTCACGCGCCGAGGCCTGCCGCTCAAGATTGATGGTGTCGAGATGAAATTTGCTGGGATGCTGCGCGTCGAATGGAGGAAAATCGACGTTCACCCGCGCGGCTTCGGCGTCGGTCTCTTTCAACATCAGACGGCGCTAGGGAGACAAAACGCGCGCTCCGAGATTTCGGCAGAACAGGTCAATTACGCGACGAGCAGGCGTCTTGACCTGCCCTTCTTTTCAGCTCGTCTCGGAAGATTTCGCGTGCCTCTTTGAGCCTCGATTTTCCGAGCAGCTTCACGAACCGCGTGACCGTCGCCTTCGGGACATTTGCTTGGGCGGCAATAGCGGCGGTGTGTTCGAAGGCGAGGAGTTCAGGCCGGGCCAAACATGCCG
This sequence comes from Rhizobium sp. P2_G9, assembly GCF_056403475.1. Classification (NCBI taxonomy): domain Bacteria; kingdom Pseudomonadati; phylum Pseudomonadota; class Alphaproteobacteria; order Hyphomicrobiales; family Rhizobiaceae; genus Rhizobium; species Rhizobium sp. P2_G9. The sequence continues at coordinate 75,446 of NZ_JBFUFK010000038.1, read as the reverse complement.
CCGCAAGCTTCTCCACTTGCGGCGGGAATGTAAGCTCACGCCTCAGGATGCGCTCCCGGAGATCGCTGAAAGCCATCTCTTGCGTTGTGCTGTCGTCCGGCGCGGCCACGGCGTGTCTCGACGGGTGGGATTAAAGGATGCTGGCCAGGCTGACTGTCTCACCCGACTTTGCCGACCGCGTTGCCGCCTCGGCGACCGCCAGCGCATTGACGCCGTCGGCAAGCGTCACCGGCAGGGCCGATCCTGCATTCACGGCTTCGACAAAGGCTGCCCATTCGGCCGAATAGGCGCGCATATAGCGTTCGAGGAAGAAGAACTCGGGCTTGGCGCCGACCACGCCGGCCTTCGTGGCTTTCGAGACCGTGTTTTCCAGCACGTTGCCGGCCGACAGCAGTCCTTCCGAACCGAGCAATTCCACCCGCTGGTCGTAGCCGTAGACGGCGCGGCGGCTGTTCTTGATCACCGCGATTCGCCCGCCGGCGAAAAGCAGTGTGACGACGGCAGTGTCGACATCGCCAGCGGCTCCGATCTCAGGGTCGACAATCGAGCTGCCGACGGCCGTCACCTTTTCCGGCAGGCCCCCCATGATCCAGCAGGCCATGTCGAAATCGTGGATCATCATGTCGCGGAAGAGACCGCCCGACACCTTGACATAGGAAACCGGCGGCGGCGCCGGATCGAAAGAGGTCACCGACAGGAGTTCGCTTCTGCCGATTTCGCCGCGGTCAGCAGCGGCCTTCAGTGCTGCGAAGTTCGGGTCGAAGCGGCGGTTGAAGCCGATCATCACGGGACGGCCGGTGGCAGCCGCGACCGCCTGGCAGGCGCATGCCCGTTCGAGGCTCAGATCCACAGGCTTTTCGCACAGCACGGCCTTGCCGGCTTTGGTTGCCGCTTCGATCAGGTCGGAATGGGTGTCGGTCGAGGTGGCGATGAGCACGGCGTCGATCGAGGGGTCGCTGATCACCTGATCGGTCGTCACCGCCTGAGCGCCGTATTGCGTGGCCAGCTTTTGTGCCGCTCCCATATTGACGTCCGACACGGCGACGAGGGCGCTGCCGGCATGAGAAGAGATCGCCTTAGCGTGCACGTTGCCGATGCGGCCGGCGCCGAGAAGACCTATTTTGAGCATGATGTCATTCCTTGATTGTCAGTTTGTGATGTGGCGCGTCAGAGCGTGAACGCCTGACGGAACCTCGATAGGGCGAGTTCGTCATCGGAGGACGGCCAGGCCTCCATGCCGATCACGCCGCGGTAACCCATCCCGGCAAGAGCCTTGGCGATTGCCGGATAATTGATCTCGCCGGTGCCGGGCTCCGTACGCCCGGGCACGTCGGCGACCTGGATTTCTCCGATGAAGGGCAAGGCCTGCCGGCAGAGCTCGATCAGGTTTCCTTCACCGATCTGGGCATGATAAAGGTCGAGATTGAGCTTCAGAGACGGTCGGTTGACCGACGCGACGAGTGCGATCGTGTCAGCCGCCTTGGCGAACGGCGTTTTGGGATGGTCGACGGCCTCGTTCAGATTTTCGAGCACGAAGGTGACGCCCTCCTTCTCGCCGAGATCGGCGATGCGATTTAAGGTGTCTCGTGCCTTGAGCCACATCGGCCCGGTCGTCACTTCGCTCTTGACCACGGGGAGCCCTTGCCCATCCAACCCGGTCCCATGCAGGTTCAGTCGGGGGCAATCGATCTCTTTGGCAACGGGTATCGACAGCTTCGCCGTTCGGATCAGTTCATCAGCGCCTTCATCATCGGCGAGCGTACCCGTGACGTAGCCCGTCATCGAAGAAAACGTCGCTCCGGATGCCGCCAAGGCCTTGATGTCATGCTTCGTCCAGTCCCAGATTTCGGCGACGAAACCGAGGTCTGTGATGCGTCTGAGCCGCTCAAGTACGGGAAGCGAACGAAAGACCATCTCCGCGCAAACGGCGAGCGTGAACGGTTCAGTCGGTAAGACTGCGTCTACCATTGACTATATTCCTCAGTTTTTGATCAGATTGTTCCACCGAGCTCTGCCGACAGAGCTTGCAATTCCTTGCCGCCCGCCATCAGATTCTGGAGCTCATCGATGGAGATGTCGCTCTTGCTGTAGGTTCCCAGCGTTTTGCCGCGGTTGAGAATGGTGAAGCGATTGCCCACGGCATAAGCGTGACGGACATTGTGGGTGATGAAGATCACGCCCAGCCCTTTCTGCTGCACCTGGTGAATGTATTTCAGCACCATGGAGGTCTGGGCCACGCCGAGAGCCGAGGTCGGCTCGTCGAGGATCAGGATTTTTGCACCGAAATAGACGGCGCGCGCTATGGCGACGCATTGGCGCTCGCCGCCGGAAAGCGTGCCGACGGCCTGATTCGGATCACGGATGTCGATACCGATCTTATGCATCTCATCGCGGGTGACATCGTTGCAGTGCTTGAAGTCGATATAGCGGAACGGCGGTATGCCTCTGCGCGGCTCGCGACCCATGAAGAAGTTGCGCGTGATCGACATCAGCGGGATCATTGCCAGGTCTTGGTAGACGGTGGCAATGCCCGCATCGAGCGCGTCGCGCGGGCTTGAAAATTGAACGGGCTTTCCTTCCACCAGGAATTCGCCGCCGGATGGGCGGACAACGCCGGATAGTGTTTTTATCAGGGTGGATTTGCCCGCACCGTTGTCGCCGAGCAGGCAGAGAACCTCGCCGGCCGAGACTTTCATCGACACGCCCGCAAGAGCGATCACCGAGCCGTAATGCTTGACGATGTCCTTGACCTCGATGATCGGGCCAGCGGAATTTGCATTGCTATCGACCATGATCAGCGCTCCCCTGTCACTTTGCGACGGATAAAGTTGTTGAAGAGCACGGCGAGCAGCAGCATCGAACCGAGGAAGACCTGGAACCAATCGGAGTCGAATTGCGTATAGGTCAGGCCGATGGAAACGAGGCCGAAGATGATCGCACCGACGAACGCCCCGATCGCCGAGCCGTAGCCGCCGGTCAGCAGGCTGCCGCCGATCACGGCCGCGATGATCGCTTCGAATTCCTTCTGGAAACCACGGCGGGCATCGGTCGATCCGGCGTCGAGCACGGTGATGATCGCAACCAGCGCCGCAGCACATGCTGTCAGGGCGAACAATCCCGTCTTGACCCTGTCGACCGGAACGCCGGAATTGCGCGCGGCATTCGGATCGCCACCCACCGCAAAAATCCAGTTGCCAGTGCGGGTGCGAAGCAGGGCCCAGGTCGCGACACCGGCAATCACGACAAACCAGACCACCGACACCGGCACGCCGCTGACCTTGGGAACACCGTTATCGAACTTCTCGATGAGATTGTGTTGCGCGAGCCAGCCGAACAGCGACTGGAAAGCCACCCCAGAGAAAATCTGTTTGAGAACCCCATCGCCAACCACGCCTTCTATGCCGCGCAATTGCGTCGAGCCGCCCGTCGCCCATTTGAGCCCGACAAGGGTCAGCCCGCGAAGGATGAACAGGAAGGCCAGGGTGACGATGAAAGACGGCAGCCGCGTGCGGATGACGATCTGCCCGTTCACCGCTCCCATCACACCGGCAAACAGCAGCGTGAGAACGATCGCCACCCAAAGCGGCAGTTGGAAATTCACCAGCAGGACACCAAAAATGAGGCCAGCAAAGGCGATCATCGAGCCGATCGACAGGTCGAATTCGCCGCCGATCATCAATAGCGCCGCGGCTATCGCCAGAATTCCCAGCTGCGACGCCGGCGCCAGGATCGTCATCACGCCCGAAAGCGAGAACATCGATGCGTCAGCTGTAAAGGCGAAGAAGACGACAACGAGGATCAGACCGGCGACGGCGCCGAGCTCAGGGCGGCGCATCAACTGGGTCAGGAAACCCACATTGCGCATACGCTCGTCGCCTTTGGCAGTCGGAATGGATGGTTGCCGCCTGCAGCGGGCCGCCCGGTCACGCTCTGGAGGAAATCAACGGATGCCCTTGGCGGACAGATCCACCACCTGAGCCGCCTTGTCCTTGGTGATAAGGTTCGGACCGGAAGGCACGTTGCCGCCTGGGATCAGGCCATACTTGGCGTAATTCGCCAGGAACACGACCGGCAGATAACCCTGCAGGAACTGCTGCTGGTCGATGGCGAAGGCCGCGTCACCCGCCGCAACGGCTTTCAGGAAGCCGGCGGACAGGTCGAAGGTCGCGACATTGACCTTTCCCGTCTTGCCGACATCCTTGACCGCGTCAAGCGAGGGCTCGCCGGCGGTGCTTGCACCCAGCGCCATGATCGTATCGACATCGGCATTGGCGCTCAGCGCCGCCTTGACCTTGGCACGGACATCCGTGGGGTCGTTGGAGACCGGCAATACGGTCACCTTGCCACCGAAGCCGTCCGAAAACCCTTTGCAACGCAGGTCGAGTGCGACATTGCCGACCTCCTGGTTGACGCACAGGCCGATCTTGCCGCCCATTTCCTTGAGCTTTTCGCCCGCTGCCTTGCCGGCGCTGTATTCATCCTGGCCGACATGCAGGAGAGCACCGAGCTCCTTGGACACGTCCGATCCCGAATTGATCGAGATCACCGGAATGCCAGCGGCCACGGCCTTCTTGATCGACGGTCCAAGCGCCGAGGCGTCCGGGATCGAGACGATCAGTCCATCGGGCTTCTGGTTGACCGCAGCATCGATGAGCTGGCTCATGGCAACCATGTCGAAGGTTTCGGGTGCCCGATAGTCGACCTGGACGCCGGTGTCCTTGGCGCCTGCGGCGACGCCGTTCTTGACCACCGACCAGAACGGATCGTTGGCCTGGCCATGGGTTACCGCGATGATCTTGATGTCCTTGGCTTCCGCCAGTCTCATCCCGGACAGAAGGCAGCCGACAACGGCTACGCCGACGGCGAGTTTCTTGAATACGGTCTTCATTTATTCCTCCAGCTGAGGGCGCATATCCTCCCGCGCCCAATGTTCAAACAGCGCGTCTCCCGACGTCGCTGACGCTCCCGATCTTGCTTGCCGGCCAATTTGCTACCGGTAGCAAACGCGGATACAAATATCGAGGCACGGAAATTTGTCAACCATTCATTTCAATTTCCGGTCAAACGGAATAGACGTTCCATGGATAGCTTCGGAGAAGACCATGGCGAAACGCGCGACCGCTCAGAATGTAGCCGACCTGGCAGGCGTGTCGAAATGGACCGTCATTCGGGCATTCACCCCCGGCGCCTCGATCACCGATATCAGTCGGCAGAAAGTGCTCGCAGCCGCAGATACGTTGAACTATCGGCCCAACTTGTTGGCCAGGAGCCTCAACACCAATCTCACGCATCAGGTTGCGGTTCTCGTGGACGATTTCGAAAATCCGAGCAAACTCTCCTATCTCGGGAAACTCACCCATGAGCTTCAGGCCAACGGGTTGCTGGCGCTGCTGATCAACATCAATGACCACAACGACCATGTCGACGCCTTGATCAATGCCGAACAGCGCCAGGTAGACGCAGTCATCCTTTTCGGCACGGCGTTTCGCAATGAGATGCTAAGAGACAAAAGGCTGCTCGGCGCTGCCCCAATGTTTGTTCTGGCGCGAGGCTCGCAGATCGAAGGGGTACCGGCGATCAATTGTGACACAGATCGGGCCATGACGGAGATTTGCGAGCATCTCTATGACAAGGGTTATAGAAAACCCGCCTTCCTCGCCGGTCCGCGCGTACTGTCGACGGCACTTGGCCGCAGACGCAAGTTCCGCGACTTCTGGCATGAAAAGGGCGTCGATCCGATTTCCGGAATGGTCGCGGATGCCTATAGCGATTGGTCAGGCGCCGAAGCGGTACGCGGCTTTTTCGCAGCCGGGGGAAATATTCCTTCGATCGACGTGTTGATGTGCGAAAACGATGCTTTGGCCTTCGGAGCGATGAGCGTCCTTCGCCAGGAACTCGGGATCAGGGTGCCTGAGGATGTCGCTGTCGTGGGCTTCGACAATACCGCATTCGCTGCGTCGCCCGCTTTCGACCTCACGTCTTACGATCAACCAATGACGCAAATGGCCGCCGCGGCGGTCGAAATGATCCTGGGTCGTCGACCCAAGGAGAGTGTGGACTTCCCGGGCCGACTGGTCATAAGAGGTTCGACCTGATTGACATCACGGATCACGATCACGACGTCCTTGCCAGCGCCTACCCCTTGATGGAAAATGGCAATGGTCTTGAAGGCGTGCGGATCCCTCGACCGAACCTTGCGTAGGTTAGGCGGCGGAGCGAAACTGCCAGCGCATCGACCTTCTCACGAAGCCCGGCATAGGTCATGCGGACATCCTGATGGACGGAGATCAGCGCATCGACGTCAGGATAGCGGGCGCAGGTGGCATCGAAAAATTGCCCGATCGTCGCCTCGATCAGCGGATGGGACGTGTCTCCCCTTCTATGCGCCAGATCCGTCATGCCAACCGTCCATGGGTCTGCAAAGCGATGTGCCGGGCACGGGCTTGCTACCGCTCTGCACCTCCATCCCGGCCGGAGCTCCTCATCTCCGGTCGGTTCGGCCTCTGCCAGATGCTTGCGCCTTCGCCTCCGCGACGGCAATCATTTGCTTCGTCTACGGCTTGATCAGCCCGCCGAAATAGTCGAGCGCGTAGGCCTTCTGGCGGTCGACGAGGATGGCCTCGTGGCCATGGAAATGCGCCGCATCGCCCTCGCTACGATCGACATATGTTCCATGTTCGCCGGTCCATTCGAAACCGCCGAGAAAGCGTCCCTGCCTGTACATAGCAGACAGGGCTGCCTTGATGGTCGCGCCCGCGCGCTCGGCGTCGATCAGTTCCGGAAGCCGGATAGTGCCGTAATAATTCATCGCCCATATGGGCTCGCCGCGAAACCAGAGCACCTCCTGGCCGGCGAAATCGGTGCCGCCGAAATAGCTGTCGAGGTAGCTCCATTCCCCTTCCGACCATGTGAGGTCATGGGAACGGCGCCGGCTCGCGCTCACCGGTGTGCCGCCGCCGACATAAGTGGCAGCCTTGGCCCTGACGATGATGGCATTGAGTTCGCTGGTTTCGATCATAGGTGTCTCTCAAAAATGGAACGAAGAGAGAACATATGTGGAGTTAAGTCAAGTGGAAGTTTTTGGCGCGCAACACAGGATTGCTGCTCTTGCTCGCCGCGCAATGTGCTCTTTATAAAATTGATAAAAAAGATAGAAAATATGTTCTTATGGAGATAAGAACGGTCGTCTATTTTCCGGCAATATCCGGCAAATGGCCGGGCAGTGAAATATGGAGATCGTATCGATGGCAAAATCCCTGAATGCTCTTCTGACCACGCTTGCGCTGGTCTTGTGCATCGGCTCAAGCGCATCCGCCGGCGAAGTGCTGGATCGCGTCAAGAAGAACGGGGAGGTGGTCGATGCTGTCGTCAACGACTATCCACCGTTTGCCTATCTCAACGACAAGAACGAGTTGGACGGTTTCGACATCGATGTCGCCAAGGCCCTGGCCGCCAAGCTGGGCGTCAAGCTTCGGCTCGAAACGCCGGGCTGGGAAACGATCATCGGCGGCCGCTGGGCCAATCGCTGGGATATCGCCATCACCTCGTCGACGCCGACGGAGGAGCGGGCCAAGGTCGTCAACTTCCCGGTCAATTATTACAGCGTTCCGGCCGTGCTGGTCGTCAACAAGGACGAGACGTCGATCAAATCGATCGCCGACATCACCGGCAAGCGCGTCGGCGTCGGCACCGGCTCGTCCTATGAAGCCTATCTCAACAAGAAGTTTTCCATCCCCGGCCAGGCCGCGATCACGTTCCCCTTTGGCGATGTCCAGGTCGTTCCGGGCGACGAGACCGTCAATTTCCAGAACCTCGCGCTCGGTCCTGGCGTGCGCCTGGATGCCATTGTCGCCTCGCTCGGCACGGCGCAGGGCCAGATCGATGCCCAGGGCAAGCTGAAGGTGCTCGGCGCGCCGCTGTTTGCCGAGCCGAATGCCGTTGTCACCGACAAGGGCGATCCCGAATGGGATGCCGAGGTCAAGCGCGTGATCACTGAATTGCAGCAGGACGGCACGCTCGCCAAGATTTCCGAAAAGTGGTTCAAGACGGATATCACCAAATATGCCTTCTGACGGCGAGCAGGCATTGCGAAGCGGTTCGCTGACGAAGGCGCTGCCGCTTCGCCTGAAGCTCAGCCGGCGCCCGTTCTGGTTCAAGGTGCAGATGGTCTGGCTTGTGCTGGTCGGCTTGCTGTTTTTCGGCTTCTATCGCCTCGGCCTCGATTTTGACCTCATCCGGCAGAAGCTGCCGTTCATGCTGGGTTTGAAGCTGTCGCCGGACGGCTTCATCCAGGGCGTGGCGCTGACCATCCTGATCACCGTGATTTCGATGGCGGTGTCGCTGGTGGTGGCGGTGCTCACCGCGCTCGGCAGGCTGTCGAGCAATCCCGTCGCGTTCGGAGTGGCGACGTTCTACGCGTCGTTCTTCCGCGGCACGCCTCTGCTGGTGCAGGTGCTGATCATCTATCTGGCCCTGCCGCAGTTCGGGCTGGTCCTGTCCGGCTTCGTCTCGGGCATTCTGGCGCTGTCGCTCAATTATGGCGCCTATCTCGCCGAAACCATTCGCGCCGGCATCGCCTCCGTACCGAAGGGCCAGCGCGAGGCGGCGATGGCGCTCGGCCTCGGGCGCACGCTGATCGGCATGAAGATCGTCGCGCCGCAGGCGATGCGCGTCATCATTCCGCCGGCGGGCGCGCAGTTCATCTCGATGCTCAAGGATTCTTCGCTGGTGTCGATCATGGGATTGTGGGAGCTGAATTTTCTCGCGCAGTCCTTTGGACGGTCGACATATCACTATATGGAAATGCTGCTCTCTGCGGCCGTGATCTACTGGGTTCTGTCGATCGGGCTGGAAGTGATCCAAAGCCGGCTGGAGCGCCATTTTGGACGCAGCGTCGCCGCAGAACGATGAGAGGAATGATGATGACGAACAACACTGCCTTTTCGATATTGGACGGCGGCATGGGCCGCCTGCTCGAGCGCTTGGGAGCGCCCTTCCGCTTGCCCGAATGGTCGGCACTGTCGCTGATCGAGGCGCCGCATTTCGTCACCCAGGCGCACCAGGCCTATGTCGACAGCGGCGCCGACATCGTCACCACCAATTCCTACGGCCTGGTTCCGCATATGCTGGGCGAAGAGCGGTTCGCGAGGCAGGGCCGGACGCTGGCGGATCTCGCCGGCCGGCTGGCGCGCGAGGTCGCCTCCGCCGCTGGCCGCAAGGTGCTCGTCGCCGGCTCGCTGCCGCCCTTGTTCGAGAGCTACCGGCCCGGGCGGTTCCAGGCCGAAAGGGCGCCGCAAATCCTGGAAAGCCTGGTCGGGGGACTGAAACCCTATGTCGACCTTTGGCTGATCGAGACCCAGAGCTCGACCGCCGAAGCCTTGACGGCGCTGGCCGCGGTCAGGGATTTCGGCCGACCGGTCTACGTTTCCTACACGCTCAAGGATGAGGAAGGCCGGACCGGGCCGCCGGAGCTTCGCTCGGGCGAACCGGTGGAGGATGCCGTCAGGAAAACCCTCGAAGCCGGTGCATCCGGCGTGTTCTTCAATTGCAGCCAGCCGGAAGTGATGAGCGAAGCGGTGATCGCCGCGCGCCGCGTGACCACCGATGCAACGGTGCCGGTCGGCGTCTATGCCAATGCCTTCGCGCCTGAGCCGCCCTCGGATGAGCCCTATGCCGGCATTTCCGACATCCGCGCCGATCTCGACCCCGCCAATTATCTCAAATGGATCGACCGCTGGATCAGCCAGGGCGCCACCGTCGTCGGCGGCTGCTGCGGCATCGGCCCGGAACATATCGAAGAGATCAGCCGTTATCGCGGCCGGCTTGCCGGGTGAGGGTGGGGATAGTTACCGCCCCCGCCGGGCGCCGAACAGCGTTGCGGCTATGACCACCAGCCCGATCACCACCGATTGCAGCGAGCCGTCGATGCGGGCGAGGTTCATGCCCACCGAGACGATCGTTACCAGGGCAGCACCCTGCAGCGGGGCGAAGACCGTTCCTGTGCCGCCGCGGAGCGAGGCGCCGCCGACGACGGCGGCGGCGATGCTGTCGAGGACGAGATTGGTGCCGAGATTGGGTTCGCCCGATCCCGTCTGCGCCGTCATCATCAGGCCGGCGAAGGCGGCGAGCACGCCGCAGGCGGTGTAGGCGGCGAGCGTGTGCAGTTTCACATTGCGTCCGGCCACGGCGGCGGCGCGGGCATTGTCGCCGATCAGGTAGAGCGTCCGGCCATGCACGGTGCGGGTCAGCGTCAGATGCAGCAGGACGGCGACCAGCAGAGCGGCCATGACCGGCGCGGGCAGGACGAGCCATGTCATCTGGTTGAAGACATATGGGAACGAAGCCGGGACGTCGAAGATCGGAAAGCCGCCGGAAATCGTCGTCGCGATGCCGCCGACAATGCTCATCGTGCCCAGCGTGGTGACGAAGGGATTGATGTCGAGATAGGCGACGAGGAAGCCATTGAGGCCGCCGACCAGGAGGCCGATGGCGACGGCGGCGAGGAAACCCATGGCTAGCGCCGCGGCATTGCCGTCGCCGGCAAAATGCACCATGGCCATGGAAGAGACGACCGAGACCAGGGAGACATTGGCGCCGACGGAGAGATCGAAGCCTCTCGCGACCAGCACGATCAGCTGGGCCGAGGCGATCAGGAACAGCAGCGATGTCTGCTTGACCAGGTTTTCGATGCTGGCGAGCGAGGCCATGGCCGGCTGTGCCGCGACGAAGGCGAGGTAGATGAGCAGGATGGCGACCGGCAGGCCGATCTCTTTTACCGGTGCCGCAGCGGGCAGGGATAGGCTTTTCATCTCCGCGAACCCTTCTCTCTGAGCTTTTCCATGGCAACGGCGGCGATGACGATGACGCCGGTGACGATGACTTCGTAGCGGCTGTCGACATGGATGAGGTTGAGGCCGTTGGAAACCATCGACAGAAAGATCGCGCCGAGCACGACCATCGGCAGGCTGCCGGAACCGCCGCGCAGCGACACGCCGGCGAGGATGGCGGCGGCAATGCTCTGCAGCATCAGCGAATTGCCGAGCGTCGCCTCGCCCGAGCCTACCCGGGCGGTGAGCAGAATGCCGGCGAGGCCGGCGAGTGCCGCGCTCAGGACATAGGCGAGCGTGGTGTAGAGCGTGACATTGACGCCGGAAAAGCGTGCCCCACGCTCATTGCCGCCGACGGCATAGAAATAGCGCCCGCTTCGGGTCGAGCCGAGTATATAGGCAAGCACGGTGAGCGTGACCGCGGCGATGATGATCGCATTGGCGATGCCGCCGACTTTGCCTGTGCCGATGGTCGCAAGGAAATTGTCGGGCAGGCCATAGATCGGCGTGCCGCCGGAGAGGTAATCGGCAATGCCGAGTGCCACGGACATGGTGCCGATGGTGACGATGAAGGGCGGCGCCTTCAGCACCGACACCGACAGGCCGTTCGCCAGTCCGACGATCAGCGCCGGCACCATGCCGAGCAGGCACCCCAGCACGGCTGCGAGAATGGCCGCATCCGGCAGGAGGGTCCCCATCATGCCAAGCGACAGCGCGGTCGAGACGCTGGTGAGTGCCACCACGGCGCTGACGGAAATGTCGAAACCGCCGACCACGATGACCAGCATCTGCCCGGCGGCGACCAGCGACAGGTAGGAGGCGTTTCGTAGGATGTTGAAGATATTGGCATAGCGCAGGAAGCGCGGCTCGATCATGCCGAAGGTGATGCAGAAGGCCACGAGAAGCACCGGCAGCAAGGGCAAGGCCAGCCTGCCAAAGCCTGTAACCCTAGATTTTCTTACGGTTTCCAAGGGCGGTTCCTTTGCTTCACGAGGCCAATTCCCTGAGTGGCTGCGGCGCGGCCGGGCGGCCGAAGAAACTGGAGAGCAGCGCTTCCTCGGAAAAACTGCCGCCTTCCATTTCCGAGACGATCTTGCCCTCGCGCATGACGACCAGCCTGTGCGAGAGATGGATGACCTCGGCCATGTCGGAGGAGGCGATGACCACTGCCTTGCCGGCCTCGGTGAGTTCTTTGATGAAATTGTAGATCTCGACCTTGGCCTGCACGTCGACGCCGACGGTGGGCTCGTCGAACAGATAGACGTCAAGCTCCCGCGACAGGCCGCGGGCGAGCAGCACTTTCTGCTTGTTGCCGCCCGAGAGCGCATCGACTGGCGTGGTGGCACTGCGGGTCTTGATCTGCATCCTGTCGATCACACCGCTGGCGAATGTCTGTTCCGCCTTCAGCCGCAGCCAGGTCTTCCAGCGGGAGAAACTGCCTGTGTCGAGCGAGGCGATGGTGCTGTTGCGGCCGACGCTCTGGCGCATCGCCAAGCCTTCCGTCGCCCGGTCCGACGGCATGTAGCAGACGCGCCTTGCCAGCATGCCGGCGGGCGAGGGATGCGATATGGCTTCGCCATCCAGGGTGACGGTGCCGGCCGCAATCCGTTCCAGGCCGAAGACGGCGCGGATCAGCTCCGACTTGCCGCAGCCGGCGAGGCCGGCAATGCCGAGCACTTCGCCGCGCCGGATTCTTAGGCTGACATCGTCGACAAGGCCGTTGTCGGTGCTGAGCCCGGAGATCACCACGGCATCGCCGGAAGGCTGTCGCTTGATCTCCGGATAAAAGCTCTCGAAACTGCGCCCGGTCATCGAGGTGACCAGCCGCTCGTGGCTGATTTCGTCGCGCGTCAGCGTGCAGATCTTGCGGCCGTCGCGGAGTACGGTGACGCGATCGGCCAGGCGGTCGATCTCCGACATGCGGTGGGAAATGTAGATGATGCCGATGCCTTGAGCCCGCAAGCCTTCGATGATGTCGAAGAGGGCAGCCGCTTCCTGGTCGGCGAGCGAAGCGCTCGGTTCGTCGAAGATGATCACGCGTGCCTGCCGGAGCAACGCCTTGGCGATCTCGACCATTTGCTGGTGCGCGCGCCGGAGCGTTTTGACGCGCGCATCCGGGTCGATGGCGAAGCCGAGTTTTGCAAGCACCTCTTCGCAGGCGCGGCGCATCTCGCCTTTGGCGAGACGTCCGCCCCTGGTGATCTCGCGGCCGAGAAAAATGTTCTCGGCCACGGTCATGTCGGGGATGAGGCTGAATTCCTGGAACACCGCCGAGACGCCGGCATGCTGAAGCTTCGCCGGGGTCGGATGCAGGACGGGCTGGGAGAGCAGAGTGTACTCGCCCTCATCGGCCGTATGCACACCAGCGATGATCTGGATCAGCGTCGATTTGCCGGCGCCGTTTTCGCCGAAGAGGACGTGGACTTCACCGGATTTCAGGGAAAAGTCCACGTCGCTGAGCGCTGCGAAAGAGCCGAACCGCTTGACCACGCCGCGCATTGCCAGGATGTCGTCTGTCGCGCCTGTCGTCATCGGTCGGGCTAGCCTTTCAACTCTGATATCCATCAATCGACCTTGTAGACCGGCTTCCAGCCCTCGGGGGCAAAGGTTCTGGTCAGGTCCATCGAACCGATATTGTCCTTGGTGACGACGCTCATGCCGGGATTGAGGAAGGTGTAATGCTCCTTCTTTTCCAGGATGCGCACCGCGAGGTCGACGGCGATCCGCGCTTCCATGACCGGTGACTCGGTGACGGTCGCCGCGACCTGTCCGCTTTTTACCAGATTGACGATGCCTTCGTTGGAATAATAGGCGGCGACCGCCACCGGATGATCGAGCCCGGCTTCCTGAACCGCCTGCGGCGCGACCTCGGCGGTGACAGCCGTGCCGTAGATGATGTCGATATTGCTGTAGGCCTGCAGCGCATCTTCGACGAGCTGCAATTGGACATTCTTGCCGGTGTCGCCGTATTTCGCATCGAGCAGGTTGATGTTGGTGTCCTTGATGGCGCGCTTGACGCCTTCGGTCGAGGATTCCGCCCAGCCCGAGCCCTGGGGGCCAGGGAAATGCAGGAGATTGACCTTGCCGTTATGGCCCTTGAACTTCTCCGCCAGGAATTTGGCGCCCGCCTCGGCCGCGTCGTCATAATTGGCATAGATCTTGGCATCGGCGACCTTGTTTTGCAGCGGGTTGATGACGCCCACCTGAACGATGCCCTTGGTCTTGCCTTCCTCCATGCTCTTGGTCAGGCCGGCTTCGGAAATCGCGCCGATGATGATCGCATCGACGCCGAGCGCGACACAGTCGTTATATTGCGACACCTGCTTGGCGGCCTCGGTATAGCCGCCGGCTTCGAAAATCGTCGCGCTGACGCCCAGCTTGCGGGCCTGGTCGACGATGCCGTAATCGACGCCGACCCAGTAGCTGTCCTTCATATGCGGGAAGAGCACGCAGATCTTCCACTTCTTCGATGCCTTTTCCAGCCCGGTATACGGCACGACCTTGCCGCCCTTGGCGGCATCGACGACGTTGAACGGCCAGACATCCGCCGCGCTGGCGACCGGGGCCTGGAGCAGCGCCAGGACGGTCGCACTCAGGAATGCGATATGAGCTTTTTTCATTGTTCCACCTCTTTTGATTATTGTCGTCCGTCCGCTTGCCGGGCGCGCGCCGTGCGTCGCCGAAAAGCAATGCGGATCGTGCGGGGGCTTGTTCTTCTGGTTTCGATATCTGCTCCCGTGGGCCAAAACGATAACAAAACGCGTCGCAATAGCATCATTCAGCAGCGAACAAAGTTTTGTGCTTGAGCGCACTGCGAGGGTAGCGGGTTCTGCTTGTGGTTTGGGTGGGGTGGGGGATGAAACCGGTGTTTGGCGGKGGGGGCCGCGAACGTGGGAGGAATCGGGGGAAAGTGAGGTTTTGCCCATTCTGGGTAAGATTGTACCAGCGAGTGGTCGTGAACCGGCCGCGAAAGTGGCCAGAAAAACGGCCAAAACAATCCTTTCTGCTCCGCTTAATACCTGATATAATTTGATTATCTGTGGCGAATTAAGTGGCCAAAGAAGCGGCCAAAATGGCGGCCAGGATTTATGGAAATGGAATGTCCAATGTTGGCGCGGGACGACAATGAGAGCATTGGCTTGTTCGAACCTTTAATGGTCTCGGAAGGCTCCAAGCTCCGACCGAAGTTGAATGACCTTGCGTTGACTTTGGCCGAAAAGTCATCCGCATTTTCCGCGTCGCTCCCCTCTGCGATCTCTGACTCGCTGTCAGACCTCGTGAGGGCTATGAATTGCTACTACAGCAACCTCATCGAAGGGCACAATACCCACCCGATCGATATCGAACGGGCAATGCAGAGTGATTACAGCGATGACAAGAAAAAGCGTGACCTGCAACTTGAGGCGCGAGCCCATATCACGGTGCAGAAATGGATCGACGATGGCGGCCTTGAAAGCGATCCCTATTCGGTAGCGAGCGTACTGGAGATACACAAACGCTTTTGCGAGTTGCTGCCGCCGGAACTCCTATTGGTCGGCGAAACGGCAGAAGACCGACATGTGGCCATGGTTTCGGGGGAAGTCAGATCGAAGGATGTCAAAGTCGGCRGGCACATCGCGGTGAGTCCGGGGGCAGTCCCGCGCTTTTTATTGAGGATAGAAGAGGCCTATCGGTCTAAAGGACGCATAGAGCGGATTCTCAGCGCCGCTTGTGGACATCACAGACTTCTTTGGGTTCATCCCTTCGTCGACGGAAATGGCCGGGTGGCGCGCCTGGTATCGTATGCCGTCTTAAGATCGGCAATAAACACGAAGGGTTTGTGGTCCGTCGCGCGCGGTTTGGCAAGGAAAGAGAGAAACTACAAGGCGCATCTCCAATCCTGCGATGAGCCGCGTCGTGGGAGTTTAGATGGACGAGGAACACTCAGCGAGTCAGCGCTTGCGGAATTTTCTCAATTTTTTCTTGAGATTTGCATCGATCAGGTCGATTTCATGAGCGGCTTGATGCAGCCAAACAGATTGCGCGATCGGGTTATGACATGGGCCCGGGAAGAAACCGCTGGCGGTAGATTGCAGGCCCGGTCAGATGTGATTTTGAATGCAATTCTCTATCGCGGAGAGTTGGAGCGCAATGAGGTGGAAATCTTGACCGGCATGAGCGGAAGGTCGGCCAGACGGCTCACGGCATCGCTTATCAATACGGGCGTGATCGCTTCCGAAACAAGTCGTAGTCCTCTGCGGCTGGCATTTCCTGTGAGCCTGGCGACTCGGTTTCTTCCAGGACTGTTTCCCGATGAGTAACGCCGAATTGCTGTGACATCGGTTACAGAACTCGGGGCAATTGCGGCGTTGACTGTTGTTGCGGCAATCGGATTGCCGAGCTAGCGCCTCCCGTCGATAACCTAACTTAATTGCGGATATTAGTAATTAATCGTTGCAAATCAGTGGTTTTGGGAAGGCAGGCTGTGAGAACGTGGACGAGGTCGCTGCACATTTCGGCGTTGACTTGTCGGCTTCCGATAAGGTTCCTGCAACGTCCTCTGCTCCGCCTCGGATTTGACCGCCCCATCGATCGGCACAGCACCCGTCTCCTTCTAGTGACGCTTGCCGCTTGCTCCCTCTTCTACCCGAGGGGAGAAGTGCCGAGCAAAGCGAGGCGATGAGGGGGGCCGCCCCACCCGGGAAGCCCCCTCATCCGGCCTTCGGCCACCTTCTCCCCGAGGGGAAGAGGGAGCCAAGCCATCGACCGTCAGCAATTCCTCATATGCGATTGCCCTGCCTCCATGCACTACAATATCGCGAACCTCAGCCCCCGGTGCCAGATTTGACGACTTTTTGGGCGCGCAGCAACAAGACTCCGGCTGAGTTTGTGTTAGGATCGATGTCATAAAAATGACAGGGAACTTTATGGGCGTGTCACCTGGCGGTGATTGCCCCAGCCTTCGCAAAGGAGGATCGGAATGGAATTTTCGACGCAGGCCACCGAGCCGGGTGCCCGAAGCAGCTGCTGGCAGAATGTGATTTCCGACACGTTCTTTCCGCTCGATACGGTCTTCCGCGACGACGACAGGTTCAATGGCGATCTGAAATGCTGGTCGCTGGGGTTGGCCTCGCTGTCGCGGCTGAGGACCGACGCCATTCTTTATCGGCGCAACCAGCGCCAGGTGCTGACCGAGCGGGAGAAGACGCTGCTGATCACGGTGCCGGAACTGGCCGAAGTGCAGTTCGAGCAGTGCAATCGCGAAACCCGCTGCCGGCCCGGCGGCTTCCTGATCGAGCGGGGCGATGCGCCCTATGAGTTCCGCCAGCCGGGCGCCAATTCGCTCTGGGTGCTGAAAGTGCCGAGTTCGGCTTTGCGCGCCCGTGTCGGGCCGCCCGAGCGGTTTTCGGCCTTTTCCTTCGATGCGCAGCAGGGGGTGGGGGCCTATTTCATCGATACGATCCGCTCGACGGCCAAGCGCCTCGATGAACTCAATTCGGCGGCCAAGGAAACGATCGGCCAGCAGCTGATCGATCTCTTGTGCCTGGCGATCCAGGACGATGAACGGGTGCTGGACAGCAATCTGAGTTCGGTGCGCGCCGCCCATCTGTTCCGGGCGGAGCAGCATATAAGAGCCAATCTCGCCAAGGGCGACCTGCAGCCGCAGGACGTTGCCGATGCCTGCGGCATCTCGCTGCGCTACCTGCAGCGGCTGTTCACCGATAGCGGCCGCTCGATCTATGAATGGATCAGGGAACAGCGGCTCTTGATGTGCGACGAGGAATTGCGCAAGGCCAATACGCCGCATTCGATCTCCGAGATCGCCTATCGCTGGGGTTTCGCCGACCAATCGCAGTTTTCCAAGAACTACCGGATGTATTTCGGCCGTTCGCCGAGCCAGGCGCGATCGGAATACCGGCTTCAGCCGCTCTGTTAGGGCGCTTTGCGTTCCGATGGATCGGAACCGGCTCTAAGCTTTTCTATTTGCGCGTGTCGTTATCCTGAAACTGGTTCTCACTTTCAGGCGATATGCGCTCGCTGACACGGCCGCAGCGCTTTGCCGCGGCCAATCCCAACACCAGCACGGACCACCCGGCGCCCGCGGTTTGCGGCGGCGAGCCTTGCTGCGCGCATTTGCAAGAGGTTACGAGAATGACGAATTTACGCGTGGCCGTCGATGTCGGCGGCACATTTACCGACATCTGCATCATGGACGAGGAGACCGGCGCGCTCCGGATCGAAAAGACATCGTCGACGCCGGACCCGATCGACGGCATCATGTCCGGCGTCGAGCGCGCCAATGTCGACCTCTCCCAGGTGTCGATGTTCTCGCACGGCACGACGGTCGCCACCAATGCGCTGATCACCCGCCGCCTGCCGCGCACCGGCATGATCTCGACCGAAGGTTTTCGCGATGTGATCGAGATCCGCCGTGCCAACAAGCAGGATCTGTGGGACGCCTATAACGACGTCGCACCCCCCTATATTCCTCGCAAGGACCGCCTGACCGTTAGGGAGCGCGTCGATGCCGCCGGCAAGATCGTCACGCCGCTCGACGAGGATGATGCCCGGCGCGTGGCGCGCATCTTCAAGCGGCGCGGCGTCAAGGCGATCTCGGTCTGCTTCATGAACGCCTTCGTCAATGGCGCCAACGAGAAGCGGATGAAGGAAATCCTGGCCGAGGAAATCCCCGAACTCGCCGTTTCCATTTCCTCCGAGGTCATGCCGGAAATCTTCGAGCACGAGCGTTTCTCGACCACGGTGGCTAATGCGGCGCTGAGCCCCGTCGTCGTCGATTACACGACGCGGCTGGGCGAGAGCCTCGCCGGCAAGGGTTATACCCGCGATCTCCTGCTGCTGCATACCGGCGGCGGCGTGATGACCCCAAAGAGCGTCAAGGATTTCGCCGCGCGGCTGGCCGGCTCGGGGATTGCCGCCGGCGCCATTGCCAGCCGCTACATCGCCATGCTCTGCGGCTACAAGAATTCGATCGGCCTCGACATGGGCGGCACCAGCACCGACGTGTCGCTGGCCTACCAGGGCGAATCCCGCGTCACCAAGGATTGGTATATCGAGTTCGGCTATCCGATCCGCTTTCCCAGCATCGAAGTGCTGACCATCGGCGCCGGCGGCGGTTCGTTGGCCTGGTTCGACGAGGCCGGCTCGCTGCGCAACGGGCCACAATCCGCAGGCTCCCAGCCGGGACCGGCCTGTTACGGCAAGGGCAATACCGTGCCGACCAATACCGACGCCAATGTCGTCCTCGGCCGGCTGGGCACGAGTCTGGCGGGCGGCAAGCTGACGCTGCAGCCCGCGCTGGCCGAGAAAGCTATTTCCGGCATTGCCGAGCATTTCGGCATCTCTTCCCCCGAGGCTGCCGAGGCGATCGTCAAGGTCGCCAATGCCAATATGGCCAATGCCGTGCGGCTGATTTCGATCAGCCGCGGCTATGATCCGCGCGATTTCGCTTTGGTGGCCTTTGGCGGCGCCGGTGCGCTGCATGGTGCGGCGGTGGCCCAGGAACTCGCCATTCCCGTGGTCATCGTGCCGCCCAATCCGGGCGTCACCTCGGCGCTCGGCTGCCTGCTGGTCGATATCCAGCATGATTTTTCCGAAAGCTTCATGGTGCCGGCGACGCTCGCCAGCCCGGCCGACATCGAGGCCGCCTATGAGCGGCTGGAGAAAGAGGCGGTGGAGCGCCTGTCGCATGAAGGCGTGGCGGCGGAAAACATCACGCTGCAGCGCAGTGCCGAGATGATGTACCAGGGCCAGTGGCGGTCGCTGTCGATCGCCGCCCCGGCTGAGGTCACCGATGTCTCCGCGCTGACCGAGAATTTCCATCGCGAGCATGAGCGCGAATATAATTTCCGCCGCGACGATGCGCCCATCAGCTTCTTCCGTCTGGGCCTGAAGGCAATCGGCCTGGTGCCGAAGGCCAATCTGATGGAGCACAAGCCGGAAATGCGCAAGCCGGCGCCGAAGCAGAGCCGCCCGGTCTGGTTCGAGGGCAGGGCCTTCGACACGCCGGTCTACGATCGCGACGATCTTCCCTCGGGCTTCCGCTTCGTCGGGCCGGCGGTGGTCGAGCAGTTCGACTCTACGGTAGTCGTGCCTCCCGGCACGTCAGCTTCCGTCGACAAGTACCTGAATATCCTGATCAATATCAAAGAGGCATGAGATGAACGGCGACGCGCAATTCAACGGACTCGATCCGGTCACCTTCGAGGTTCTGAAGAACTCGTTCATCACCTCCGTCGACCAGATGGCGGAGCAGATGCTCAGAACCTGCTATTCCTTCGTCATCTACAATCGCGATTTTTCCAACGGGCTGCATGATGCGCATGGCAATTCGGTCGCCCAGGGCACGCAGGACATCGCCGTGCATGTCGGCACCTTGCATTTCACCTGCAAGGAGGTCATCCGCGCCTTCGAAGGCGACATGCTGCCGGGCGATGTCTATGCCATCAACGATCCCTATGCCGGCGGCACCCATTTCAGCGATGTGCGGCTGATCCGGCCGATTTTCGACGAGGACGAGATCATCGGCTTCTCCCAGTCCAACGGCCATTGGTCCGATCTCGGCGGCAGCGTGCCCGGCTCGTTCGATGTGACGGCGCGCGACATGTTCCGCGAGGCCGTACGCATCACGCCGGTGCGGCTCTTCCATGGCGGCCGGTTCTGCAGCGATGTCGCCAACCTGATCGCGGCCAACACCCGTGATCCCCGCTCGATCATCGGCGACATCCATGCCCAGGCGCAGGCGACGCATGTGGCCGAACGCGATGTGCTCAGGCTGGTGAAGAAATACGGCCGCAAGACGGTCACCGGCGGCATGGCCGCAGTGCAGGACTATGTCGAGCGCGCCATGCGCCAGCGCATCGCAGCCTTGCCGGATGGCGTCTGGGAAACCGTCGACTATATCGACCGCGACCCTGCGGCCGGCGAAGGCATGATCCCGATCCGCATCAAGATGACGATCAAGGGCGACAAGGTCTATTACGACTTCGCCGGCAGCCATCCGACGATCGGCTCGATCTACAATTCCGCCCCCGGCGCCACATTCTCCGCCGTCGCCGCCGGCATGAAGACCTTCTTCCCCGATCTGCCGCTCAACAGCGGTTTCTATCGCATTTTCGAGATTGCCAGCCCGCCGAACAGCGTCGTCAGCGCCCAATGGCCGGTGGCGGTCACCGGCTTCCTGATGCCGTTCGAGAAGATCATGAACTCGATCTTCGAAATGTGGTCGAAGATCATCCCTGAACGGGCGATCTCCTGCTCGTTCAATCTCGAATATCTGCTGACCGGCGGCCATGACCTGCGGCACGAGGAAAAGCCGATCTTCATGTTCTATGACTGGCTGCCTGGCGGCTGGGGCGGCCGCAACGGCATGGATGGCTGCAACAGCACCACGGCCTGCTTCGGCACCGGCCTGATGGCGCAGCCGGTCGAAGGCCAGGAGCGCGTCAATCCGGTGCTGACGACTAAGTTCGAGATCAAGCGCGATTCCGCCGGCCCCGGAAAATTCCGCGGCGGCGCGGGCGTCGAGAAGACCTCGATCCTGCTGGAGGCGGAGAAAACCGTCATCTCCTATATCTGCGACCGCGAACGCGCGGTGGTCTGGGGCACCCATGGCGGCCTGCCGTCCATGCCGCATGGGCTGACCATCCGCCGCGCCGGCACCGACCGCGACGAATGGCTCGGCTCGGTCTTCTCCGATGTGCCGATCAGCACGGGCGATATTTTCTCGCGGCCGACTGCCGGCGGCGGCGGCTTCGGCGATCCGCTGGAGCGTGATCCGGAGAAGGTGCGCGAGGATGTCGAGAACGATTATGTCTCGGTCGAGCGCGCCCGCAAGGACTATGGCGTGGTGCTGACCCTCGTCGATGCCGATCTCGCCGATTATACAGTCGATCTTGCGGCCACCGAGCGCGAGCGGGCGTGGATCCGCTCCGAGCGCAACGCCTGGGCCAATGTCGCGCCCGAGGCGGTGTCGAAAATGTACAAGGCCGGGCAGATCGATGCACTCGATGCGGTTCGCCACTATGCCGTCATCCTCGATTGGGCCAATGGCGACGTGCTGCCGGAAACGACGCGGCAGTTCCGCGAAATGCACCAGAAGCGCACGCTCGATCATTGGAAATGACCATGCGGCGCCGCGACGATCCTAATCATGAAGGGCGTCGCGGCGCCGGGCCTTCGGCACGTGATGCCGGCGGGGCAGGGCGCGGTTCGGGGGATCGGTGGGAGATATTCGATGACGATGTGCTGGGCTTTGCCCTGCGGGCGGCCAGCCGCGGACAGCGCTTCGTCCTCGTCACCCTGGTGAAGATCGAAGGTTCGTCGCCGCGCTATCCCGGCGCCCAGATGGTGGTGACGGAGGCGGGGGAATGGTCGGGCTATCTCTCGGGCGGCTGTATCGAGCGGGCGGTGGTGGCCGAGGCCCTTGAAGCCCTGGAGGCAGGTGTGGGGCGGCGCGTGCGCTACGGCAAAGGCTCGCCCTATTTCGACATCCAACTGCCCTGCGGCAGCGCCATCGAACTCTATTTCGACACCGGCCGATCGGTTGAGGAGCTGAAGATGATAGAAGAACGGCTCGCGCGCCGGGAGACGGCCAGCCTGGATTTTGCCGAGGAGGGCGCGACGGCCGCCAGGTTCGTCCGGCACTACCGGCCGCGCCTCAGGCTGGTCGTCCTCGGGGTGGGTGCGGCTGCGGCACAGCTCTGCCGCTTCGGCTCGATGATGAATATCGAGGTGGAACTGATGTCGCCCGACGAGGCGACGCGGGAATTTGCCGAATTGGGCGGCGCAAAGGCCGTTGCGCTGACAAGCATGACGCGGAGGCCGGAGATCGTGGCCGATGGGCGCACCGCGATCGTGCTGATGTTTCATGATCATGATTGGGAGGCCGAGGCGCTAATGGCCGCGCTTGCTTCCGACGCCTTCTATATTGGTGCGATGGGCAGCCGGGCTGCGCATCGGAAACGCGTGGAGGCGCTGGTTGCGCGGGAGGTGGATGAGGGCGTGGTTGACCGCATTCATGCGCCGATCGGGCTGTTTCCGGGCAGCAAGAATGCGACGGAGATTGCGCTCTCGGTGCTGGCGGAGATCGTCAGCGAGGACCCGTTCCGGGCGGAGATGGATGGCGGGCTGCTTTCGGTCGTGGCGGCGGCCCACGGAGATCGGGGCATGGCTGAGGTGGCTTTGGGATGACGGCACGGTACTTCATCGCGGCGATAGCTCCCTCGGCGCTGGCGGGCATCTCCCCCGCACGCGCGAGGTTGTCGCATCTGCCGCAAGACCCTCTCTGGCCTGCCGGCCATCTCCCCCACAAGGGGGGAGAAGACTCGCGGCGCGCTCCCTGCCTCGAGCCGATCTCCCTCTATGAGAGCAAAACAATCACATCTGAAACCAAAGCCTCTTCCCAACTGAGCCGCTCGTCTCGACTCCGCCTTTGGCCCCCTACAAGGGCGGGAGGCTTAACGCGTCGTTTCGCTGCGCCCCAATCGAGGCAGGGAGAGCGCCGCGAGTCTTCTCCCCCCTTGTGGGGGAGATGGCCGGCAGGCCAGAGAGGGTCTTTCGCCATATCCGATCGTTCTACGCTGCGGAAAGAGACGGATGGCGGGCTGCTCATGGTCGTGCTGGCAACAAACCATGATCATCAGAATGTGGCTGAGGCGGTTTTGGGATGACGGCACGGCGTTTCATTGCGGCGATACCCCCCTCTGCCCTGCCGGGCATCTCCCCCACAAGGAGGGAGAGTGGCAGGCGGCGCGCTCCTCGCCTTAAGCCAATGTCGAGTGCTGCATTCTCGGCCTTAGATGGACGTGGGACGGTGCCCCCATCTGCTCTCCCCCCTTGTGGGGGAGATGTCCGGCAGGACAGAGGGGGGTGCGGCGCGGAATGCGACAGTCCTGCCTTCCGATCGGAGACAGGCGGCAGGCAGCTCACGGTCCACCATGATGATGAAAACATGCCCGAGGCAGATCCGCGATGACGGCACGGCAATTCACTGCGCCAACCACGGTGGATGAGGCCCTGGCCACACTCTCCGTACACGAGGGACGGGCAAGCATCATGGCAGGCGCGACCTGGCTCATGCGCTCCCCGCTCCGCGGCGAGGATCTGCCCGCTTCCATCGTCTCGATCTCGGGCATTGCCGAACTCGGCCGCATCGACATCGACGAGGAATGGCTCACCATCGGCACACGCGTCACCCATGCCGCCCTCGCCAGCGCGCTCGCCGGCATCAGCGAATTCTGGGGCCTGGCCGAAGCCGCCGGCAAATCCGCCAACCCTGCCATCCGCGCCGTCGCCACCGTGGGCGGCAATCTTTGCACCATGGCCTTTTCCGCCGCCGATCTCGCGCCGGCGCTGCTCTGCCTCGATGCGGAGATCGAATATCGCTCGATCGAGGGGACTTCGACTATGCCCCTGGAAGCGTTCCTCCACCTGCGCACGGTGCTGCCGCCGGGTTTGCTCACCGAGGTCCGCGTGCGCAGGGGCGGCTTCCGCTCTGCGCATATGCGCCTGCCTTTGCGCAAGGCGGGCGATTATCCCGTCGCTATTGTCTCGGCGACAGCCAGCAGTGACGATCGGGCGGGATTTCAGGGCATCCGGATCGCTGTCGGCTCGGTCGAGGCGGTGGCGCGGCGCTGGCCGGCGCTCGAAGCTGAAATCGAGGGCAGGGCGATGACGGCGGCGGAGATCGGGGTTGCGGCGGCGGACTTGTCCAGCGCGTTTTCCGGCCGCGACGGCATCGAAGCGCCCGGCTGGTATCGCGTGCAGGTGCTGCCGGCGCTGGTGCGGCGGGCCTTCGAAGATCTTGAGCGGCAGAGGGGGACGTGATGGCCGTGCATCTCAACGTCAATGGCGACAGCCGCACCTTCCATGGCGATCCCCTGACGCCGCTGGTCGATGTGCTGCGCAACGAATTGCTGCTGACTGGCACGAAGTCCGTCTGCGGCGAGGGCTTTTGCGGCGCCTGCATGGTGCATGTGGACGGAAAGCCGCGGGTCTCCTGTCTTTGCCCCGTTGCATCGGTCGAAGGCCTGTCGGTGACGACGATCGAGGGGATGGCTGTCGATGGCGCGCCGAGCCCCATCCAGCAGGCGCTGGAAGATGTCGATGCGGTCCAGTGCGGCATGTGTTTTCCCGGCATGGTGATGGTGCTGACGGCCTTGCTCAAGGACAATCCGGGCGCCGACCGCGCCGCCTTCAAGGCCGGGCTTGCCGGCAATATCTGCCGTTGCACCGGCTATGAGCGGATCGTCGACGCAGCCCTGATCGCCGCCATGAACATGGAGCACGCGGAATGAATGAGATCGTCACGCCCCGCGCGGTGATGAACCTGGCACGGCGCGATGCGCGCGACAAGATCGCCGGCCGCACGCGCTATACCGTCGACCAGGCCGGACCGGGCACGCTGCAGGCGGCCATCCGACGCTCGGAGATTGCCTCGGCGCGGATCGTTCGCATGGATGTGACCGCCGCCAAGGCCATGCCCGGCGTGCGGGCGGTGATCACGGCAGAGGATGCGCCGGGCACGCATGGCATCGGCGTCATCGACCATCCGCTGTTTGCCCGCGGCAGCATCCGCTACCATGGCGAACCGATCGCGGCGGTGGCGGCCGATACGATCGAACAGGCCCGCGCCGCCGCCGCGGCAATCGAGATCGAGATCGAGCCGCTGGCGCCGATACTGACCATGGAGGGGGCCTTGGCCCCCGGTGCTGCGCTCGTGCATCCGGATTGGAAATCCTACGAAGTGCAGCTCGATGGCGTGGCCCGCGGCGGCAATGTCGCCTGGGAGGCCAAGGTTGTCAGGGGCGACACCGACACTGCCTTTGCCCGGTCCGACGTCACCATCATCGACAGCTGCTATACCGTCGGGCGGCAGAGCCATGTGCCGTTCGAGCCGCGCTCGGCCATCGCCACGTTCGAGGATGGCCGATTCCACATCATCTGCTCGACGCAGGTGCCCTGGACGGTGCGCAAGGTCACCGCAGAAGTGCTGGGTATTCCCTCCTCGCAGGTGCGGGTGACCGTGCCGCCGGTCGGCGGTGCATTCGGGCTGAAGTTCGATTGCACCATCGAGCCCATCGCCGCGCTGCTGGCCAAGCGGACCGGCCGGCGCGTAGCGATGGTCAATTCGCGCTATGAGGAGACGATCACCTGCCTCTGCCGCGAGAATGCCGAGATCCGCATCCGCTCGGCGGTGACCAAGGAGGGTGAGATCGTCGGCCGCGAGGCGACCGTGCTGATGGATTGCGGCGCCTATGGCGGCGAGCAGATTTTCCTCAGCACGATGACGGCGCATACGCTGGGCGGCAATTACCGGCTCGGTTCCGTGCGGCTCAATAGCCGCGCCGTCTATACCAACACCGCCCCCAACGGCGCCTTCCGCGCCTGCAACGGCGTCTACAACACATTCGCGCTGGAGCGGCATACGGACGAAATCTGCCAGGCGATCGGCATGGAGCCGCTGGAATTCCGCCGCCGCAACGTGCTGGGCGACGGCGATCTCGGCGCGACCGGCCAGGTCTTCGAAGGCGAGGTGCTGCGGCCGATGCTGGGGCGCATGGAGGTGCTGAAGGCAAGCCGGCCGGCGAAATCGCCATTGGCGGACGGCCGGCTCTATGGCCGTGCCACCACGGTCGGCACCTGGTTCATCTTCGTCGGGCCATCGTCGGCGACCGTCAATCTCAATGCCGATGGCAGCGCCACGCTGGTCACTTCGGGCGTCGAGATCGGCTCGGGCACAATGGTGCAATCGCTGCCGCAGATCGTCGCCGCCGAACTCGGCATCCGCCCCGAAGACGTGGTGGTAAAGGCGGCTGACACGGACGCGGCCGGACTGGATCTCGGCGTCGGCGGCGGACGCACGACAGTGTCGATCGGTGCCGCCAGCCTGAAGGCCTGCGAAGAGGTCCGCAACAAGATCCTGCCCGTCGCCGCCGAAATGCTGCAGACGCCGGCCGACCAGCTGGTGCTCGCCAATGGCCGGATCGAGATCGCCGGCCGCAAGGGGGCCGGCACGACGATCGCCAAAGTGGTCGAACGCGTGCAGCAACTCTCCGGCCCGGTGGCCGGTTCAGGCGCCTTCACCAAGCCCGGCGTGCAGGCCATGGCGGGCTGCGCCATGGCGCATTTCATCGATGCGATCGACATTCCCGTCTTCGCCGTCCACGATTGCGAAGTGGCCGTCGACCCCGAGACCGGCCATGTCGACGTGCTCTCCTACCAGGTGGTGCAGGATGTCGGCCGGGCGCTCAATCCCCGCGCCATCCACGGCCAGATCCAGGGCGGCGTGGTGCAGGGGCTCGGCTATGCCCTGCATGAGGAAGTGACGATCGACGAAACCGGCCGCATCGCCCAATCCGGCTTCGAGACCTACCGGCTGCCGCTCGCCCAGGACGTCGTGCCTGTGGCGATCGACCTCTATGAAGGCGCACCCTCGATCGGCCCGCTCGGCGCCAAGGGGGCGGGGGAAGTGCCGATCCTCAATGTCGGTGCGGCGGTGGCCTGCGCGGTGGCCAATGCTACGGGTAAGACGGTCAGCCGCCTGCCGCTGACGCCGCCGCGGGTGCTGAAGATGATGGGCGAGGGGGATTTGGGGTTGGATCTGCCGCATATCAGCAGGGTATGGGGGGATAATGTTGTGCGGTGAGGGACGCGAGCCGGGGGAACTCTCACTGCCGTTTAGGCCGCTCATAAGGCGCCGGCGCCTCCCGCTCTTCCTCCGCCATCGTCTTGATCCAATCGCGCAGCGACAGCGCGGCGGGAGGCAGGTCGCGCGTGCTGTTCCAGGTGAGATAGTACGCATCCGGCGTCGGCACGACGAGGTCGGTGAAGCGCACCAGCTCGCCCTTTTCGATCAGGGGCCGGACCATGCGGTGCCAGCCGACGACCAGGCCCTGGTCGGCCATGGCGGCCTGCAGTGCGATGCTGAATTTGCCGAAGCGCCGGCCGCTGAAGGCGCGGTGTTTGACGCCGCCGCGGGACAGAACCTCGGCCCAGCCCATCCAGTCGGGCTCGACCCATTCGACATTCAGCAAAGGCAGATCGGCGAGATCGGAGGCGCACGCGCCAGCATGCTTTTCGGCGAAGCTCGGGCCGCAAACGGGATAGACGCATTCGTCGAAGAGCAGTTCTGCCGTTTCGTCGAGCCATCGGCCCGAACCGTAGCGGATCCGCAGCTCGACTTCCGAGCGGCGGACATTCCGGACATTGTCGGCGATCAGGTGATCCACGGTGATGTCGGCGAAGCGGGTCCAGAAATCCGGCATGCGGGGGATCAGCCACATCGTGCCGAACACGTCGCTGCAGGCGACGGTGACGTTGCGAGAGGTGTTGCCGAGTTTCATCGCATTGATCACTTCGGCAGCGCGGGCAAAACCGCTGGCCAGGGCGCGGTATAATTCCTCGGCCGGCGCGGTGAGCATGACGCCTTTGCCGGTGCGAGCGAAGAGGGGAACGCCGATCTCCTCCTCCATCGCCTTGATCTGGCGGCTGACGGCGCCCTTGGTGACATTGAGTTCATTGGCCGCCAAGGTGAAATTGCCATGGCGGGCGGAGGCTTCGAACGTGGCAAGCGCGGTCAGCGACGGCAAACCATAAAAGCGACGAACCATCGATCCCTCCTTGCCGCGCGACGATACGGCTTCGACCTGCTTTCGGCTGCAGGAGGAAGAGATCGTTGAGTTGTACTCAGAATAGCCCGTATATTCGCCCTTGTCGTGCGTCAAACTCAACACAGCGCCGATTTTTATGAGACTTGCCTTCGAGCTTGCCTGCCGCTTTCATGCGGGCATTCCTGGCGCGCCGCCCATGCAAGCGGCGTCTCGCCGAAAACACTTTCCGAGGTCTTGAACACAGAGATGACGACCGACACGACGATTGACGCGGGGCAGGCGCCGGATTCGCTGCCGAGGGTGATGAAAGGCGTGCTTCTGACCGGGCATGGCGGTTTCGACAAGCTGGAATATCGCGAAGACATTCCGGTGCCCAGGCCGAAATCCGGCGAAGTGCTGATCCGCGTCACGGCTGCCGGCGTCAACAATACTGATATCAACACCCGCATCGGCTGGTATTCCAAGACGGTGACCAGCGGCACCGGCACCGGCGCGACCGAAGGCTTCAAGGCTGCCGAAGATGCCGACGCCACATGGTCCGGCGAGCCCATGGCCTTTCCGCGTGTCCAGGGCGCGGATTGCTGCGGCCGCGTCGTGGCGGTCGGGGAGGGCGTGGATGCCGGCCGCATCGGCGAGCGGGTGCTGGTGCGCAACATGTTGCGCTCCTACGTGGATTACCGGCCGTTCGAATGCTGGACATTCGGCTCGGAATGCGATGGCGGCTTCGCCCAATATGCCGTCGCGCCGTCGCGGGAAACATATAGCGTTGATTGCGACTGGAGCGATGTCGAGCTGGCCTCGCTGCCTTGCGCCTATTCCACTGCCGAGGGCATGCTGCACCGCGCCAATGTCGGCCGGGGCGAGCATGTCGTGATCGCCGGTGCCTCGGGCGGCGTCGGTTCGGCCGCGGTGCAACTGGCCAAGCGCCGCGGCGCAATCGTCACCGCGATCGCCGGCCGCGACAAGGCCGAGCAGCTCAGCGCGATCGGGGCCGACCGGGTGCTTGTCCGCGGCGAAAGCATTGTCGCCGGGCTCGGCAAGGAGAGCGTCGACGTGGCCCTGGACGTCGCGGCCGGTCCTTCCTTCGGCGAGTTGCTCGGCGTGCTGAAAAAGGGCGGGCGCTATGCGGTTGCCGGCGCGATTGCTGGGCCGATCGTCGAGCTCGATGTCAGAACCCTCTATCTCAAGGACCTGACCTTCTTCGGCTGTACCTTCCAGGAGGATGTCGTGTTCGAGAAACTGGTCTCCTATGTCGAGCGCGGCGAAATCCGGCCGCTGGTCGGCAAGACCTATCCGCTCAGAGACATCGTCGAGGCGCAGCAGGATTTCCTGTCGAAACAGACGGTGGGCAAGATTGTCCTCGTCATACCCGAATAACCTCAGCCCCACATAACGAGATCGAAGATGAGCGAACTGAAAATCGAGAAAATCGATGTCTTCCAGTTGGACCTGCCCTATTCGGGCGGCGTCTATCTTCTGTCAGGCGGACGGGAATATCGAAGCTTTGATGCCACGATCGTCCGGATCACCACCGGAAACGGGCTGGAAGGTTGGGGCGAAAGCACGCCGTTCGGATCGACCTATGTCGCCTCGCATGCGCTTGGCGTGCGGGCCGGTATTGCGGAGATCGCGCCCAGCCTGATCGGGCTCGATCCGCGGCGCGTCGATCGCATCAACGACGCCATGGACACGGCACTTGTCGGCCATCTGCATGCCAAGACCGCACTCGACGTCGCCTGCTGGGATCTGTTCGGCAAATCGGTGGGATTGCCGGTCTGCGACCTCCTGGGCGGTCGCACTAATGTTCGGATGCCGGTGATTTCATCGATCTATATGGGCGATCCCGAGGATATGCGCGCGCGCGTGGATGAGCACCGGGCGATGGGCTATGTCGCCCATTCGGTGAAGGTCGGCGACGAGCCTGCGGCCGATGCGGCGCGCATTGCGGCATCCCTCGCAGACAAGAGACCGGGCGAATTCTTTATCGTCGACGCCAATGGCGGCATGACGGTCGAGAGCGCGCTACGCATGCTGCGGCTCCTGCCGCCGGGGCTCGATTTCGTGCTCGAGGCACCCTGCGCCACCTGGCGCGAATGCATCTCGCTCCGGCGCCGCACAGATGTGCCAATCATATTCGACGAACTGGCGACGGACGACGCCTCGATTGCCCAACTCGTCGGCGAAGACGCCGCGGAGGGCATCGGCCTGAAAATCTCCAAGAATGGCGGCCTGACCCGCGGCCGCCGCCATCGCGACATCTGCCTGGCAGCGGGCTATACCGTCAGCGTCCAGGAAACCACCGGCTCCGACATCGCCTTCGCGGCCATCGTGCATCTCGGCCAGACCGTGCCGGAGAAAAACCTGCGTTGCGTTCTCGAATGCCGGGACATGGTGACGCTCAAGACCGCCGACGGCGATTTCGGGGTGTGCGATGGGCGGGTTACGGCACCGAGCGCGCCGGGGCTCGGGATTGTGCCGCGGCTGGAGGTGCTGGGGGAGCCTGTTGCCACTTATGTTTGAATGAGGGACGACTGGTCCACGGTTGGCTCCGATCCTCCGTCGGCGGTGTCGGTGAACCTTGTGTTTGCCATCAAATGCGGAATTGCACGCCGGGCCTTACAATCCGCGCCCCGAACCCAGTCGAACCAACCCCGCCAGGTCAGCCCGCACACGTTCCTCCATATCGGACATTTCCGGAAGACGCCCGGCTTCGAGCAGAGGTGTTTTGCCGCGAAAGAGATGCCATTCGAGATTGCGCGCTTTTGCATCTTCAAAGGTGTTGCGACCATCGCACGTCAACGCGCCCTTGAGAACCGACAGCTCCTGGCGGGGCCACGAACCCCAAGGCACTTTCGCCGCGATCAGGGATACGATATCGCGGAGCACGCGCGCTTGGAGAGCGATCCTTGCCTCAGTCCGGCTTCTTTGGTCCGGCTGTATCGGCGTCAGGGATGTCGTCACTGGCACGTGCCTCCTGCAGGATGTCCTTTATATAGTCCGGGACGGCAAGCGCAGCAATCACTTCGGTAGACGGCAGGCCCTTGAGCTCTTCGAGGAAGTTGAGAAAACGGTCAGCGAATGCCATGACCGATCCCCTGTCGCCGTACCAGCCTACGACAGTATTGAAACGATCCAGTAGCGACCGACCGTCGACGTCAAGCGCGAGCAGAGGCAAGTCGTCCCGGTCCTTTGCCCTGTTTGCGGCGAGCTTGGCGAGGATAAGGTCCTCGCTGGAAAGAGCCTTTATAGGCACCCGTGCCCCAGCGACCTCAACGAGCATCACCTGTTGGGAACTGGCCAGATCGCGGAATATGATCGGGCCCCATAGGTTCTCCGTCGGTGTGGCATCGATCTTGAAGTCAGGCCCGTAGATTTCCCTCAATTCCTTCTCGACTGAATAGACGATGTCTTCGTCGATCACCGGTGAGAAGAAATCGACATCGAAGGACGCAGCTCGAATGCCGCGAGCTGCCATGGCGGTGCCGCCAACCACGACGACGAAAGGCGGAGCCTCTCCGTGTTTGGCAACATGTTTTGCGATCATGGTTTTCAAACATTCGACTGCTTGTTGAAAATCGATCGGTGTGGGATCGGCCATGTCGGCGCCTCGATTTTGGACTGCTGGAAGAATACGACGACATTTCGCGATTCACCACGCATATCCGCATGAACGCGCATAGTCCCCGTCGCCGTCGCCTCTCGTCTCATGCTTCGATTGCGAAGCAGCCATGGTGGGCCTCATGGCTGGTAGCGTTTGCGATTGACTATCCAAGTGGACTGATCTCAAGTTCAGGCCCGGTGACAGGTCGAAAAATTCCGGAGCTCCCATGAAAATCCGAAAAGCCGTGCCCGCCGACGCCCGGGAATTGAGCCTGCTGCTCAACGAGATCATCCGCGCCGGCGGCACGACGGCGATCGAAACGGAGCTCTCGGCCGATGAGTTTGCAGACTGGTTCATCACCGGCGCGTTCCCCTTGGCCTGCCATGTAGCGGAAGACGGCGACGCGCTGGTCGGCTTCCAATCGCTCAGCACCTTCGGCGACCCGCCAAAGGGATGGGCTGACATCGCCACCTTCGCGCGCCTGAACCCAAAGACGAAAGGTGTCGGCAGCGCGCTCTTCCCGGCAACACGCAAGGCGGCGGAAGAGTTGGGCCTCGCCGTCATCAACGCCACCATCCGGGCGGACAATGTCAGCGGGCTGGCTTATTATGAGAAGATGGGGTTTGAGACCTATGACAGGGTGGTTCAGGTGCCGCTGGCGGATGGGACGTTGGTGGACAGGGTGAAGAAGCGGTTTGCGGTGCGGGGATGAGGGGGGCCAGATGATGGGGTGGAGGTGACGCGGCCCCGCGTGTTGCATAGTTCAAAAATTTCGCTCGGAATGTGGCAGCGCGCTGCGTGTATCCCTTGCACGATGTTTAAATGCCTCCTCTCCAGCGTATCAGGAAGGAGTTGATATGCTGCGATGGCCGTGGAAGAAGGCGCCGGAGCCACAATGTGTATCGGACATCCGTAAACTCGTCTATGAAGCCTGGCTTCATTCCACGAGAGCGGGTGCATTGATCGAAGCAACCGAGCCAGCTCTCCTCCTCAAAAGATGAAGTCGGAGGCGTCGATATCGGCCTTGTGGGTGTCGCGGAGCGTGATGTGGTCGCCGTCCAGCAGCGTCAGCATCACGTCGTTGCCGGATTGGACGATATGGCCCTTGAGGTCGGAAAAATCTTCGATGCCTTTGTAGTTTGCCAGGTTGATCGCATCTTCGCCATTGTGGAAGTCGGTGATCACGTCGTGGCCGGAATGGTTCTTGAAGATGAAGATATCGCCGGTATCGCTCATCGAAATCACGGTGTCGTCGCCGGTGAGCACGTCGTTGCCGCGGCCGCCGGTGATGGCGTCGCTGCCGAAAAGGCCGATGATCCGGTTGTTGCCGGCATTGCCCGTTAGCGTCGAGCCGAAATCGTTGCCGATCAGCTTGGTATTGTGCTTGCCGGTCAGCGTCGCTTCGTCCTGATAGTCGCCGAGCGTCCAGGAGACGGCGGAATAGATCCGGTCATAGCCGCCCAAGCTGTCCTCGTAGATCTTGGTGTGGATGTCATCGACATAGTAGCGGTCATCGCCGCCACCGCCATTGATGATGCCGTTCACATGCCCGCCCTTGCTGCGGAAGATGTCGTCGCCACCACCGAGACTGACGGCGCCGTTCAGCGTGCCGCTGTTGATCACGGTGTCGGTCACGGCGCTGCCGAAATAGGCCTGCTGCAGTCCGGTGATCGAGCCGGAATTGACCAGCTTTCCCCCGCCGCCGACGGCGTCGACGCCGACAGTGGCTGCGACGATCTCGCCGTTATTGGTCATGGTCACGTCCGCCTTGGTGATTATGATGCCGCTGCCGTTGGCGGCGGAGATCAGGCCATTATTGGCCATTGTCGCGCCGGCGCTGTCGAGGTGCACGGCGATCGCACCATTGGCGCTGACACTGAGCGTACCGTTGTTGGTGAGTTGGGCGGCGTCGCCGCTGACGGCGATGGCCGCATTGCTCGCATTGATAAAGCCGGCTTCACCGATGGTGATGGAATTGGCGACGTTCTGGCCGTAGCTCACGGAAAGTCCGACATTGGCACCTCGGATCGCGCCGTCGATGACAAATGACCGGTTACCGGCCTCCATGCCGGAGGCGTCGATGCCGGCGCCCGAGGCGACGACGATGTTCTTGCCGGCCTGCAGCAGATAGGTGGTGTCGGCCTGGCCCGCGATATAGGTGCTGGCCTGGTCTCCGATTTTGACAGTAGGCATGGCGATCTCCAAATTGCTGGATAGGTTATGGGGTTCCTTTTTCATTGGGACTGTTTCAGGAGATTTTCTGCGCGGGCGGGATTTTGTTTCAGTTGTTTCAGGGGGGCACGCGGCGGCGGTCTTAGAGTGTGGGCTCGCGGTGGCCCGGTGCATGACCTGATGCGCCAGTGCCTGGCCGCCATCGCGGGTGGGTGGGTAGAGATGCAATCTTAGTGGGAAGTGTGTGGGTGCCGCATCATTCTCCCGCTTGAGGGCAGATGCCCGCCTTCGATAAACTCAGGAGGGCAGAGGGAGGTAATACCGGCCGCGTTGGCGTCCTCAGCGCACGCAGAAACAGCACGTTCTGCGCAAGCATGCCGAAGGACACCATGATCGCCGGCAACCATGCCGCAAGCGAGAACCTGGCCGCGACCGGCCGCGGCGCCGACGGTGCCGTCAAGTGCAAGGCAAACAGCGTGGCCGCTCCGACAGTGTAGATGATCGCGGAAAACTGAAAGACCGGTATGCTTCCTGAGATCACCGCAAACAGCGGCCACAGCGCCCAGAGCGGGATCGCCGACAACCCGACAAGCGTCCACAGCGCCTTGGGCCCTGGCGCCATGGAGGCAGAATTGTCTCCGGGCAGCAACATCAGCACAGGCGAATTCACCGTGGCACTCCGTTTGATACGCTGACCTTATGAGATTCTTGCTCCATGGTGGCCGTCTCGCGGCGGCAGGATTGCGACGCAAGGGGGGGCCGGCGGGCGGGAAGACACGGTGATTGACGCTGTGTTCAATCGGTTGCGGTGGCTCCGGCGCATTGCCTGTGCTATTGGCCGCTCTCCAACGGAGCCTGGTGAGAACTTGCTGTCACTCGATGTCGTCATCGCATTCGCCGCCACGGCGACAATTCTTGCCTGGGTGCCTGGCCCCGACAATCTGTGCGTGCTGATGCAATCGGCGATCCATGGTCGCGGCGTCGGCCTTTCCGTAACGGCAGGACTCTGCGTCGGGCTCGTCTTTCATACCATCGCAGTGTCGCTCGGCGTTGCCGCGATCTTCCAGACGTCGCAATTTGCTTTTGACGCCTTGAAGTTTGTCGGTGCCGCCTATCTGATCTATCTTGCCTACAAAGCCTTTCGGGCAGGGCCGGAGCGGCTGGCAAGCGGAGCGATGAAAGCCAAGCCGGTGTGGCAGATGATGCTGCGCGGCGTGGTCATGAATATCACCAACCCGAAGGTAGCGATCTTCTTCCTGGCCTTCCTGCCGCAATTCACTTCTCCCGGCAGCGGCAGCATCGTACTGCAGATGCTGCAACTCGGCGGCATATTCATCCTCTCCACCTTTGTGTCCTTCGCGACCATTTCGCTGCTGGCCGGCTCGATCAGCCATTGGCTGAAGCGGTCGGACAAGGGCCAGGTCATCCTCAATCGCGTCGCGGGCTTCGTGTTCGTCGGACTGGCCGCGAAGCTCGCGACCGCGCATCAGTGAAACGGGGCGGGCGATTGGAGCTGGGGAACTTGCCCGGCTCAAGAGCTCACAGCCGGGTTATCGCCGGTGGCTAAGACCCTCTCTGGCCTGCCGGCGTTTGTCGCTGAAATCGTTCCACCGGAACGATTTCTCCGCTTCGTGGACCGCTCCTCACCGCCACAAGCAGGAGGGGCTAATCCCGCCGCACCGCCTGCGCCCCAATCGATGCAGGGAGCGTGCCGCGAGTCTTCTCCCCCTTGGGGGTGTATGGACCGGCAGGCCAGAGAGGGCCTTTCGTCATATGCGACAACCTCACGTTAACAGCAGTTTTCGTTAATCTGCAGCCTCACCCCATCACCCCAGCCGCTTCTCGAAAAACACCCGATTGAACCCATCTTCCGACCGCCGGTCCACCTCCCGGTAGCCAAGCCGCGGATAGATCGACAGGTTCTCCGTCATCTTTTCATTGGTGTAGAGATGCACTCCGCGAAAACCCAGGCGAACGGCCTCGGCTTCACAGAACCGGATCAGGGATTTGCCTACGCCGCGGCCGGTGGCGTCGGGGTGGACGGCGACGTTTTCCAGGAACATATGGCCGTCCTTGGGGAAGAAGACGATGAAACCTTGCAAGCCATCGGCGGCATCGACGGCGATATGGATCTCGCCCGCGGCGATCTGGGCGGCATAGTCGGCGAGCATCGGGGCGGGCTTGCGGCCGATGGCGGCGATGTAGCGGCTATAGGCGCTTTCGGCGCAGGCGCGCACGTGCGCTTCGTCGGCTTCGACAGCTTTCCTGATCATCGTCTTGTCCTCAGGCAAATCCGCGGCAAGCAGAACACGGGGTGACGGCCAAGGCAAGCGTGCAACTGCGCATTTTGCCGCTGAGGACACACCCAAAAATAGTCAAACGCCAACCGCAACGATTTGCTATCTCGCGGTGGCGAGATTTGCCGGCAGATGAAATGATCGACCCGGCCTGACCGGGCGTCTCCGCCGCCCGGCCTGACCGGGCGTCTCCGCCGCCCGGCCGGAATGCTCGTAATGCCTGAAGACAGACCCGAGCAGGATGCGCCATGTCCCATACGCCTTATGCCGAAACCCTGGTCAACACCTATACGACGGCGAGCCAGTCTCCCGGCGCTGTGCTGTCGCTTTCCGATGGCGGCTGGGTGGTGATATGGAACAGCTACGGCCAGGACGGCGATGGTTATGGCGTCTACCAGCAGGTCTACAATGCCGATGGCACGGCGCAGGGCGGCGAGGTGCCGGTCAACACCCATACGACGGGCGATCAATATTCGATTTCAGCCACCTCGCTTTCCGATGGCGGCTGGGTGGTGAAATGGGAGAGCGTCGGCCAGGACGGCGACGGCCGCGGCGTGTACCTGCAACGCTATGACGCCGAAGGTGTTGCGGTGGGCGAAGAGGTGCCGGTCAACAGCTATACGACGGGCGATCAGTCCGACTCGACGCTGACGGCGCTTTCCGGCGGCGGCTGGGTCGTGACGTGGGATAGCGCGGGACAGGATGGCGATAGCGACGGCATCTTCCAGCAGCGCTACAATGCCGATGGCATAAAGTCAGGCGGCGAGACCCAGGTCAATACCTATACGACGGGCTATCAGGTTGACCCCCAGATCGCAGCGCTTGCCGGTGGCGGCTGGGTGGTGGCCTGGACATCGCAGAACCAGGATGGCAGCGGCCAGGGTGTCTTCCAGCAGGCCTATCATGCCGACGGCACGACGGACGGCGGCGAAACCCAGGTCAACACCTATACGACGGGCGACCAGAGCGGCAACGTCTCCCTGACCGCGCTTGCCGATGGCGGCTGGGTCGTCAACTGGAATTCCAACGGCCAGGACGGCAGTGGCTATGGCCTTTATCAGCAGCGCTACAACGCTGACGATGAGGCAGTCGGCGGCGAGGTGCAGGTCAATACGACGACGGCGGGCTATCAGTACCAGACGGGATCCGGCCTGACCACCGCGCTTGCCGGCGGGGGCTGGGTGGTGACATGGCTGTCGGGCGTAGGAAATGACTTCTATCAGCGGGCCTATGATGCCGACGGCACAGCGCTGGGCGGCGAAACCCATGTCAATACGACCAGCCCGACAACCGGCCTACGTCCCGAGAACGTCATCGCGCTTTCGGATGGCGGCTGGGTGCAGGTCTGGATGTCCTACGGCCCTGATGGCGATGGCTACGGTGTCTACCAGCAGGCCTATAATGCCGATGGCACGGCCGAGGGCAGCGAAATACGGGTCAACACCTATACGACGGGCAATCAATTCATCGCCAGCGCCGCAGCGCTTGACGATGGCGGCTGGGTGGTGAGCTGGTATTCCGTGGGCCAGGACGGTGATGGCGGCGGCGTGTACCAGCAGCGCTACGATGCCGAGGGCCAAGTCTACGGCACCAACCATGCGCCGACGGCGGCGGATGGGACCATCGCCGAACTCAAGAACGGCAGCTACACTTTCTCGAAAAGCACATTCGGCTTTTCCGACGGCACGGATGGCGATCATCTCGCCTCCGTGACGATGACCGCCTTGCCTTCGGCCGGCAAACTGCTGCTCGACGGTGATGCGGTCACGGATGGCGAGACCATTTCCGCCAGTGATCTCGCCCACCTCGTCTGGCAAGCGGGTCGGCACGCGCGCTCGGTGAGCATCGGCTTTACGGTGACCGACAATGGCGGCACTGCGGAGGGCGGCAAGGACACGT
The DNA here is from genome assembly GCF_056403475.1 of Rhizobium sp. P2_G9. Taxonomy (NCBI): domain Bacteria; kingdom Pseudomonadati; phylum Pseudomonadota; class Alphaproteobacteria; order Hyphomicrobiales; family Rhizobiaceae; genus Rhizobium; species Rhizobium sp. P2_G9. The sequence continues at coordinate 37,042 of NZ_JBFUFK010000038.1, read as the reverse complement.
CGGCGGCGCACACGCTGACATTCGCGATCACGAGCGACACGTTTACCGGCACCAAGGCGGCCGATAAGCTTGTCGGCACCGATGGGCACGACATCCTCAACGGCATGCACGGCGATGACAAGCTGACCGGCGGCAGGGCGAATGATACGTTTGTGTTCAAGACCGGCGATGGTCAGGATACGATTACCGATTTCGACCACAAGCAGGGGGATAAGATCGATCTCTCCGGGTTGGATGGCGTCGCGTCGTACAAGGACCTTGTGAAGAACCATCTGTCCGGAGGCGATCACATGGTGACGATCTCGGATGGGGATGGAGACACGATCACCTTGCTGCATACGAGCGTGGGTGATCTCCACAAGGGCGATTTCCTGTTTTGATCGGCGCTTGTGGCATCTTACGCAACCACGCAGGACACACCCAAAAATAGTCAAACGCCGGTGGCAACGATCTGCTATCTCGCTTCCACGAGATTTTGCCGCCGGAAGTGATGATCGACCTCGTCGGACCGGGCGCAACAGCCGCCTGGGCAGAATGCTCGCATCGTCGACAGACAGACCCGAGCAGGATGCGCCATGTCCCATACGCCTTACCCCGAAACCCTGGTCAACACCTATACGACCGGCGGTCAGATGGAGCCGGTGGTGGCGGCGCTCTCCGATGGCGGCTGGGTGGTGGTGTGGGGCGATACCGACCGCAATGGCGGCACCTACGAAATCTACGAGCAGGCCTACAATGCCGATGGAACGACGCGCGGCAGCGAGGCGCTGGTCAACAGCTACGTGACGGGCATGCACTATGTCGAAGCGGTCACCGGCCTTGCCGATGGCGGCTGGGTGGTGACCTGGAGTGACGGCACCGGCGAGGATGGCGATGGCTACGGCGCCTTCCAGCACGCCTATAGCGCAGACGGCACCACCCTGGGCCAGGAGACGCATGTCAACACCTACACCACAGGCGGTCAGCTCAACCCGACGCCGATCGCGCTTGCGGGCGGCGGCTGGGTGGTGACCTGGATGTCGAACGGCGAGGATGGCGACGGCTACGGCATCTACCAGCAGATCTATAAAGCCAATGGCAAGGCCAAGGGCGACGAAACACAGGTCAATACCTATACGACGGGCCATCAGACGAGCGGCGGCGACACCACGGCGCTTGCCGGCGGCGGCTGGGTGGTGAGCTGGACTTCGGCCGGCGAGGATGGCGACGGCTATGGCGTCTATCAGCAGGCTTATCATGCCGATGGCACGAAGATGCGCGGCGAGGTGCGGGTCAACACCACGACCGCAGGCGATGAGAGCTCCGTCGATATTGCCGGCCTGACCGGTGGCGGCTGGGTGGTGACATGGCAGATCACCAGTTCGGACCACTCGACCACCGACCTCTACCAGCAGGTCTACGCTGCCAATGGCAAGCCTGTGGGCGAGGAAACGCATGTCAATACCAGCACGGGTGGCTATCACTACTTCCGGTCGGTCACCGCGCTCGAGAATGGCGGCTGGGTGTCGACATGGGAGGACAGCGGCAGCCCCAACATCCGTCAGCGGGCCTATGCCTCCGACGGCTCCGCACTGGGCGGGGAAACCCAGATCAATACCTACACGTCCGACTCCAACTATTACGACAGCACCGTGGCGCTCGCCGATGGCGGCTGGGTGGTTGTGTGGGACGCGATCGGCGAGGACGGCGACGGTTCCGGCATCTACCAGCGGATCTACAATGCCGATGGCACGGCCAGGACCGGCGACATGCGGGTCAACACCACCACGACGGCCGACCAGGCAGAGGCAAAGGCAACGGCGCTCGCCGATGGCGGCTGGCTGGTGACATGGTATTCCGGCAGCAATGCCGACGACAATTATGACGTCTACCAGCAGCGCTATGATGCGGATGGCCAGATCTACGGCACCAACCACGCGCCGACAGCGGCGGACGGGACGATCGGCAGCCTGACCAACGGCGCTTATGCCTTCTCGAAGACCACGTTCGCCTTTTCCGACGGCACGGACGGCGATCGTTTTGCTTCGGTGACCATCAGCGCCTTGCCTTCGGCCGGCAAACTGCTGCTCAACGGTGAGGCGGTGACGGTGGGCGAGACCATTTCCGCTGGCGATCTCGCCCACCTCGTCTGGCAGGCTGGCAGATATGCGCTGTCGGCGACGATCGGCTTTACGGTGACCGACAATGGCGGCACTGCGGAGGGCGGCAAGGACACGTCGGCAGTGCACACGCTGACCTTCGCGATCGAGAGTGACACTTTCACCGGCACCAAGGCGGCCGATAAACTTGTCGGCACCGATGGCCATGACATCATCAACGGCATGCGCGGTGACGACCGGCTGACCGGCGGCAAGGCCGACGATACATTTTTGTTCAAGACCGGCGATGGCCAGGACAGGATCACCGATTTCCACCATGCTCAGGGCGACAAGATCGACCTGTCAGGGGTGGATGGCATCGCGTCGTATAGGGATCTGGTCAGGAACCACATCACCGAAGGGCACGACGGTGTCGTGATCAGCGATGGGGATGGGGATACGATTACGCTGCTGCATGTGAGCGCGGGTGATCTGCACAAGGGCGATTTTGTGTTTTGATCTGTGCCCGTCGCACTGGTCACTTGAGAAACGACGGACCAAGGGAAGGGTGGGCATTCCATTCCCGGTTCAGCGCCTTGAGTTCGTCGTGTGGATAGACCTTGCCGCGGCTCTTCTGGAATGATGGCTCCAGCATGAAGCGATGGCCCTTCCACAGCTCCGCCATCATCAGGCCGAGCAATTGCTTGCGCTTGACTGGGATCGAGAACAGCAAGGTCTCGTTGCCGGTGATTTCAGTCTGGTAAAGCGTGCCGCCGAGGTCGAACAGCGCAAACCTCATTGTATGCTGCTGCGCTTCGTTCCTGGTCACGGACATCAGATGGCCGCCCGGCTCGTCATGGAGAAAGATCGACGTGGATGTGTTGGTCAGGATGCCACGGCAGAGATCGAGAAGGTCCGAAACCGGATCGCGGAAAATCTCGGTGACAGTGCAGATATAGGGCCCGCTTTCGCAGGCGATGACGATGTCGATCCAGCCGTGACCGCGCAGCACAAGGCTGAGGCCCAATGTGTCGCAAGTGTCGGGCGGGGTTCGAGTCACCAGTCAATCCTTTGGTTCGTCCAGGCTGGTCCGCCATTGCGATAACGGCAAGGTGCCGTTACGTCCTACAGCCTTAAAGCCGCGTCGTAACCCGCGCCCTCCCATTGGGTTGGAATGTTGCTTGCTCAGGCGAGCAGCATCGATGGCGTGACGCCGGTCCGCTCCCTCAATGAGATGGGTGCCTTTGCTTTCGCGTTCTATTGCTGGGTCCCGATCACTGTGAAATCGGAAGGCCGCTCAGCCGAGGCTCCATAACACCGTGACCAGCACCAGCAGAACCAAAAGCACGATCCACCTTCGCAAAGCTGGCTTGCGGGGCGGTGGCGGGTGGTGAATGTAGTGGAAGTAATAAAAGTCCGGTTCTTGCGCCGTGACGAGGTTATTGTAGACGCCAGGCGAGATGTCGCGGTGCACAATCTTATTGAAACGGCCGGACCAAATGGTGAGTTTCTTTGTTTCAGCGTCATAAGCGGCTTTTCGAAGCCTTTTTGAATTAAGGGCGACGACTGAATTCTTCTGTGGCTCAATTTCGGTATCGGTCATTGGTGCGACCTTGTTCTACGGGATTGCAGAATAGCGCAAAACTCGCGCCAGTAAATATGTCAGTAGAGTTGTTGTGCTTTGCCTCGATTCGTATCCAGGTCACTCCCTTCATATCGAAGGGGGGTGTCAACAGTATGAGGCCGGGCTGAAAAAAACAAGGCTTTGCCAAATGCCGGAGGGAAGTGAGGTCCCGGGCGGCGTTGGCGCCCGTCGCCAAGGATTGCGTTTCCGGGTAAAGCGCACAAAATCATCTCCCGGCATTTGCAGAGCCCGGACTGTGGCCGTATCGTGCGCTCGATGTCATCGGACGATAGGCGCAAATGCTCAAAGCTCCACTTCTGATCGGCGGCTGCCCCCGCAGTGGCACGACGGCGCTGCTGCAGGTGTTGAATTCGAGTCCGCATGCCTTCGTTTCTTCGGAAGAAGACCTGCTGTCCCTGGTCGAGCGGCTCGGCAAGGCGATCAATACAAAGGAACGTCGCAAGGCTTCGCTGAAGAGCGGGATGCGTTCGCTTTCCAGCCGGGAAACGTTGACGCTCGACAACATCCATCGGCACAATTTCACCACCGAGGCCGTGTGGCCGGCGGTCCGGTCGCTGTACAAATGGCATGCGAACCGGATCAATCCCGGATCGGAGCTGGTGCTGTGGGGCGATAAATACCCGAAATATTATGAAAATCTCGCCGGGCTGCTGGCGCTGCCGCATGCGCGTTATATCCACATCACCCGGCATCCTCTCGATGTCGTCAATTCGATGTTGCGGCGCACGGCCGAGGCGGAGGAGGGGCGCGACTGGTGGAAAGCGATCGTCAAATTCGACGAGATGCTGCAGGCCTGGTCTACCGCCTATCTGGCGATCATGGCCATCGCGGCGCGGAAAAACGTGCTGCATATCCAGTATGAGGACCTGGTTTTCAGGTTTTCCGAAACCGTGAGCGCGATCAATGCCTTCATGGGGACGGAGCTCAGCTTCGACAACATATTGATTGATGAGCCGGGCATGCATTTCGATCGCGTCTATCTCGATCAGGAGAAGACCGACATCATCCTCTCGCACCCGACTGTGCAAGCCTATCTGAAGGACCACGGGCAGGCAGCCGTCTGAATTTCACCGACAGGCGTGTCAATCTACGATCCGGGCACCGACGCGCAACTCGCGCCAATTGCCCGATCTGCTCCGGGCCAGGGGATGGGCCGGGTTGCTCCGGACGCGTTCGGTGGGGTGCCGCCTCTTTCCCACGCCGCGCTCCGGCTGTGAAGCCGAGCGCCATGGACGTCGTCCCGGCAGCACCTCTCTGTTGACACCCATCCGTGTCCGAAAGGACCATTCAGATAGCGATCGAGCTCGACCGCGAGGAGATGCGCATCCTGCGCGAGGTGAGGCGGGGATAGAGGTCGGCGCGGTTCCGCCGATGCATCACGCTTCAGGCAGGAGGCCGTCGAACACTTCGAGAAGTGCGTCGACGATGGCTTGTCCGAGAGCATTGCCGGTCTCTGCAATGGTATCGTCGCGCATGTCGCGGGCGGCCAGAGCCAGGTTGCCGCCCTGTTCTGCGACGATTGCGCGTGCGCGTTCGATCGCCCATTGCGCAAAATCGGCCCGTGTCTCGATCATGGTGGTTTCCATGGCAAATCTCTCGGTCGGCCGCCGGACATGCCGGCGGCAGGACGGTCATGTTTTTGGCGCTACATGGTCTCGGCGGGACAATCAAGAGCGGGGAACGGATGACTTGCTCCAAGGGCAGACATCGGCTTCGCCTCCATCTGCCGCAAATGCCCGCCCGTGGGCTTCGCATGCCGCTACCCCGAAACCCCGGGGCCGGTTGCAGGCGACATGCTGCGGAAACTCGGGAAGGCCAATGTTGTTCGAAAAATGCGGGAAAGTCCGCTCCGGGACGCCACGGCAGTCACACGCCAGGGAACTCGGTCAGCCCCCTGGCGCAGTGTCGTACCCGGTTATTGATCTTCGCTGCAGTCGGTGATTTCGCAGGTCTGGTCGGTGGTTGCGCGCTTGGCACATTCGTTGAGCGCACGGTCGACGGCGGCGTCCTTGTCGTCGTACTTGTAGCTATAGCCATAGGTGCCGTTTTCCGACACGGCCACGCAGCCCCAGGCAAAGGCGCTGGATGTCATCGACAGGGACGCCAGGATAGCCATGGATGCGAGAACAATTGCCTTCATATGCAGGTCTCCTTATTTTTGCGCCGGTTTGAGCGAATGCAGGATATTGCCGATGAGGGCCTGATCCTTGTCTTCATCGCCCTGTGTTCCCCAATAGGTGAAAATCAGGTTCTTGTCACCGACGGTGACCGAGGCGAGGCCGATCGAGGCCGGGCCGTCCTTGTCGGTGCCGGTCCAATCCACGGCATAGAAGGGCATGCCGTTGAGCGTGCTCTCGGTCGGCTTGGCCGACTTCTCGTCGACATTCACGCCCTGGTCGCCGAGATATTTGATCGCCGCCTTGACGGTGGCATCGGTGTCCTTGGCGTCCGCGACATCGACCGACAGATAGACGGCATTGTCAGGCGAGGTGGCATCGATGCCGGTGTCGGTTTCCTTCGGACCCCAATCATCCGGGATGGTCAGCGTCGCCACCGGAGCATCGCTGGGGAAGGTGAGATCGGCGGCATGAGCCGTGGAGGAGAGCAGAGCAGCCAGCGCGGCTGCGGCAAGCAGGGTCTTCATTTCCAAATCCTTTGGGTGCCAACATGGCGCGGAAGTGATGGACCGGCGCCGGTTAAGTTTGCCTGAAGCGCACTGGACGAGTGTGAGACAAGGGAAATAAACCCTTGACGTATATATGCTTAGAGGATGTCTGGCCTGATCTCGCTTACCTTCGCGCGTCCCTGAAAGGCCATGAAACACGCCTGCGGCACGTCGCCTTGATAGAGAGCACAGTTGCAATGGATTGCATGGGTGCGGCGCGTCCGAGCGCATCTTGGCTGTGCGCGGAACGACAAGGCTCAAAAATAGTTCTATGGTTCAGGAGGACATGATGACCGAAACACTTGCTATAGACGATCCCGACCGCCGCGTTCATTTGGAAGCCGTGCTCGATCAGCTCCTGCTGAAAATCCAGATCAACCTCAACCAGCGCGGCTTCGGCACGAAGGAAATCCTGACGGCGCTCGACAGCATCTGCGCCAAACGCTGGGACACCTATGAGGAAGATCCCGATCCGGCAGAAGAGGCGTGACCCCTCAAGACATGTCCGACACCAATGTCCTTTCGATCCAAACCAAACGATTGCACGGGATTAGACCTGCTCGCCGCGCTTCAGCGTCCAAACCACAGCCCATGCTTCAAGTCTCTTCCCGGTGATATTCCCAACAGCAAATAGTGGATCGCCGCCGATCGTTTCGGCCAGATCGACCGCGGCATCAGACAGATTTGCGTAGAGCCTCAGCACGGAGCCATCGCCCATACGCCAGCGGACTGTGGTGGCGGCGCCATCCGCATCGAAGAAGCCGCCATGACCTTGCATGCCGGCGAGCCGGGGCACGATTGCGCGGTGCCGGAGGGAGAGAAGCGCGCGATAATATGCGAGCATGTCGCCTTGCTCCCGGCTCATCTGCCAGTCCAGCTTGGCGGAGAAAAACGTGGCCTCGGCCGTCGGATCGGGCAGGTCTGCCGCGTCGAAACCGGGTAGGCGCGACATTTCCTTGCGCCGGCCGACACGGACCTTTTCGTTCAGATCCTCGTCGAAGTCGCAGAAATACGGAAACGGCTCTCTGGCATTCCATTCCTCGCCCATGAACAGCATCGGTATCTCAGGGGCGAGCAGATAGACGGCTGCGATCGCCTTGATGACGGCCGCGTCCTGCAAAGCCATGATCCTGTCGCCGGCTGCCCGGTTGCCGATCTGGTCATGGTTCTGGATGAAGGAGATGAAGGCGGTCGGCGGCAGATGCGCGGAGGAGGTTCCGCGAAGGCCGCCGCGATAGGGCATGTGTTCACCCTGGAACACCAGGCCTTCTGCCAGCGCCCGGCCGATATCGTGCGGACTGCCCTTGTAGTCGGCATAGTAGCCGAACCTCTCACCTGTCGCCGCGATATGCAGGACATGGTGCAGGTCGTCATTCCATTGCGCCGTGTAATGGAGCGGCGTGAGGTCTTTGCGCCTTTCCAGCAAGGCGGAGTCGTTGTTCTCATTTTCGACCATCAAGTGGATATGGCGGTCGCCTGCGGCCTCTCTTGCGCGTCTCGCCAGCTCGAGCAGCAGATGTTCGCCGCTGTCGTCCCGGATCGCATGCACCGCGTCGAGCCGCAGGCCGTCGAAACGGAACGTCCCGAGCCAATAAAGCGCGTTCTCGACGACGAAATCGCGAACCAGCCGCCCGCTTTTGTCGTCATAATTTATCCCTTCGCCCCAGGGAGTCCTGTGCTTATGGGTGAAGAGCGGCGCGTAGAGCGGCTGATAATTCCCGTCGGGGCCGAAATGATTGTAGACGACATCGAGGAATACGGCGATGCCGCGTGCATGTGCCGCATCGATCAGCGCCATCAGGTCCTCCGGCCGTCCGTAGCGGCTCTCCGGCGCGTAAGGCAGAACGCCGTCGTAACCCCAGCCGAAACGGCCGGGAAAATCGCCGATCGGCATGATCTGGATGGCCGTGATGCCCATGTCGCTCAGATGATCCAACCGCTCCATCGCTGCGGCGAACGTGCCCTGCCGGGTGAATGCACCGATATGGACTTCGCTGATCACCATTTCATGCCAGGGACGGCCTTTCCATTGCGGCACTGCCCATCGGTACCGGTCGAGGTCCACCACCTCGCTCGGGCCGTGTACGTCGTCCGGCTGGAAGCGGGAGGCCGGGTCCGGCACCGCCAGGCCATCCGGCATGACGAAAGAATAGCGCTGGCCGGCACCGACATCCTTCCGTTCGAGCCTGTGCCATCCGTCGTCGCCGCGGATCATGCGTAGCGGCGCGTGATTGTCGATCTTGACGGCGACCGGGTCCACCAGGGGCGCCCAGAGCCGGAAGGTCACGCTGTCATTGCCGAGAACAGGGCCGAACGTCGGTATCAAGGAATGCTCCATGGCTGCAGTCTATCGGAATAATGGCTCGGTGGAGCCCCCTCGGAGGTATTGAAGGTTCAACCGCCCCGGTGCGGGCAGCGACAGCCACGAGGACTGCGCCTACAACAACAACGCCCCATATAGTGCCCCGTGTCTGATAGCTAACAATCAAAGCCGCTGCTGGTTCCTCCTGTCGCGAGGCGACGTGTCGGGGCAGTAACGCGGAATTTTGCGCGAGGCGGGCAGGGAACCGGGCGTGCAGATGTTGTTCGACCCTCGACAATATCGGAGACCAAATCCCGGACGATCGGCGATCATCGCCTCCGCCCTCTCACATCAGGGCGTACCACATTTTCGGATCGGTGGATGACTGGATGCTGATCCAGCGAAGGCCTACCGCGTTCCAAGGCTTGACCTCGTCGGTGAGATTGTCCAGCACGACATCGCCATCATTGGTCCGCGCCACCAGGACGAGGTGGCCTTCGCCCCGCTCGGTCTTGCCGATCGCCAGCCGCAGCGACGAGGCCGGCCAGCCGTGCCGGATCAGCACATGCCGCTTCGACACGGCATAATCCTCGCAATCGCCGGCTTTCGGAAACAAAGTCCAATTGTCATCGGCAGTGGGGTCGGGGCGCGGCGCGATCTGATGATTGACCGCGCTGTTGACGTCATCCAGATCGGCCATCTTGCCGAATGTCGGGTTAACGGCTGCCACATTGCGTGAGCCAACGCATTCCGCCGGAGAGCGCATGCAAAACATCACCGAGGCAAAGGGTGCCGTCACTCGGCGCTTTCCGGACAGAAAGGCGGGACCGGTGAAGCGCGGGCCCGGTTTCGGCGCTGTCGGCTTGGCCGACTGGCATCCGGCTACGATTGCCAAAATGGCAATGATCGCCATTGTTCTCGACGGCTTCATGCGTGGTGATGTCCAATTCCTGCATTTTTGAACATGCTGCAGATATCAGAATCTTGCGCTCCGGGCCATCCGGTTATCGCAAACCAGCCTTGCCGGCAGTTGAGGCGGTTCTGGCAGGGGGCTGGCGGGATTTTTGAAGCGCCTTTAAGGATGCGTCCCCAAGCGATCGGCCGTGGCCTCCTACGCCGCCGTCACCGCACCTCTCGGTCATACTCCCCCGCCAATTCTTCCCGGCCGCACAGTCCCCCGGTTCAGCCCAAAATCCCTCAGCTTGATTTTCGCGCGGCGGCCGTCGGCGTGGTGGAAGACGATGCCCTCCATGTCCTTGTCGGCGAACCAGGCTTTCAGCCCGGCGAAATCGCGCGGCACGGTCTCGTCCAGCCTGAGCGTGTCGTGCGAGATCAGCCGGTGGGCGGACAAGTGTTCCGGATTGTCTTGTATTTTTGGCCCGACGAGCTCATAGGTTCCGTCGGCAAGTGGTGCTGCCGCGGCGAGGGCCTCGCGATGGTAGGCATCCTCGGGGCCGTCGCCGACCGGCATCCAGCCCATGGTCTTGCCGGTCTCGGCATCGAAATCGGCCTGCTCGAATCCGTTCGGCGCAGCCTCACCCTTGCGCAGTTCCCGTCGCTTGTAGAGCCTGCCGTCGCGCACCCGCGAACACGTGCCGTCGATCTTCAGCGTCGGCCATCCTTCGCCTGCGGCGACCCATTCGCAGCCGGCATGGACTTGATCGACGACGCGGCTCCTGTCGCCGTTCCAGTCACGCTCGAAAACCGTCGGTATTTTCTTCATCTGACGCCTCTTGATGCTGTCGTTGCTGCCGCGCCGTTTGGGGGCAGGGCGCGCGACGGCTGCTTTTACAGGAGTGTGGTTGTGATGTCGTGTGCTGTCGAGGACATATGGCGGGTGATTGCGCGCGCGGCTCGCCCAGCAGTTTCTCTGCTGCAGCCCCGATTGCTCACCCAATTCGCCGCCACTCACAAAACATAGAAAATCATTTCACTTTCGCCTGATGAAATGCTCCTAAAAGCGTTGCGGCGCAGCGATCGGGCGTAGATGATTTCGCGATGACAATCGGGGTCGCATCTGGACGTGCACGATCCCACAGCATCGGCATTTTCGGTCGTGACATGGTGAAAGCATCGCATCTTCGGCCCATCGCAGGCCTCGACGTCGCCAAGAACGCGGCGGCGGATGTTGCGGCATCGCCGAGTGCAATCTCGCTCGCCGGCGTCAGCAAGTCATATCAGGGGCGCATGGTGCTCAAGGATATTTCGCTCGACGTCGCGGCCGGCGAGTTTCTGGCGATCGTCGGCCCCAGCGGCTCGGGCAAGACCACGATCATGCGGCTGATCGGCGGGTTCGAACCGCCGGATGCCGGCACGATCCGGATTGCCGGTGAGGACGTCACAGCGGAGCCAGCCGAGCGGCGCAAGGTCAATACTGTCTTTCAATCCTATGCGCTCTTTCCGCATATGAGCGTGATCGACAATGTCGCCTATGGCCCGCGCATGCATGGGGCAGGGCGGGCGGAGCGGCTGGCGAAGGCGCGCGGCCTGCTCGATCTCGTGCGCCTGTCCGACGCGGCCGAGCGTCGGCCGCACGAGCTTTCCGGCGGCATGCAGCAGCGGGTGGCGCTGGCACGTGCGCTTGCCAATGATCCTGCGGTGCTTCTGCTCGACGAACCGCTCGGCGCTCTCGACCGCAAGCTGCGCGACGAGATGCAGCGGGAATTGCGCCGGGTGCAGAGCGAGCTCGGCGCGACCTTCATCTATGTGACGCATGATCAGGACGAGGCCTTCGGCATGGCCGACCGGCTGGCGGTGATGCGCGATGGCCGCTTCGAACAGGTCGGCGCCCCGGCAGAGATCTATGATGCGCCGGCCAATGCCTGGGTGGCGCTGTTCGTCGGCAGTGCCAACAGGCTGCGCGCGCGGTTGACGGCCAAGGGCATGCCGGCGGCGCTGCAATCCGATTTCGGCGCCATCGCCGCGGGTCACCTTGAAGATGGGGCCAGTATCGGCGACACGCTGCTGGTTGTCGTCCGGCCGGAGGCGACGCATTTCGCGCCCTTCGACGCCAAGGCGGCGGCGCAGCCGAACCGCTTTGCAGCGCGGCTGGTCGACAAGGTGGCGATCGGGCCGTCTTTGCGTCTGAGAGCAGTGACGCCGGGCGGGCTCGCCTTCGAGGCGGTGGTGCAGCGCCTCACCGATGGGCCTTCGGTGGATACGCTTTCTGTCGGGGACGATGTCTTCGTCTCGTTTTCCGCCGGCGCTGCCCGTGCCTATCGGGACGATATTTCGCCGCAGACCAGATCATAGAAGGAGGACCAAGCCGATGTCGGACAATCGTTTTTCGCCAAGCCTGCCTGTCAGCAGGCGCTCCATGCTCGGGCTGCTGGGCGCAGCCCCGGTCGCCGCGGCCCTCGGCGGCGTGTTTTCCAGCCCTTCGCCTGGCCGTGCCGCCACGGCGGGCCAGCTCAATATCTACAGCTGGCCGGATTATTTCTCCAAGGAGACGCTTGCGGCTTACGCCGAGAAGACAGGCGTCACCCCAAATATCGCCACCTATGATTCCAACGACACCATGTTCGCCAAGCTAAACAGCCCGGCAGGGCAGGGTTTCGACATCGTCGTGCCGTCGTCGAGTTGGATCAAGCAATTGGCCGACAAGGGGCTGCTGGAAGAGCTCGATCATTCCAGGCTCAATCTCGCCTCGCTCGACCAGGACCTGCTCAACCGCGACTATGATCCCGGCAACAAATATTCGATCCCCAAGGATTGGGGCCTGCTCGGCGTCGTCTACGATCCCGCAGCGGTCGGCGGCGAGATCAAGACCTGGGAGGATTTCTTCAAGGCCGGCGAGAAGCCTGAAGTGTCGGGCAAGATCCGCATGTCGGATTCCGGCTGGGAAACCATAGGGCCGCAGCTCTGGATCGAGGGCAAGGACTGGAACAAGGCCACTATCGACGAGATCAAGGCGGCCGGCGAGAAGCTGAAGGCCTTCGCCAAGCATGTGAAGTCGTTCTCCGGGCTCGATCCGAATTCGGTCGCCAATGGCGCGATCGTCATGGCCCAGACCAATCAGGGCAAGGCCCGCGCTATTATCGGCCTCAATCCGAAGCTGAAATGGGCCGTGCCGGGGCCGTTCAGCGAGCTGTGGGTCGACAATTACGCCGTGGTCAAAGGCGCGCCCAATCTCGACCAGGCCTATGATTTCCTGTCTTTCGTGCTGCAGCCGGATATCCAGCTGGCGGAGACCAATTATATCGGCTTTCCGGAAGCGGTGGCCGGGCTGAGAGAGAAGATCGGCGCCGATGTGCCCAATGCCGACCTGATTTTCGGCGGCAAGGACCTGGACTTCAAGAAGCTGACCTCCTTCGTCGTCAATCCCGAGACGATCGGCACCTATAGCCAGGTGCAGCAGGAAATCCAGGCGGCGGCCGGCTGATCGTGACCGGAGCCCCGGCCGCAGCCTCCTTGCGCAACCGCGCCATTGCCGGCGATGCCTTCGCCGGCAATGGCAGTGCGCGCTCGGTGTCGCCGCGGCTCCTTGATCACCTGCTGGCGGCGGTGCCGACCGTTTGGCTGGCGCTGTTCTTCCTGGCGCCGCTCGGCTTCACCGTGGTCTATTCCTTTGGCCACTCCACCTTCGGTGGGGTGGAGCTCGGCTTCACCCTGGAGAATTATGGCGAGGCGCTCACCGGCTTTTATGGCGCCACGCTTCTGCGCACCATCGTCTTTGCGGCCAGCGCTTCGGCGCTGTCGATCGCGGTCGCCTATCCCGTCGCCTATTTCATCGCGCGGCGAACGGAGCGGCGGCGGGCGCTTGCCATCACGCTGATCCTCATTCCCTACTTTTCCAGCTTCCTCATCCGCATCATGGCGCTCTACATGCTGATGTCGCGCCAGGGCCTGGCCGAGATCGTGCTCAATGCGCTCTGGCTGCATTCGGGGCCGCTCGACGTGCTCGATACGCAGACCGCCGTGTTCATCGGCATGGTCTATGCCTATCTGCCGATCGCCATCGTGCCGCTCACCGTCGTGCTCGACCGGATTCCGAAGCCGCTTCTGGAAGCCAGCCGCGATCTCGGTGCCTCGCGGCTGAAAACCTTCCTCAACATCACCCTGCCGCTCAGCCGGCCCGGTCTTGCCACCGCCGTGCTGCTCACCGCCGTGCCGATGCTGGGCGAAATGGTGATCCCGAAACTGCTCGGCGGCAGCCGCGGCGTGCTGATGGGCCAGGCGCTGTCTTCGAAATATCTGCAGTCGCAGAACTATCCGCTCGGCTCGGCCATGGCGGTGCTGATCCTGATCGTCATTGCGGTGATCGTCGCCGTGCTGGCGCGGCTGACGCGTGGCTTTGCGGAGGTGGGGCGATGAGCGCGATTGTGTCTGCCGCTCGCCGCCGGACGTCGCTCATCGATGCTGGCCTGCTCGTCTGGTATAGCGCGGCGCTGGTGTTCCTGTTCGCGCCGATCATTGCCGCACTGGTCTATGCCTTCAATCTCGGCGTGGTCAACAAGCAGACGGCGACGATCACCGGCTGGACGCTGCAATGGTTTCTCGCTGCTTGGGAGGACCTGTCGCTCAGGCGCGCGGTGCAGTCGAGCCTGGTTGTGGCGCTGTGGTCGGCGGTGATCTCGGTGCTGATCGGCTCGTCGCTCGGCTATGCACTTGTGCGCCACCCGAGCGCGCTGGTGCGCAAATTCCTTGCCGGACTCACCTATATGCTGCTGATCGTGCCGGAGACGGTGATCGGCGTGTCGCTGCTGCTTACCTATGCGGTGACCGGCATCCGGCTTTCGACCGCAACGCTGGTCGCCGGCATCACGCCGATTTCGATTGCCGTCGTGGCGCTGATCGTGCGTGCCCGGGTGCTGACGCTCGATCGGCGCATCGAGGAGGCGGCGGCCGATCTCGGCAGTACGCGGCTCAAGACCCTGCGCTTCATCGTCCTGCCGCAGGTCCTACCGGCCATCGCGGCCGGCGGGGTCATGGCCTATACGTTTTCCTTCGACAATCTGGTCGTGTCGGCGTTCCTGACTACGCCGCAGATCAATACGCTGCCGGTCTATCTCTATGGCAGCCTGCAATATGGCCCGTCGCCGGCAGTCTATGCGGCGGCGGCCGTGGTGTTCCTGTTCACCCTCCTGATGCTGGCAATCGCGGCGCTTCTGTTCGGCCTGGCGCGCAGGGCCGGCGCGGTGCGGCTGCTCAGCTAGGGTTGTTTTGGCAAGGTCTCCCACATGTCCGCTCTCCCGCCCAGCGCATTGCTCAATCTGCCGGCCTATCCCGCCGACCGCTACGCCGTCACCGCCGACCGGCTGAAGGCACTGCTTTCCACCCGTTCCGACGTTCTGCTGATCCAGGCCGAAGCGCTGCTGGCGCTCGAAGCCGCCGCCACCAGCGTTGCAAGGCCGGGGCTCTCCGCCGTCAATATCGTCACCAGCCCCTATGGCAGCTATTTCGGCGCCTGGCTGCGCCGCGGCGGGGCGGATGTCATCGATGTGACGGCAGAGCCCGGCCAGCCGATCGCGCTCGCGGCCGTACGGCGGGCGGTGGAGGCGCTGCCGAGGCTCGATCTCCTGTCGGTCGTGCATGGCGAAGCGGCCAATGGCGCCCTCAATCCGATTGCCGAGATCGTCACGCTCGCCAGGGCGCAGGGCGCGCTGACCGTGGTCGATGCCGTCGCCTCGTTCGGCGCCCATCCATTCGCCGTTGATGCGCTGGGGGTCGATATCGTCGCCATCGGCCCGCAAAAGGCGCTCGGCGGCCCGACCGGGCTTTCGGCGCTTTCCGTCAGCGACAGGGCATGGGCGCATATTGCAGCCATCGCGCAAGCCGCACCCTCGCTGCTGTCGCTCCATGACCTCAAGCAAAACTGGATCGATAGCGGCCGTGGCGTCTTGCCCGGCACGCCCTCGGCCATGGAATTCTGGGCGCTGGAGGCCACGCTCGACCGGGTCGAGGCTGAAGGAATCGAACATCTGGTGGCCCGCCATCAGCAGGCCGCCAGCGCCACCCGCGCCGGCCTGCGGGCGCTCGGCATCGCGCCGTGGATCGCAAGTGACGCCTCTGCCTCTGCTCTGGTCACCGCCGCGCCCGTGCCCGAAGGCATCGGGGCCGAGGCGCTGATCACCGCTGCCGCCCGCTTTGGCGTCGCGCTCGGGCGCGGTTTCGGCGACATTGCCGACCGGCTGGTGCGGCTCGATCATACCGGCGCGCGTGCCGCCTTCACGCCCGTGCTGGCCAATGTCGTCGCCTATGGCGCGGCACTCCGCACCTTCGGCCATGCCGTCGATCTCGGACGTGCCGCGGAGGCTGTCACGGCCGCCTATGCCGATGGGGGCTAAGATGGAATTTGTGCGCTTGCTTCACTTGTCGGCCGATTCCTGTCGGAACTTGTTCCATGGATTATATATTTATTGTGTGAATACCAAAAATTTGCTTAGGCTTCCGAACGACAGTTGCGCGGATTGTCGTCGACGCCACCCGCTTCTGGAGCGTGCCCTATGAACGAATTCGTACAGGTCCGGTTCGGCACCGTCTATCCGGTCGAGCCATCCGTCAGCGCCCAGGTCGAGTGGATCTGGCAGCGGCTGGGGGAGGAGGCGATCTTTGCCTCGCGCAGCGACGGGGCACTCAGCCGGACGATGAATTCGGCCATTCTCTATCACCCCAGCTTTGCGGCGGCACTTGCGCACCGGCTCGCCCAGAAAATCGCCAATCACGATCTCGACGGCGAAGAGATGATGATGGTGATCAACCAGGCGTTTCTCAGCGATCCCTCGATCATCACCGCTGCGGCGGCCGATCTCGTCGCCGTCAAGGAGCGCGATCCGAGCAATGCGGAGATCCTGACGCCGTTTCTCTATTTCAAGGGGTTTTTGGCGCTGCAAGGCCAGCGGGTCGGCCATTGGCTCTGGCACCATAGCCGCACCCACATGGCGCGGCATCTGCAGAGCCGGATTTCCGAAGTCTTCGGCGTCGATATTCATCCGGCGGCGCGCATGGGCCGCGGCATCATGCTCGACCATGGCAGCGGGCTGGTCATCGGCGAAACAGCAGTCGTCGAAGACGATGTCTCGATCCTGCAGAACGTCACGCTGGGCGGCACCGGCAAGGAAAGCGGCGACCGGCATCCAAAGGTGCGCCGCGGCGTGCTGATCGGCTGCGGCGCAAAGATTCTCGGCAATATCGAGATCGGCGAGGGCGCCAAGATCGGCGCCGGCAGCGTCGTTGTCTCGCCCGTGGCGGCCTATACATCTGTGGTCGGTATCCCGGCCCGCCCTTGTCGGCCGCTCCTCGCCCGACAAGGGCATGCCCGGCGTGACTATGAAACAGGCGCTGGATGAGCCGGATTACGTCATCTGACGTGGCTCAATGGGGCTTGCGGGATCGCGGCGCGCGAATGCGGCAATTGATGCTCGGCACCGATCTGCTGTGGGAGACGTGTCTTAACGCCATCGAGGCGACAGCCGATGGCAATTAATCCCTGGCTGCGTCGAACGGCGTGGACAAGCTCGCTTCAATTCCGATCGTTCCGCACTACATATCCATCACGCCGAAATCCGGATCGTCAAAATGCAAGAAGTGAAAGTCAAGACCCGCCCTACCGGCGCCAATGCAGTGCTTGGCCGCAACGGTTTTCCGCACATTACCTCGGTCACCGGCGGCGAAATCGATATCGTCACCGGCGCCTCGCAGCCGGGCTTCAATCCGCTCGACCTGCTTTATGCCTCGCTTTCCGCTTGCCTGGTGCTCAGCGCCCGGATCGCCGCGAGCCGCATGGGCGTGCTCGACAAGATCGAGCGGATCACCGCCGATGTCACTGGCGAGAAGGCGCATGACGGCCTTTCTCGGGTGGAAAAGTTCAATATCGTTTTCAAGGTCGAAGGCGATATCGACGGGGAAACGCGCTCGGCGATCATCTCGGCGGCGGAGGACGAAATCTGCACCGTCAGCAACACGATTCGCGGCAATCCGGAATTCGTCACGACGGTGGCCTGAGGCCCTGTTCAGGCGAGCGCTGCCACCCAGTCATCCGATGCCAGCGCGTTGCGGTCGAGCGACCGGTCGATCAGACCGGATTTCATCATCACTGCCCGGTCGCACATATGGGCGATCACGCCGGGGTCGTGGCTGACGAGGATCAGCGTCATGCCCTGCGAGCGCTTGAGATCGTTGAGCAGGTTGAGGATTTCGGCTTGCACCGAGATGTCGAGCGCCGAGGTCGGCTCGTCGAGCAGCAACAGTGACGGCTTCAGCAGCAGCGCCCGGGCGATGGCCACGCGCTGCCGCTGGCCGCCGGAAAGCTGGTGCGGATAGCGCGCCGCGATGTCCGGCGATAGGCCGACCTTCCCGAGCACGTCGATGACCTGCCGCGCGATGTCGCGCCCGCCGCGGATCGCCAGCGGCTCGCCGAGCGTGCGGCTGATACGGTGGCGCGGGTGCAGCGACGAATAGGGGTCCTGGAACACCATCTGGATATTGTCGCGCAGCCGGCCGGTTATCTTGCGGCCGGGCTGCAGCATGTCCCCGAAGACGCGGATCGAACCCTGCCAATGGGTGTTCAAGCCGGCAATCGCCCTGAGAACCGTGGTCTTGCCGCAGCCGGACGGGCCGACGAGGCCGAATGTCTCGCCTTCACCGACCTCGAAGCCGACGCCCTTTACCGCGACGAAGCGGCTGCCTGATGTCTCGAAGCCGATCACCAGGTTGTCTACCGAGATCGCATTCATGGCGCGTCTCCGTAGACGGGCAGCCGTGTGCCATAGGTCCTGGCCGATGGCTGCGCAGCCCAAAGCGCCTGCGTATAGGCGGACTGCGCCTGGGCGAGATCGGCCGATGCCATTTGCTCCTCGATCTTGCCCCGGCGCATCACCACGACACGATCGGCATAGCGCGACACCTGCCTGAGGTCGTGGCTGATCAGCAGCAGGCCCATGCCGAATTCGGTGGTCAGCGAGCGCAGCAGCGTCAGAATCTGGTCCTGCAGTGCACGGTCGAGTGCCGAGGTCGGCTCGTCGGCGATCAACAGTTTCGGCTGGTTGATGATCATCGCGGCGATCATGACGCGCTGGCCCATGCCGCCGGATAGTGCTGCGGGGTAGCTGGCATAGACGCGTTTCGGGTCAGGCAACCCGACCTTGGCGAGCATGTCGAGCGCCTTTTCGCGCCGCTCCGCGGCACCGAGGCGGGTGTGGAGCAGGAGCGCTTCCTCGACCTGCCGGCCGATCTTATGGGCCGGGTTGAGCGAATATTTCGGGTCCTGCAGGATGAGACTGATGTCGTTGCCGCGCAGTCCGTTCCAGCCGGCCGTGGAGAGCGTGCGCAGGTCTCGGCCATCGAAGCGAAGCGTTTTCGCCTGCATTTCGGCGCTCTCAGGCAACAGGCCCATGATGGCGCGACCGGTCATGGATTTGCCGGAGCCGGATTCGCCCACCAGGGCAACGACGTCGCGACCGACCGACAGCGAAATATCGTCCACCATGCGCACAGATCCGGCTTCGGACGGAAAGCTGATCGACAGGCTTTGGATGTCAAGCAAGGGCTCAGCCATGGCGGGGATCCAATATATCGCGCAGGCCGTCGGCGATCAGGTTGAAGGCCAGCGAAATCGCCAGGATGGCAAAGCCGGGGACAGCCGCGACCCACCACTGGTCGAAGATCACCTGCGTGCCATCGGCGACCATGGAACCCCATTCCGCCGTCGGCGGCCGCACGCCCAGCCCGAGGAAGCCGAGGCCGGCGGCGGCGAGGATGATGCCGGATAGATCGAGCGCCAGGCGGATGACGGCCGAGGGCAGGACAAGCGGCAGGATATGGCCCCAGAGCAGGCGGATACCGCGAATGCCGACCATTTCGGCGGCGGCGAGATAGTCGCTGCGGCGCAAGGCCGCCGTTTCGACGCGCGCCTGCCGCGCGTAGGCCGGCCAGCTCGTCAGCGCCAGCGCCAGGGCGCCGTTGATCAGGCCCGGCCCCATGATGGCGACGAAGGCGAAGGCGAGCAGCAGCCGCGGGAAGGACATGACGATGTCGGTGAAGCGCATCAGGATGCGCTCGGTCATGCCGCCGAAAAAGCCGGCCAGGATACCGACGAGAATGCCGAGCGGCGCCATCAGCAGAACCACGACGAGGACGAGCAACAGGGTGGGCCGCGCGCCATAGATGAGGCGTGAGAGGATATCGCGGCCGAAGGCATCCGTGCCCAGCCAATGGGCCGATGTGGGCGGCATCAGCCGGTTGGCGGTGTCCTGGAGGATTGGATCATAGGGCGCGATCAGCGGCGCCAGCAGTGCCACGAGCAAGATCAGCGCGACGACTGCTCCGCCGATCGTGGCGGATGGCGAGCGCAGGAAACGCGTGGCGAAGGACGGTTCGGCAACCGGGTGCTCGACGATCGCGCTCATCGGCGGCCCCCCACCTGGAGCTGCAGGGCGCCGAGATCGGTCAGCGTGTTGAGCAGCACGAAGGACGTGCCGACCACAAGCGTCGCGCCGAGCACGGCTGCCATGTCGCCGGCGAACATGGCGGTGGTCAGGTAGCGGCCGATCCCGGGCCAAGCGAAGACGGTTTCGGTCAGTACGGCGCCTTCGAGCAGGCTGGCATAGGCGAGCGCCACGACGGTCAACAGCGTGCCGGCGACGTTCGGCAGGACATGGACGAGCACGACGCGGCGCATGCCGGCGCCCTTGGCTCTGGCGGTGGTGACATATTCCTGGCCGAGTTCGGTCAGCACCATCGAGCGCGTCAGCCGGGCGATCGAGGCGAGCGCATAGATTGCGAGCGCCGTCGCCGGCAGGGCGAGATGCGACAGCGCATCGCGAAAGGCGCCGGCCTTGCCGGAGAGCCAGGTGTCGATCAGCGCAAAGCCTGTGACCGGTTTGACCGTGTACTGGAAGACGATATCGGTGCGGCCGGGTCCCGGCGCCCAATGCAGCCGGGCATAGAAGAGCAGCAGCATCAACAGGCCGAGCCAGAAGATCGGGATCGAATAGCCGATCAGCGAGATGAGGCGCGCCAGCGCATCGAGCCAGCTTCCCGGCCGCATGGCGGCGAGAATGCCGAGCGTCAGCCCGATCAGGGTGGCAAAGACAATGGCGACGGTGGCGAGTTCGATGGTTGCCGGAAATGTGCGGGCGATATCGCTCGCCACTGGCTGGCCGGTCGAGGTCGACAGGCCGAGATT
This sequence comes from Rhizobium sp. P2_G9, assembly GCF_056403475.1. Classification (NCBI taxonomy): domain Bacteria; kingdom Pseudomonadati; phylum Pseudomonadota; class Alphaproteobacteria; order Hyphomicrobiales; family Rhizobiaceae; genus Rhizobium; species Rhizobium sp. P2_G9. The sequence continues at coordinate 16,228 of NZ_JBFUFK010000038.1, read as the reverse complement.
GCCGGTCAGCGCCGTCTCGACATAGCGGACGAATTGCAGCGGCAGCGGTTGGTCGAGGCCCAGTTCGGCGCGGGCGGCGAGATAGGTGGACTGGCTGGCATGCTCGCCGACGAGCTGCAGCGCCGGGTCGACGGGGGCCGCGCGGGTCATGGCGAAGGTCACCAGCGCCAGGCCGAGCAGGGTGAGTGCGAAGGACCAGAGCCATTTGGCGAGCGTCCAGGCGAAAGACAACTCCCGCCAGCGTCGCCGTGGGCGGGAGTCATCGATCTCGGTTTGCGACGGGTTTGCCGTCTCTGGCACTTATTTTTCCACCTTGTCGTAATAGACCTGGTCAGCGTTCAGGCCCTGGGCATAGTTCTTCACCTTGTCGCTTAGCACGACCTCATCATTACCCTGAAGGGTGAAAACGTAGGGCGAGCTTTTCTGGATCTTCTTCTGCAGGTCCTGATAGAGCTCGACGCGCTTGGCCGGGTCCTGTTGCTTGACGGCGGCGAGCGTCTCGTCGGTCAGTTCCGGGATCACCCAGCCCGCCTGCTTGGCGACCGTGTTGGCGGAATTGTCCTTGTTGATGGCAAAGGCGCTGGCATTGGAATGCGGGTCGAAATAGTCCGGGATCCAGTAGCGCAGCGTCATCTCGTATTTGCCGGCGCGGCCGCGGGCATAGATCTCGCTGGCGACACCCGGCTGGATGTCGAGCGTGATGCCGGCCTGCGCGAAGGTCGATTGCAGCGATTGCGCGATCGACAGGAAGGGCTGGTCGTTGAAGACGATGAATTCGATCTTGAACGGTGTCTTGATGCCGCCGTCGGCAAGGATCTTCTTGGCCTTCTCGACATCGAGCTTGAACGGCGTGTCGGTCAGCGCGCCGGGGAAGCCGACCGGCAGGAAGGCCTGATGCACCGTGCTCTGGCCGCGCAGCAGGTTCTTGGCGATGCCGTCGTAATCGACGAGATAACGTGCCGCGTCCCAGAAGGCCGGATTGCCGAGCGTCGGATTGGCCTTGGAATTGATCAGCACATAGTCCGTGCGGGCCGAGGGGACGGAGAGGACCTTGACGCCGGACTTGCTCTTCAGCGCATCGATCTGGTCGGCCGACAGGCCGCGGGCGATATCGGCGTCACCCTGTTCGACGAGCAGCCGCCGGGCGCCGACATCCGGCACGTTGCGGATGATCAGGTTGGGCAGGGCTGCCTTGTCGGACGAATTGGCGTTGGCCTGCAACACCAGAGCCTCATGCGGCGTGTAATTGGCGATGACATAGGCGCCGCTGCCGGCGGAATTGATCTTCAGCCAGCCATTGCCGAAATCATTGTCCTTGACCTGGGCGGTGACCGTCTTTTCGTCGACGATCGAAGCGATCGGCGCGGTGAGCAAGGCGAGGGCAAAGCCCGGACCGACATCGGCGCTCCAGGAAAGCTTGACATGCTTGTCGTCGACCTTGGTGACGGCGGCATCGACGCTGTCGGCCTTCCAGCCGAGCTCATTGAGGATGAAGGCCGGCGCCTTGTTGAGTTTGACCGCGCGCGTCAGCGAGAAGATCACGTCCTCGGGGCGCACCGGATTGCCGGAGGCGAACTTGGCATCAGTGAGCGCGAAGACCAGGCTCTTGCCGTCCTTGCCGGCTTCCCAGGAAGCGGCGAGCGCCGGCTCGATCTTGGTCCCGTCCTGGCGGTTGGACTGTACCAGCCGCTGGTAGACATTGTTGAACGACTGGACCGTGGTCAGCTCGAAACCTTCGGCCGGGTCGAAGCTGACGGCATCGTCGATCGACTGCGCCACGACGAGAGTGTCGCTCGGCGTTTCGGCATGCGCGAACGGAGCGCCGAGTGCGAGAACGGCGCCGAAGACGCCGCCGAGCAGTTTTTGCCTGATGGTGATGGTCATGGTGGACTCCCTTTGATCGGATGGCGGTAAGATCAGTCTTGTTTTTCGGCGAAGGCCGCGAGTTCGGGGTCGAAATCGACCTCGACGACGTTGTTGAACACGGCGGTGGCGATCATGATGCCGGCGAAGGCTGTGAGATCGACCAGGGTTTTCGGCTGGTAGCGCAGTTTCAGCGCCGCCCAGATATCGGCCGGCACGGCATTGGAGTTGGCAACGATGGCGCGGCCGAAGCGGGCAAGCAGGGCTTCTTCTTCGGAGAGCACGAGCGCGTCGGGGTCGAAGCCGGCGTTGATCAGTGCCCTGCGGAAGAACGTCACCGCGATCTTCGAGTTCAATGCCTTGGAGATCGCATGCGAAAATATCCAGATGGCGCGGTCGTCGATGACCGGCAGCAGCTCGGTACGCAGGGTGAACCATTCGGCATAGATGCGATGCGCCTGCGGCGAATGCAGCAGCGTGCGCTTCATATTGGTCATGCGCCCGCGGGCGGCGATTTCGTCGTCATGCGCTCGGCGGATATCCTCGGCGGCGGTGTCGTAGTCGATTTGCGGGATTTGGCTCATGGACGCCTCGCTTGCGTGGGTAGGAAGTTACACCGGGGCCTGGATGAAGGTGAGAGGCGCATGATCTAACTTGGTGGCCACTGGACGAAAAATATTCTACAGACTAATTCTATAGAGAAAGTGTTATATGAGCGACCCTATTACCAGTTCATCGATGAGGAAAATCGACATGAAAATCAAAGTGGTTATCGGCAATCCTTCGGCGGGCGGTCGAACGACGGAACTGGCCGTGGCCGTTGGCAAGGCGATTGCCGGTCTGGTCGGCACGTCGGATGAGGTCGAGGTGATCGAGCTCTCACACCATGCCGCGGGCCTATTCGACTGGAATTCGGAGAGCGTCAAGGCGCTGACGAAGAGCGTCGCCGAGCCCGGTCTCGTGGTTTTCGCCACGCCGACCTACAAGGCGAGCTATACTGGCCTGCTCAAGGCTTTTCTCGACCGCTACGACACCGGCGGACTCAAGGGCACCGTGGCAATCCCCGTCTTCACCGGCGGCGCGCCCGATCACTCGCTGGCGCCGAACCACACATTGCGGCCGCTCTTGGTGGAATTGGGCGCCAGCGTGCCGACCGGGAGCCTCTATCTCGTGACATCGCAGTTCGATGGGAAGGACGAGATCGTGACGAAGTTTGTCGACGCCGAGCGCTATCCGCTGCTCGGCGCAGCCCACGGGCTCGCCCTTGCCGCCAAGGCGAACCGAGCGTGATTGCAAACCTGTTCTATGTACTGCTGACAAATTTCCGGCGACAACGAGGTGCGGTCAGAAGCCGCCCTCGTAGGCGATCCGCCCGAGTGTCATCGGTATGATTTGAAATCCATTTGGTCGGCTGCGAAATCCCGGTTGGTCCAATCGATCTCTGACAGCGTTCCTTGCCAATTCCAGGTCGGAATACAGCCCGATGTCCTTTGTTTCTGTGCAGTTCCACTCATCGAGATAGGAATGTAGGACATACCACAAGCCATCTTGGCTTTCCTCGATCTCGAAATCCAAGGCCGTAGCCAGGTCTGTGGGTATCTCCGGCTCTGGCATCTCGTTGGTGCCGATCATGGTGACAAAACCCTCAGCCCACTCGCCATAATTGAGGGTGCGATTGTCGACAAAGAAGCCTTTCTGATGATCAACGAATCCTGGTTTCTCCTTCAAACGGCGAACGACCGCTCTCGCTTGCTCTCGGGTTCGAAAAATGCCGATTATTTTGAAATGATCGCAAAACGTATCATCTTCAAAATCGTGAACAATACTCCATACGATCTTTCTAGACATCTCTTTTGCGCCATATCGCCAATGTCGGCACGCTATCAGCGGACGATCCACAACTCATCTGGAAAATGATTCAACACTGCTTTTAGGGAGCAGTCATGTTCCGGTGATCGATGCCTGCTGGGGAATTGGAGCTCTTTCAACCTCTTGTTTCTCGCAAGGCGCTGGACCAGGCTCACAAGTCTCGGCGAAGCTGCAATAAAGCCGTAGGACTCATTGACGGCGGGCAAGTGTCAGGTCGATTTCCACCAGCGCATCCCGGCCCAGCCTGGCGACGCCGACCGTCGTGCGGGCGGGGAAGGCAGCCTCGTCGTTGAAATAGCGGTGATAGACGGAATTCAAGCCCGCATAGTCACGTTCGAAATGGCTGAGATAGATGCGGGCGAAGACAGTGTCCGAGAGGCGATAGCCGGATGCCTCGACGATCAGCGCAAGATTGCGGAAGACGAGCTCCGTCTGCTGCCCGATCGATGCCGGCAGCGCTGCGTCCGGATGGGCGGGATCGATCGGCAATTGGCCGGTGACGAGCAGGAAGCCGTTGGCCTCCACCGCATGTGAATAGCGGGCGGTTTTTGGCGGTGGAGCGGCTTTGTCGGTTTTGATGTAGCGGGTCATGATGGAATCCGGACGGGGTGGCGCAGCAGGGAAGAACGCCACCCCGCCTGTTCAGGCTGCCGCAATCGCCTGCTCGAGATCGGCGAGGATATCCTCGGGATGCTCGAGGCCGATAGACAGTCTGACATAGCCCGGTGTGACGCCCGTGGACAGCTGATCCTCGGCGGAGAGCTGCGAATGGGTGGTGGTCGAGGGATGGATCGCCAGCGACCGCGCATCGCCGATATTGGCGACGTGGTAGAAGAGCTGCAGAGCGTCGATGAAACGCCGGCCGGCATCGCGACCATCCTTGAGTTCGAAGCCGACAAGCGCGCCGAAATTGCCGGGTTTCAGATATTTGTCGGCATTGGCCTTGGCCGTGCCGGTCTGGAATTTCGGGAAGATGACGTTCGACACTTTCGGATGGGTCTTGAGATAGTCGGCGACGATCTCGGCATTGCGATTGTGCTGGATGAGGCGCAGCGGCAGGGTTTCCAGGCCTTGCAGGAACTGAAAGGCATTCTGCGGGCTGATTGCGGCGCCGAGGTCGCGCAACAGCACGGCGCGGGCACGCAGGATATAGGCGAAGAAGCCGATCTTTTCCGCCTTTTGCAGCCAGGTGGCGCCCTGGTAGCTCGGATCGGGCTCGTGCAGGGTCGGCAGGCGTTTCGGATAATTGGCGAAGGGGAAAGTGCCGCTTTCGATGATCGCGCCGCCGATCGAGGTGCCATGACCGCCGATATATTTGGTGGTCGAATAGACCACGACGGCCGCCCCGTGCTCGAACGGGCGGATGATCAGGGGAGCCGCGGTGTTGTCGACGATCAGCGGGATGCCGAAGCGGCGGCCGATGCCGGCGACCTCGGCGATCGGGAAGACTTCCAGCTTCGGATTGGGCAGGGATTCTGCATAGTAAGCGCGGGTCTTGTCGTCGGTGGCTCGGGCAAAGGCTTCCGGATCGGTCGGGTCGACGAAGCGGGTCTCGATGCCGAAGCTTTTCAGTGTTGCGGCAAACAGCGCCCAGGTGCCGCCATAGATGCCGACGGCGGAGACGATGTTGTCGCCGGCGCGGGCGAGGTTGAGCACGGCGAAGGCCGAGGCCGCCTGGCCGGAGCCCAGCGCCAGTGCCGCGACGCCGCCTTCGATTTCGGCGAGCCGCTGCTCGAAGGCATCCTGGGTCGGGTTGGAGACGCGGGTATAGAGATGGCCCGGCGCTTCGAGCGCGAAGAGCTTGTCGGCACCTTCCGTACCCGGCAATTGGAACGAGGTCGACTGGTAGATCGGCACGGCGACCGCGCCGGTGGTCGGGTCGAAGCGATAGCTGCCGCCATGCAGCGCGATCGTTTCCGGATGCCTGCTCTTGAACAGCGCAGTTCCCGCGGGCGGGGCGGGCGTGGTCGGGGCGGCCTCGTCGGGGTTGAGATGGAGGTTCATATCCGGCTCCTTTGGCTCGGCGTTGATGGATCAGGCGGTCTCGGCGACCTTTTGCTGTTCGGTGATCAGGTCGGCGTGATGCGCCTGGGCGACGTCGGGATGCGAGCGTAGCCGCGACTTGAGGAAATTGCGGCCGACTTCGCTGAACAGCGGGTTGAGTGGATCTTGGGTGACGCCGCGCACCTGTTTTTGCAGGTCCTCCGGCAAGGTCAGGACTGGTACGGTGGCGGAGAGATTGGCGCCGAGGAAGAAGGCGACGGACATGCGGTCCGTACCGGCCTTGGGTGTCACCACTCGGTGAATATTGGCGCGCAGGAAGCCGTTCGAGGCCATTTCCAGGATCTCGCCGGTATTGATGACGAAGGTGCCGCGCACCGGCTTGGCCTCGATCCAGCCGCCATGGCCGTCATCGACCTGCAGGCCGGCGCCGGTATCCTGCAGTAGCAGCGTCACGAAGCCCGAATCCTTATGGGCGCCGACACCCTGGTCGGTCTCGGTTTTGTCGCGGCCGGGATAGCGGATGATCTTCAGCAACTGGTTGGGACCGCCGGCATAGATCGGCGCGAACACATCGGGCGATTGGCCGAGCGCCTCGGCATAGGCCTTCAGCACGCGGATGCCGACCGAGGTGACGTCGGCGATCCATTGCTCGATTGCCGGTTTCAATTCGGGCAGGGCGGAGGGGTACTGGTTGGGGCCGACCAGCCGCTTCCAGGGCGGATCGCCGGCATTGACGGTGAGCCTGTCGCGGCTGGCGCCGAAATCGACCTGCTCGCGCCAGTCCTTCTGGCCGCGGGTATATTCGAGGCCGGGACCGTTATAGCCGCGGAAATGCGGCGAGTTCTTCATCTGGATTTCGACTTTGTCCTCATCCGATAAGGCGAAGAATTTCCGCGACAAAGCCAGCACGCCGTCGATGCGCTCCTGCGGGATGCCGTGGCCGGAGAGATAGAAGAAGCCGAGCGTATGGGCGATATTGCGCAATTCCGCGAGCGCCGCATCGCGTTCCGGATGGTCCGGTGCGAAGCGCTCGAGATTGAGGATGGGCAAGGATTGTTCAGCGGCCACAGCGCACTCCCTTTCTTTCGTCTTTTTCCTGCCGGTTGTCTCCGGCGCGGTGATGGTGCGACGATAGGCTGTGCGATGCGATAAAGCAATATTGTCTATAAAAAAGATATAAAAATATGAAAAATAACGATAAAAATACTATATTAGCAAATCGCTTCGTACGGATTTTTCGTTGATTGCAGCGCTGGCGCAAACTCGTTTCACTCGTGATCGAAAAGTTAGAACATAAAATCTATAAACTGTATTGATTAAGCGAAAATGCCGCCTATGCTTAGGCAATCGGAGCCTGCAGGGGCAGCGCTCATATCCGGAGGGAATGATATGACGGATCAGGACAGCAAGTCGTCCAGCGCCAGCCAGGCCGGCGTTTCGCGGCGCACGGTGCTCAAGGGTGCGGCGCTTGGCACGGGCGTGGTCGCCGCGGGTGCAATTGCCGGCAACAGCCTGTTCACCCCGGCCATCGCCGGCCCAGCGCCGCATATCCGGCTCGCCTGGACGGAAGTGGCGGCCTGCCATTCGCCGCTCGGCTTCGGCGTCGCCAAGGGTTTTTACAACAAGCACAATCTCGACGTCGAATTGTTCTACCAGGGCGCCAGCGGCCAGACGCTGATCCAGGCGCTGGCCACCAACAAGGCCGATGCCGGCGCCGGCCTGATCGGCGACTGGCTGAAGCCGCTGGAGCAGGGCTTTGACGTCAAGCTGTTCGTCGGCTCGCATGGCGGCTGCCAGCGGCTTATGGCGTCAAAGGAATCCGGCATTACCGATCTCGCCGGCGTCAAGGGCAAGACCATCGCCACCTATGGCATTGGCGCGCCGCCGCAGGTCGCTTTCCAGGTGACGCTGAAGAAGGCGGGCATCGATCCGGAAAACGACGTGACCTGGAAGGCCGTGCCCTTCGATCTCGTCGGCGAAACGGTCAAGCGCGGCGATGCGGATCTCGCCGCCCATCTCGACCCTTGGGCCTATTCGATCGAAAAGAAGTTCGACTTCAAGCTGATCGCCGACACCCAGACCGGCGTCTACGAGAACCATACCTGCTGCGTGCTCGGCGCCAATGGCCCGTTCCTGCAGGCCAACAAGGATGCGCTGCGCCGGCTCGCCGAGACCAATATCGAGATCCACGAATATGTCTCCGGCCATGTCGAAGAAGTGGCGCAATGGTATCTCGAAGCGCTGAAGCCGGCCGGCCTCAGCCTCGAGGACCTTGTCGCGGTGATCGGCAATCTCAGGACCCACAATCATCCGATCGGCCCGGAACTGGTGGAGCAGATTCGCATCACCTCGGAAGACCTGAAGCTCGTCAAGGTTCTCGACCCGTCGACGGACCCGAAGGAGTTCGCCGAGCGCATCACGGTCAACCTCCTGGCATAAGGACCAAAACCATGACGGACGCCGCGCCGACCTTTGTCGACGACCGGATCGGCACCCTGTCCTTGCGGCAGGGTGTCTGGACCTCCGGTTTCATTGCCGCCCTGTTCTGGGCGCTGACGGCGATCGTCACGGTCGCCCTGCCGGATGTGATCGCCTGGGGCAGCGGTCCGCTGTTCGCCGCCATCATGGGGACAGGGGCGATCGTGCTTGCAGCACTTGGCTTTGCCGTGCCGCGCATGGGTGCGGCCGGCGCCAAATTCACTTATTACGGCCCGTGGCTGATCGCGCTCGGCGTCTGGTTCCTGCTCTGGGAATATGCGACCGCCAAGACCGGCTGGCTGCCGAAACCGTTCTTCTCGCCGCCGCATGGCCTGCTCAACGTCTATGTGGTCGAATGGCAGCGGCTGCTGATCTGCATCGCCTATTCGCTCAGGCTCTGGGGGCTCGGCTTCTTTTCCGGCATTGCCGTGGGCTTCGTGCTTGGTGTGGCGCTCGGCTCGTCGGTGCGGTTCAATTATTGGGCCATGCCGGTGCTGAAGCTGATCGGGCCGGTGCCGGCGACGGCGTGGATTCCCGCGACCTTCTATTTCTTCCCGACCACGTTCGACGCTTCGATCTTCATTGTGGCGCTCTCCTGCGGCATTCCGGTGGCGATCCTCACCGCTTCCGGCGTCGCCTCGGTCAACAAGGCGTTTTATGACGTCGCCCGGACGCTGGGGGCGGATTCGCGCTACCTGATCACCAAGATCGCCATTCCTGCGTCGCTGCCGCACACTTTCGTCGGCCTGTTCATGGGCCTCTATTATTCCTTCGCAGTGCTGGTCGTCGCCGAAATGCTCGGCGCACGATACGGGCTCGGCTGGTATATCCAGTTCCAGACGGCCTATTCCGGCTATGCCAATGTCTACGCCACGATCGTCATCATGGCGCTGCTCTGCTCGGGAATCGTCAAGCTGCTGTTCGTCGCCCGCGACCGCCTGCTGACCGGCCAGGAAAGAGGGCTCATCTGATGAACGTCACCGTCAATCCATCTGCCGTCGAACGCCGCGCCATCGCGCTCGATGTCGAGAATGTCTCGCATCACTTCGTCATCAATGGCGAGAGGCTGGCCGTGCTCGACAATGTCGACCTTTCGGTCAAGCCGGGCGAGTTCATCGCGCTGCTCGGGCCGTCCGGCTGCGGCAAGTCCACGCTGCTGCGCCTCGCCGCCGGCCTCGATACGCCGCGCCAGGGCCGGTTGCTGGAAGAAGGGGCGCCGATCACTGCGCCCGATCCGTCGCGCATCCTGGTGTTCCAGGATCCGACGCTGTTTCCCTGGCGCACGGTGCGCAACAATGTCGCCACCGGGCTCGAAGCGCGCGGCCTGCTCAAGACGCATGCATCGCGCGTCGACGAGGCGCTGAGGATCGTCAAGCTGGAGAAATTCGCCGATGCCTATCCCAACCAGCTTTCGGGCGGCATGGCGCAGCGCGTCGCCATTGCCCGGGCGCTGGTCAACGATCCGCATCTGCTGCTGCTCGACGAGCCCTTCGGCAAGCTCGATTCGCTTACCCGTCTCGGCCTGCAGCAGGAATTGACAAAACTCTGGCAGGATGCCGGCTTCACCGCGATCCTCGTCACCCATGACGTCGAGGAGGCGCTGCTGCTCGCCAATCGCGTCATCGTCTTCAGCGACCGGCCGGCGCGCATCATTCACGAAGTGAGTGTCGACAAGCCCTATCCGCGCAAGCGCGACGATGACGCCCTCGTGCATCTGCGCCAGGAACTGCTCTCCAAACTGGGCATCGTCCATGACTAGGATCTCGCTTTCCAACGCCTTGCTGATCGTCGGCGGCGTGCTCACCACGCTTGCCATTCTCTGGTGGTGGGTGGTCTTCGACGAACTCTTGAAGACCAATACGATGACCTTTTCCGAGGTCGTCCCCTGCCTGGCGCGCAACACCGATATCTGCTCGCTGGCAGAATCGCTCTGCCGGCAGGACCATTTCCTCGGCATCCGCCGCTACTCTGCTGAAGCCTTCTGGAGCGCCGGCGGGCTGCTGCTGGCTGCCGTGGCCATGCGCTCGTTCCGAGTCGGCCAGGCGCGCTGAGATGGCATTTCCGCAGCCGGATTATGCCCGCAATATGCGCCTGCTCGGCCATTCGGATCAGGGTGGACGCGGCGACGGGCTGCAACTGATGGTGCATCGCGGCCATGCCTATATCGCCCACCCCTGGTCCGGCGGGTTTTCGATCATCGATGTGCGTGATCCCAAAAGGCCTGGCGAGTCGACTTTCGTGCCGGCGCCGCCGAAGACCTGGACGATCCATCTACAGACCCATGACGACCTTTTGCTGGTCGTGCATGCGCTCGACCTGTTCGCAGAAGCTGCCTTTGCCGATGAGAAGGATTATTACACCACTTCGATTGGCGATACGCTCGGCACGGCCGGTGGCGCCATGAAGACGAGGCCGTGGTCTGCGGGCATGGCGATCTATGACATTTCCGTGCCTGCCCGGCCGTCGCGGATAGGCTTCTTCCCGGTCGATGGTGTCGGCATTCACCGCATCTGGTATGTCGGCGGCCGCTGGGCCTATGTCTCGGCGCTGATCGACGGCTTCACCGACTATATCCTCTTGATCGTCGACCTCGCCGATCCGACGAAGCCCGTCGAGGCCGGACGCTTCTGGCTGCCGGGCATGAACAAGGCCGCCGGCGAGACGCCGACATGGAGCGAGGGGCGGCGCTATGCGCTGCATCATGCCGTGGTCGAAGGCGATATCGCCTATGCCTGCTGGCGCGACGGCGGGCTGACGCTGATCGATGTTTCCGACAGGACTAGGCCGCGGCTGATCGTGCATCGCAACTGGTCGCCACCCTATGGCGGCGGCACGCATTCGGCGCTCCCGCTGATCGACCGCGACCTGCTTGTTGTCGCCGATGAGGCGGTGGCCGACAACGAGGCGGATGGCCGCAAACACACTTGGGTGTTCGACATGCGCGCGCCTGTAAATCCGGTGTCGATTGCGACCTTTCCCATTCCCGACGAGGCGGATTATTCGGCCAAGGGCGGTCATTTCGGTCCGCACAACCTGCATGAAAACCGCCCCGGAACGTTCCGGTCTTCCAGCCTGATCTTCGCCACCTGGCAGAATGCCGGCATCCGTGCCTTCGACATTTCCGATCCCTACCGGCCGAAAGAAACCGGCGCCCTGGTGCCGGCCGCACCTGAGCGGATGATCGACCGCCGCCCGCGCCCGAAGGTGATCCAGTCTGCCGATGTGTTCGTCGACCCCGCCGGGCTGATCTACGCCACCGACTACAATGCCGGGCTCAGCATCATTGAATATGGCGGATAACAAGAGAGTGGCGGTCCGCGCCACCGGTTCAACAGCAACCGAACCGCCTGGCTCCTGGCCGGCGGGCATTTCGAAAGGAAGCACAGCCATGGGTTCCCAGGCAGAAAGCAAGATCGACTATTCGCAACATCCGCGCGTCAACTCGGCCGATCCGGTGCCGCCACGGCCGCATCCGGCCAAGCCCGCTCACATCATCAAATCGGATGCCGAAGCGATCGAGGTGGCGAAGAAGCTTGCCGAGACGTTTTCCGAGGGAGCGGCTTTCCGCGATCGCGAGGGCCTGCTGCCGCTCGAAGAACTGGACCTTTATTCGCAGAGCGGCCTCTGGAGCATCAACGTGCCGAAGCAATATGGCGGGCCGGGCGTGTCCTATGCGACGCTGGCCGAGGTGATCAAGATCATTGCGTCGGCCGATTCCTCGATTGCGCAGATCACCCAGAACCATCTGGCGATATCAGGCCATATCGACCTCGACGGCACGGAAGCGCAGAAGAAGGAATTCTTCGGCTGGGTGCTGAAGGGCCTGCGCTTCGGCAACGCCTTCTCGGAACTGCACAGCAAAACCGTCGCCGCCTTCGAGACGAAGGTCAGCTATGACGGCGCCGAGGCGGTGGTCAACGGCGAAAAATTCTACACAACCGGCGCGCTGCTGTCGCACATCATCCCGATCGTTGCCGTCGACGAGACCGGCCAGGGCTTCCTCGTCTTCACCGAGCGCGATGCGCCGGGGATCACCGTGACCAACAATTGGTCGAGCTTCGGCCAGCGCACCACGGCGTCGGGCAGTGTGCGGATCGACAATGTCCGCGTGCCGCTCAGCCGGTTGCTGCCGGTGGCTGCCTTCGATCGGCCGACCGTTGCCGGCCCGGTGTCGCAGATCATCCAGGCGGCGATCGATGCCGGCATTGCCAAGGGTGCGATCGAAGACACGATCGCCTTCATCAAGACCCAGTCGCGGCCCTGGATCGACAGCGGCAAGGAAACGGCGGGCGAGGACCCGTTCACGGTCTCGGCGATCGGCGATCTGGAAATCCGGCTGCACGCAGCCGAGGCGCTGCTGCACATCGCCGGGCTTGCGATCGACAAGGCGCAGGTCGAGGCGACCGAGGAAAACGTCGCCCAGGCGACGGTGAAGACGGCGGAAGCCAAGGTGCTGACCACCGAAATCGCCATCCTCGCCACCAACAAGCTGTTCGAACTGGCCGGAACGCGCTCGACGCTCGCCCAGCACAATCTCGACCGGCATTGGCGCAATGCCCGGGCGCACACGCTGCACGATCCGGTGCGGTGGAAATTCTTCCATGTCGGCAATTTCTATCTCAACGGCATCAACCCGCCGCGCCATCCCTGGAGCTGAGCAGGTTCCGGAAAAGTGTCGCACTGTTTTCCGACAAGAACCTGCGACAAAGCAAAAGACTAGCCAGGTCGAATGACGAGGGCCGCCGCCTCGCATCTCAGTGCTCACGCTGTGATGTGGGGCGGTTGGCCGCTTTTTCTCAACGGAGCCCTGCGGGCCGCCATCGTGCGGTTTTGGGGATGAGACGATGACCAAGAAGAAACAGATCCTGCTCAACGCCTTCAACATGAACTGCGTCGGCCATATCAATCATGGCTTCTGGACGCATCCGCGCGACCGTTCGTCGGAATATAAGAACCTGTCCTACTGGACCTCGCTGGCGCAGACGCTGGAGCGCGGCCTGTTCGACGGCATCTTCCTCGCCGATATCGTCGGGGTCTACGATGTCTATCAAGGCTCGGTCGACCTGACGCTGCGCGAGTCCGTGCAATTGCCGGTCAACGATCCGATGATGCTGGTGTCCGGCATGGCGGCGGTGACGAAACATCTGGGCTTCGGCGTCACCGTCAATGTCAGCTCCGAAGCGCCCTATACATTTGCCCGACGCATGTCGACGCTTGACCACCTGACCGGTGGCCGCATGGGCTGGAACATCGTCACCGGCTATCTCGATAGTGCGGCCCGCGCGCTCGGCCTCGACAAGCAGGCGGAGCACGATTCTCGCTACGACCGCGCCGACGATTATCTCGACGTGCTCTACAAGCTCTGGGAGGGAAGCTGGGACGACGATGCCGTGATCGTTGATCGAGCGCGCCGCATCTTCGCTGACCCGTCCAAGGTGCGGCCGATCGCGCATGATGGCCCGTTCTACAAGTCGCACGGCTATCATCTGTCGGAGCCGTCGCCGCAGCGCACGCCGGTGCTCTACCAGGCCGGCACGTCCGGCCGCGGCCGGGAATTTGCCGCCAAGCATGCGGAATGCGTGTTCATCAGCGCCGGCGACAAGGCCGCGGCGCAGAAGACGTCGCGGGCGCTGCGGCAGGCCGCAGTCGCCGCCGGCCGCCGGCCCGACGACATCAAGATCTTCGTCGGCATCACCGTGGTTGCCGACCTGTCGCAGAAGGCAGCCGAGGAGAAGCTGGCGGAATACCGGCCCTATGCCAGCCCGGAGGCGGGATTGGCGCATTTTGCCGCCGGCACCGGCGTGGATTTCTCCCGTTACGGCCTCGATGATCCGATCGCCTACGGCACGTCGAACTCCATCCAATCCGTCACCCAGCTGGCGCAGCAGCGCGGTTGGACCAAGCGCCAGCTGCTGAAGGAAGTCGCGATCGGCGGGCGCTATCCGGTGATCGTCGGCGATGCCTCGCATGTGGCCGACGAGCTCGCCTCCTGGATCGAAGAGGGCGAGATCGACGGCTTCAACATGACCCGCATCGTGATGCCGGAGAGTTACGAGGACTTCGTCGACGTGGTCGTGCCGGCTCTGCAGGATCGCGGCCTCTACAAGACCGCCTATGCCGAGGGCACGCTGCGCAGCCGCCTGTTCGGCGAGGGTGACCGCCTGCCGGCGCGGCATACGGGTGCCTCGTTCCGATGGTCCGAACAGCCGACACGTGCAGCCGGACTTGCCTGATCCTTGCCGCCGCGGAAGCGGATTTCCGCGAGGCGATCCGCTCGATAATTCATTCACTTGGAAGGAAGAAACGATGTTACAGATCAACGAGAAACAGCTGCAGAGTGGGGTCGCCCAGGCTGAACGCGGCTGGGGCAGCGGGCCGACACAGAACTATGAGCAGATCGCCGCGCCGTTCCGTCCCATCTTCGCGGAGATCGAGAGCGAAGCGGTTCGCCGCGATCTTGAACGCGACCTGCCGTTCGACGCGGTCAACAAGCTGAAAGCCGCCGGCTTCGGCGCGGTGCGGCTGCCGGTCGACGCCGGCGGCAAGGGTGCGACGCTGCCCGAACTGGCGAACCTGCTGATTGAACTGTCGGAGGCCGATTCCAACATTACCCAGATCCTGCGCGGCCATTTTGGCTTCACCGAGGACCTGCTGAACTCCAAGATCGAGGAGCGGCGCAAGCGCTGGTTCGCCCGCATCGGCGGCGGCGAAGTCGCCGGCAATGCCTGGACGGAGATCGGCGGCGGCGCCAATATCGAGCGCTTTTCCACCCATGTTTCCGCCAATGCCGATGGGCTAATCCTCAACGGCGCGAAATATTACACGACAGGGTCATTGTTCGCCGACTGGATCGACACAGGTGCCTCCGACAGCGAGGGCAACGCGATCGGCGTCGCCGTGCCCCGGCATGCTCAGGGCGTCGACGTCATCGACGATTGGGACGGTTTCGGCCAGGTGCTGACGGCGAGCGGCACCACGACCTTCACCAATGTCTCTGTCGCCGCCGAGGATATCAGGGTCGAGGAGGAACGCTTCAAATATGGTGCGGCCTTCTACCAGATCTATCACCTGGCGACGCTGGCCGGCATCGGCCGGGCGCTGACCAATGATCTCGCCAAGGCGGTGGCGGCACGCAAGCGCACGTTTACCCATGCCAACGGCCCGCTTTCGAGCCAGGACCCGCAGGTGCTGCAGGTGGTCGGGCGGGTGCGCGGCGCGGCCTATAGCGCGGGCGCCATCGTATTGCAGGCGGCAGCCGCGGTTCAGCGGGCGTTCGAAGCGCATTTCGTCGACGATGCCGAGGCGGAGGACCGTGCCAATATCCAGGCCGAACTCGAAGTCGCCCAGGCGCAGACGGTGGTCAGCGATCTGATCCTGCAGGCCGCAACCATCGCCTTCGATGCGCTGAGCGCCTCGGCCACCCGCAAGCCCAACGGGCTGGATCGGCATTGGCGCAATGCCCGGACGCTTTCTTCGCACAATCCGCGCATCTATAAGGACCGCATCGTCGGCGACTACGCCGTCAACGGCACGCCGCCGCCGTTCCAGTGGCGCATCGGCAGCGCGCCGGCCTGACGCAAATAAAGCGGCGCGGTCCCGGGATCGCGCCGCTCCAGTTTCGATCGGAATACTTTTCTCTCAAAGCCTTTTGATTTGGAACACAGCTTCTGCCGCGATCTATAAATACATTATATCTATAGATTATATGTATGAGGCAAGCGATGACCAAGCCGATTCGATTCAACGCGTTCGAAATGAACTGCGTCGGGCACCAGTCGCCCGGTCTGTGGGCGCATCCGAGAGATCAATCCTGGCGCTACAAGGATGTCCGCTATTGGTCGGAATTGGCTGAGAGCCCGATTTAAAAGTAGTTGAGCGATAACAGCAGGTTGTGATTCCCTTTTGGTGCTAAATCAAAATGGGGTTTCCGATGACCTGGACTGCTATCGCTCGGCGTGAGCATAACCGAGACGCGCTTCGTTTTCCAAGTGATTTGACGGAAGTGATTTGACGG